>JAJZSQ010000142.1 GCA_021849615.1 Pseudomonadota bacterium
GATCTGTCAGCACGGCCACCGGCGGATAGCCGGTCGGGTCGCCGACGGACAGGAAGCTCAGCGTCTCCGACGGCGCATTCGCCGTGAAGTACAACGAACCGGTCTTCCAACCCGTGAACCCGCCGCTCTGGTTCCAAAGCGTCTGGGTGTCGAGGGTCTGGCTGCCGAGCGACACGGCCAGGTACTCGCTCGTGTTGCCGGTGCGGCTCTGCAGCTGCGATCCGCCCCAGTTGAACGTCACCAGGTAGCCCTGGCCGATCGTCAGGTTGTTCAGCGTCTGCGCGATGCTCGACTGCACGCCGGAGCTCTGGTCCCCATCGAGGCCGACGAACGTGGAGGTGCCGCCCGGAGGCGGGGTCAGCGTGGTGTACAGCTTCTCTTTGCCGGTGTTCTGCGTGCTGCCCTGGCCCCACTCACTGTAGGCGTCCTGGGCTATCGCCGCTGAGGCGCTCGGGTACCAGATCTCGTAGCCGTTGTTGCCGCTCCAGTTGGTGATGAACTGGGTCGCGGTAAAGCCATTCAGCGAACCGGTCCCGAACTCAGTCGGTGCAGTGGTCGTCGGCGAGGTCGAGGCGAAGTTGCCGTTCTGGATGAGGTTGATGGAATTGGCATGGGCCAAGCCCACGGTGGAAACCGCCAGAGCGGTTGCGCAAAGCACTGCAGGAATACGCATAGCCGAAGTGTCCTTGTTGTGGAGAGGAAGAGACGCTATGCGAGAGAAAGCAATTTCCGGGCCAGTTCCTAATTTTATTTTAAAAACAATTGATTAGCGTCAGTTTTCTGTCTGGACATGCTGCGGCTGTAAGAAAAATCGACGGCCACTGAGGGGATTCGGTGGCCGTCCTGCAGACGAGGGGCCGCGCCCCTGGCGCGGCCCCCGCTTTCTCAGTTGTTCAGCACCACGTAGACCCGGTTCACGGTGATCGTGCCGTTCGAGCCGTAGAGGCCGTTGGCCCAGATCCCGACCACCGAGGCATTGCTCAAGTCCGTGTTGAGCGCGCTGGTGAAGTCGGCGAAGGTCCCGAAGGTATCGATCGAGTCGCTCGACTGGTGCGCGATGGCGAAGGCCAGATCTTCCCCGCCGTCATCGGTCGAGGAGCCGTTGGTGCTCGAGCTGCTGGACGTCGTCGCACTCGCCGGGACCAGCGTCACCCCGCCGCTCAGCGTCGAGGCGTCGATCATCGTATCGCCGATCCGGATGGTGTGCGTCATGGCACTGACGAGCGCCGGCTGGCCGATGACCAGCTGCGTCGAACTCAGCGCAGTGAACGCCGTGGTGGTACCCGGGCTCGTCCAGTTCGCGTGCAGCTCGGCATGGGCCTGGGCGTAGCTGACCACCGTGTTCGCCATGAAGTCCGGCGGTGCGGCACCGAACGGCGTGACGAACCCGGTGAACTGCACCGGCATCCCGACGGCGAGCACGCTGGTCGAGAAGCTCGAGGGGATCCCGACCAGGTAGTTCGAGGCGCTGGCATCGGTCGCCGAGCTCGTGCCGGTGCCGGTGAACAGGAGTGTTCCGGCATCGACCTCGCCGAGGGACTGCAGGTTCACGGCGATGCCGCCGGTACTCGTTCCGATGTACAGGCCCGTGCCGCGGGTCGGCTTCAGCAGCGCCGTGCCGCTGGTCGCATCGAGCGACGTGCCGGTGACGTTCGAGCTCAGCGTGCCGGTGAAGCGTACGCGCTGGCCCACGGAAAGATCCGCGGTGCTGAGCGTTCCCGTCTCACCCTCGGCCGTGACCGTCGTGCCCGAGCCGACCGTGACGGTGACCTGGTGGGCGAAGTGCAGGGGGTCATCGCTCTGTGTGCCGCCGCTGGCGCTGCTCACCGGTGCCTGGAACACGAGCGCGTCATCCACCGTGAGCGTATCGGCGCTGCGCGCCGCAACGGTACCGGTGACTGCGTCACCGGAGACACCCGCGACGCTCGTTCCGGCATGCACCACGCTCGCGGTGAACGTGTTCGTGGTGGTGTCCCAGGTCCCGTAGGCGGTGGTGAGCGTGCCGGCCGAGACGCCCGCGAGCGCGCTCAACCCTGCCGAGCCGGTGTAGCTCGTGCCGTTGATGAGGAACGTGGTCGAGGCATTCGTGTCGACCGTGAACTGGCCGAACTCGGCCTGGTCATCGGAGAACGGCCGGACGTTCACGACGTAGTCGCTGCTGCCGGCGCTGACGCTCACCAGCGGGCCGCGCACGTGGATCTGCTTGCTGCTCGCCGGTGCGAGGCTCGCGCTGAGCACGGGATTGACCGTGACGGTTGGCGGGCTCGCGGTGAGGTCCACGGTATTGGAGGCCGCGAGATTGAAATCGATCGCGAGGTTCGAGACGGTCCCGTCCGTGATCACGAGCGGGTTGCTGCCGAACGACAAAGTCACCTTGATCGGTCCGGTGATGGCGCTGCCGGTGGCGCCGTTGATCAGGTTTGCCGTCGGTACGGTGACGTTGCCGCTCGCGGTGCTGACGACGATGTCGGCATTGCTGTAATCGAGGGTCAGCTGTGCCGAGGTGTACTGGCCCGGCGGCAGCTGCTGGGCACTCAGCACTTCGGACAGATTGACCAGTTGCGAGAAATCCACCTGCGAGGTGGTCGGTACGGTCTGCACTACCGAGCCGTCCGAGCGGGTGAGCGTCAGGGCGTCGACGGTGACGATGTAGCTGACGAAATCCCCGGGCGCATCCGTGAGCGACACCACGGCTGTCCCGCAGCCGCTGCTGCAGGGGCTCTGTTTGCTCGAGACCGGCGGGCTCAACGCCGAAGACGGACTCATGCTCGAGCCGCCGCAGCCGGCCAGCGCCAGCGCTGCGACCACGAGGAGTCCCGAGAGAAGCTGTTTGGCGCCCAGGGTCCAGGCGGAATGGGAACGCACGCAGTTCATGGAAGTGACCTCTACGAGGGAGACTGTTGAGGCAAATCGCAACGCCGGCCCGGCGCGGGATCATGCCGTGCCGGGCGCAGCGCGATTCACACCGGGGCATAACGCCGCGCCGCACCGGCCGTTGACGCTGGAGGCGGCGCTCGTGTGCCCGGCGCCGATGGTGCCTCAGTCTTTTGCGAGGCGATAGACGTCAGAGAAAGGCGACAGTCCGAGGTTCGGTATGTTCAGCCGTCATTCAGTTCCAGGGGCCTGAAGAATGTGAGTTGGCGCACAAATTGAGGCGGTCAGGCGCGGGTGGACGCCAGGGGCCGTGTGGCGAATTCGATGCGATGCACCCACGGGACGTCAGGTCAGGAGCCGGACTGCAGGTCACGGTGCGAGTTCGCCCGATCGAGGATCAGGCCGGGCCCCCGGCTGCTGCGAACGCGGGCTGTAGAGCAAGTGTGACCATCGAGGGACTCGATACTCGCACGGCTCGCATCCCGGGTTGCTTCGCGCCGCGGTCACCCACGATCCTCACGGCCGACAGTCTGCGGCGCAAGGGTCTCCCGATCGGGGAGAGATGGGGTGTTGCGAGCAGGGATGCGGCGCAGCGGCGGTTCAGGAGAGCGCCGCAGAGACACCTGATGCGTCGTCCGAGGCGTGAGGCATCAGACCTTCATCCTGCAGCGGCAGCCGCCGGCGTTGCGCGTTCGAGTAACCCGCGTGCGCTCAACACCTCGCGCATCGGCGCGAACGCGAACTCCCCGAGCACCCGGTTGAGCCGCGCTTCGCAGCGGTGCAGGTTGGTGTAATGGCGGAAGCGCGAGAGGGCCCCGACCCGGATGCGCGGCTGGCCGGGATCGATTTCCCAGGGATGCAGATAGAAGGGGAAGGCCTGGCCGCGCCCGTTGATCTGGCGCAGTCCGGCGCGGGTCAGCCAGTACGGAAAGATGCGGAAGTACCCGCCGCCGCACACTGGCACCTTCGTGCCGAACACGCTCGCCGGCACCATCGGGAACTCCACCAGCGAGCGGCCCGAGGGCGCGGTGAAGGGCCCCGGCTCCGAGGAGGCCTCCGGAATGCCGTAGCGGTCGTGCCGGATCGGGAAGATCGAGGAGTCGTAGGCGAACCCCAGATCGATGAGCGTATCGAGTGCCCAGAGGGTCTTGCGGATCACCGAGAAGCTCGCCGCCCGGTAGCCGAGCACCGGTTCACCGAGCGCCTCCTCAAGCATGCCCTTGGCGCGGGCGGTCTCTTCGCGGAATACCTCGGGACGCTGCTCGTAGATCAGCTGATGCGAGTAGCCGTGGCAGGCCACCTCATGGCCGCACTCGGCGATGCGCCGCACGAGCGCGGGATACCGCTCGGCCACCCAGCCCAGCACGAAGAACGTCCCGGACACGCCGCGGGCCTGAAGCAGTTCAAGCAGCCGCTCGGTATTGCGCTCGACGCGGCACTCGCGGCTCGACCAGCTGTCGCGCGAGACGGCCGAGGCCAGGGCGGCGACGTGGAAGTAGTCCTCCACGTCGACGGTGAAGGCGTTGAGGGGACCGCGCGGGCGCGGAAGGGCGGTTGAGCTGTCCATGGGGCGCCACTGTAGTGGATTTGGGCACTCAGAGCAGCGGGCGGGACGTCAAAACGAGAACGGCCCCTGGCGGGGCCGTTCGGCGAGACACGAGAGGTGTCCGAGTGACCGGCCGGAATCCGCCGATCAGCGCTGGCGCGAAGCGCGGCGGCGGCGATTGATGAACAGCGCGCAGCCGAACAGGCCCGCGGCGAACATCGCGAGCGCACCGGGCTCCGGTGTTTCAACGGGCGGGACCTCCGTTGGCGCGCACTGATTGTCCGACGTGCAGACGCCGCTGATCACATCAGGCCTGGTACCAAAGAGGAACTGAAAGTTCGTGACGGTCGGCAGCATCGAGTCGGGGCCGACGCTGAACGTGAACGTCACCGGTCCTTCCAGGTACGGGTTGTGCTGACGGTTGGTCAGCCCCCCTTTTCGGCCGTGCTTCGCCACCCAAGTGTCGGCCGAGTCGTTCACGATGCCGTACGGGTGCAGACCGCGCCCGGCGCTCATGGACACCGAGCTGCCGGTACTGCTGGCGCTCCAGTCGGACAGGGATTGCGCGCCCGGATTGGAGTCGCTGCAGCGTCCGCTGGACGCCGAGAAGGACGTGCAGGTGACGAGTCCGTCGCTGCTGCTGATGCCCGTCAAGGTGAAGCTGGTGAGGCCGGACTGGTTGAAATTGAACCCATCGAGCACCGAGGCGATGCCGTTGAGGTTGCCGGTATTGTCCAGCGTCAGGCTGAATACGCCGGGCGTCGAGAAGCTGAACGTGGCGGTGGCCGACTGATGGGCGGTGCTGTTCGTCCCCGTGCTCACCGCATACAGGATGCCCGCGTGAGCCGTTCCGAGAAGTGCAAACCCGGCCGCCATGGCGATGACGCCGCGGGTGAGACTGCTGCGATCGAATGCGAATTTCATCACTACCTCTTCTGCGGGCCCGGGAAGCCTCGGCGCTCGGCCGGGGCACGACATTGGAAATCTTCGGTCCCTCGGGCTGGAAAACTGCAAGAGACGTGCCAGTGAGATCAAGAGATCCGAAAATTATTAAAAAAACAACGCGTTACGAGTCGAAATTACGCCTCGTTCATGGCCGGCGTGGAGGCACTGTAAGAATCTCCGACACGCGCCACGGTGGCCAGGATCTTCATACGAGAACGACCCCTTGCGGGGCCGTTCTTCGGGACACGAGAGATGTCCGAGTGACGGGCTGGATTCAGTCGATCAGCTCTGGCGCGAGGCGCGGCGGCGGTTGATGAACAGCGCGCAGCCGAGCAGGCCCGCGGCGAACATCGCGAGCGCACCCGGCTCCGGCGTGCTCACCGACCTGCCGGTGCTGGAGACGCCTTGCAGCACGATGTTGTTCGATCCCGACTGGTTACACCACCAGCTGTTCCCATTGCCCTGCTGGGGGTCGGTGAGGATCAGTTGGGCGTAGCCCGTAGACAGCCCCGACAGGTCGAACGTGACCAGTGGATTGCTGTTCGAAGTGCCGATGCCCGAACCGAGCTCCGCCCAGTTTTTGCCGTTGTTGCCCCAGAGCGCCCAGGTCTCTCCCGTCTGCACCGAGCCGATGTTCACGCTGGTGAAGGTGCCGTAGCTCAGGGACAGATCGATGCCGTAGGGGTGGGTGATTTCATGCTGGCCAGAGGGGTCATTCGCCAGACCCAGGCCCTGCCTCGGCGGCCGATCCGCCGTTCTTGGCATACCAATGGGCGCTCGAGGGATTCCATTCGCACCAGATGAAAAAGCAGCTGAGTCGGGTGGATGCCGCGGTCAGCGTCACGCTCTCCTGCGTATACGTCGCGCTGCTGCCGAGGGTCTTTCCGGGCTGTCCGGGCCATCCGTTCAGCGCGTTGAAATTCCAGTCGATCGTGCCCGCTCACGCCGGCTGTGCACCCACGGCGCCGAGTACGGCCGCCACCGCGATCACTCCTGCAATCTTGAGTCTCATGGGGTCCTTCAACATCGTATCGGGTCGACTCACCTGAGTAAGCAAGTTACATGTCATTGAAATTATGTCTTTATTAACAATCAGTTGCGTCTGATTTCTATGATGTTCAATGGACTTTGTTAAGAATCTCGACATGCACTGCGTCACATTTTGGTGGCCGCCTTCCGCGGCTGGCAGTCTCGGGAAGCCTAGGGTCATGCCGCGGTGTCGAGAGGGAGCGGGGATGTGGGACATCGCCGTTCAGCGCGAGGGGATTCCGGCGGGCGCACGCAGTGATACGCACCGACACAGCAGCGCGGGGCGCCGCCTGAGCGACGCGCGGCAGGCCCGGAAACGAGAACGGCCCCTTGCGGGGCCGTTCTGCGGGACACTCAGGTGTCCCGAGCGGATCACCGGATCGGCCGATCAGCTCTGGCGTGCCGCGCGGCGGCGGCGGTTGATGAACAATGCGCAGCCCAGGAGGCCGGCACCGAACATTGCCAGCGCGC
>JAJZSQ010000143.1 GCA_021849615.1 Pseudomonadota bacterium
CCGCACTGCCCGTAGCGCACCGGCTCGGTGCTGCTCCAGTGCTCGATCAGCGCCTCGGGTCCGGCCAGCACCGGCATGCACACGCCCACCTCGGGCGCCACTGCGGCTGCGGCCGCCGGCGGCGGCAGGCCGTAGCGGGCGAGGGCGAGCGTGCCGGTCCGTTCCTCTTGCGCGCCAGAGGGCCGGTACGCAAGGCGCAATCCCATCGCGCCGCTCATCCGTGCTGCAGCGCGTCGAGGCGGCGCGCGCGGCGCGCCCGTGCGGCCCAGGAGCGGCGTGGCATACCGAGCGCGGTGAGGAAGAACACCGCCTGGAAGGCGCGCAGCGACGGCCACAGGGGCGTGTCGGCGAAGATGTCCCCGGCGAGCAGCGACAGCAGCGCCTCGCGCATGCGCAGCGGGTTCTTCGGGGCGAGGAACAGCGACTGCATCGCCGGGTGCGTCATGCGATAGATGAACCACTCGAAGCTCTTCGGACCGCGCCGCACGGTGCGCGCGAAGCGCCTGAGCGCCGCGCCCGAGCGGCGCGGCTCGCTCAAACACACCTCGAGCGCCTCGGCGGCGGCGAGGCCCCCGACCATGGCGAACAGTACGCCGGAGGAGAACACCGGATCGATGAACGAGTAGGCATCACCCACGAGCAGGTAGCGCTTCCCGCAGGCCGCGGCGCACTGGTAGCTGTAGCTGCCGGTGGCCTGCACCTCGGTGATGAGTTCGGCGTGCTCGAGCCGCGCCGTGAGCGCCGGGCAGTGCTCGAGGGTCGAGAGGAAGAACTCGCGCACCGCCTGGCGGCGGCTCTGCATGTACTGCGGCCACACGACCGCCCCGACGCTCGTGGTCCCATCGGCGAGCGGAATGAACCAGAACCAGCCGTGCTCGAACCAGAACAGCGAGATGTCCCCGCAGCGCGTACCGTCGCTGTCGCGCCAGGCACCGGCGAAGTGCGCGAACATCGAGCAGCTCGCGTGCGCGCGGCTGCGCTGCTTGGTGCCCAGGCGCGAGGCGAGGAAGGTGTCGCGCCCGGAGGCATCGATCAGGTAACGCGCCTCGAACGAGCGCAGCGCGCCGCCGTGCTCGGCCTGCACGCTCACACCCTCGGCGTGCCATTGCACCTCGCGCGCGCGGCACTCCTCGATCACGGTCGCACCGAGTTCCGCAGCGCGCCGGATCAGGATGGCGTCGAACTCCGAGCGGCGCACCTGGTAGGCTACCGGCAGCGTCTTGTTCCAGCCGTCGGCGAACGCGAAGCGCTGCGAGCGCGCCGGCGCCTCGGCATGAAACTGCGCGCCGAACTTCGGCAGACCGATGGCGCGGACCTGCTCGGCAACGCCGAGGCGCTCGAGCAGCGGCAGGTTGGCCGGCAGCAGCGACTCCCCGATGTGAAAGCGCGGGTGGCGTGCCTTCTCGAGCAGCACGACGCGGTGGCCGCGGGCCGCGAGGCTGGCTGCGGCGCTCGAGCCGCCGGGGCCGCCGCCGACGATCAGCACGTCGCAGCGTTCAGGCGCAGCCGCGCTCATTCGGGCGCGCCCGCTCCGTGCTTGCGATGCAGTGCCTGCTTCAGCCGCTGTGCGGCGCGCTTGACCGCGTGGCCGAACGATTTCGCGCCGCGCGCGATGGCATGGCCGGCGCGCTTCGCATCGTGCTTGATGCGGGTTCTGACTGGGCGGGTCCGGTGCGCCACGGTATGCCCGAAGCGCTTCGCGTCGGTCTTGACGCGCTGACGGGCCGGACGCGTGTCGTGCGCTACGGTGTGTCCGACGCGCTTGGCGGTGTGCGCGACGCTGTGGCCGAAGTGCTTCGCGTCGATCTTGATGCGCTCGCGGGCCGGACGCGTGTCGCGCGCTACGGTGTGTCCGACGCGCTTGGCGGTGTGCGCGACGCTGTGGCCGAACTGCTTCGCGTCGGTCTTGATGCGCTCGCGGGCCGGACGCGTGTCGCGCGCCACGGCGTGGCCGAATTTCTTCGCCGCCAGCGCGATCCGTTCGCTCGCGTGACGCACGTCCTGCGTGAAGGAGTTGGACGCCGCGTGTGCGAGCGGCAGGCCAGCCGAGGCCAGCGCGAGCAGCGCGGCGCCGGCGAGCCGTGTGGCTGTTTTCATACAGACACCCCGAAGGTAAAGGTGCTGCGGATGGTACCGTAGGTTGGCGCAGACGGTGCCAATTGTCACCGCGATCGGGCAAACTTGAGCGAATGAGCACCGAACGGCTGCCGATCTCCGTTCTCAGACGCCGCTTCGTGCCGGGCCGGTGGGACGTGCTCGCCTTCGTGCTGGTGTTCGCCGCGCTCGCCTATCTGGCGCACACCGCGTACGGGCTCACCCGTCCGCTCTCGCATCTGGAGAGCGAGCCGATCTCCCTCAGCCCCTGGGCGCTCCCCGGGTATGCGGCCCAGACGGCGCTGCGCATGCTGGTGGCGATGCTCGCCTCGCTGGTCTTCACCTTCAGCTATGCGACGCTCGCGGCCAAGAGCCGCCGCGCCGCCACGGTGCTGGTGCCGCTGCTCGACATCCTGCAGTCGGTGCCGATCCTCGGCTTCTCGTTCCTGATCGTGTTCTTCCTCTCGCTCACCCCGGGCCGGGTGGCCGGGGCGGAGATGGCCGCAGTGTTCCTGGTGTTCACCAGCCAGGCGTGGAACATGGCGTTCAGCTTCTATCACTCCCTGCGCAGCATCCCGCAGGAACTCGACGAAGCGGCCCGTGCCTTCCATCTCGGACCCTGGATGCGTTTCTGGCGACTGGAAGTGCCGTTCGCCATGCCCGCGCTCATCTGGAACATGATGATGTCGATGTCCGGCGGCTGGTTCTTCGTGGTCGCCGCCGAGGCGATCAGCGTCGGGCACACCACCGTGACGCTGCCGGGCATCGGCTCGTACATCGCCCGCGCCATTGCCGATCGCAACCTCGGCGCCATCGGCTGGGCGATCGGCGCAATGAGCGTCGTGATCCTCATCTACGATCAGATCATCTTCCGCCCGCTGATCGCGAGCGCCGACTGGTTCCGGCTCGAGCAGGAGGCGGGGCTGACGCCGAGCCGCTCCTGGGCGCTCACGATGATGCGCCGCTCGCGTCTGCTCAGCGTGGCAGCCGGGGCCTTCGCCGGCGTCGTGCGCCTGGGGTTCAGCCACGCGAACGAGCCGCGCCGCGTGCGGCGCGACCGGGCGCGCAGCCGCTGGCGCGAGGGGCTCTGGTATGCCGCGGTCGCGAGCGTGGTCGCTGCGATCGGCTGGGCCACCGCCCGCTACGTGTTCGCGCGCATCCCGCCGCACGAGGTGCTGCACGTCGTCGGGCTCGGGCTGCTGACGCTGCTGCGCGTGGTGGTGCTGATCGCCCTGGCGAGCGCGATCTGGGTGCCGATCGGGGTGTACGTCGGCATCCGCCCGCGGCTCGCCGCGGCGGTGCAGCCGGTGGCGCAGTTCCTGGCCGCCTTCCCGGTAAACCTGCTGTTCCCCGTGGTGGTTTCCGGGATCGTCGCGTTTCGCCTCAATCCGAACATCTGGCTCAGCCCGCTGATGATTCTCGGCACGCAGTGGTACATCCTGTTCAACGTGATCGCCGGGGCGTCCTCGCTGCCGAATGAACTGAAGCAGGTCGGCAGCAACCTCAAGGTGCGCGGCTGGCTGTGGTGGCGGCGGATCGCGCTGCCGGCGGTGTTCCCGTTCTACATCACCGGGGCGATCACGGCCGCCGGCGGCTCGTGGAATGCGAGCATCGTCTCGGAGGTCGCCGACTGGGGCAACAAGCACCTGGCGGCGAGCGGCCTCGGGGCGTACATCGCCAATGCGACCCGCGCCGGCAACTTCGCGCGCACCGTCCTTGGGATCGTGGTGATGAGTCTGTTCGTCGTGATCATCAACCGGCTGTTCTGGCGTCCGCTCTACGCGCGCGCCGAGCGCAAATTCCGCATGAGCTGAAGGGAGCGCCATGAACGACGCCGCGATGCCTGCCGCCGTGCCCGAAGCGCTGCTCGAGGTCGAGCACATCGGGCGCAGTTTCTTCAAACCCGACGGCGATGCGCTGCTGGTGCTCGAGGATGTGAACCTCACGCTCAAGCGCGGGGAGATCGTCGGGCTGCTCGGGCGCTCCGGCTCCGGCAAATCGACGCTGCTGCGCCTGATTGCCGGCCTCGATGCGCCCTCGCGCGGCGTCGTGCACTACCTCGGCGCGCCCGTCGAGGGTCCGGCCGAGGGCATCTCGATGGTGTTTCAGGGGTTCGCGCTGTTCCCCTGGCTCACGGTGCTCGGCAACGTGCAGCTCGGGCTCGAGGCGATGCGCCTGCCGGAGGCCGAGATCCGCAAGCGCTCGCTCGCAGCGATCGACCTGATCGGACTCGACGGCTACGAGTCAGCCTATCCGCGCGAGCTCTCCGGCGGCATGCGCCAGCGGGTCGGCTTCGCGCGTGCGCTCGTGGTGCATCCGAACATCCTGCTGATGGACGAGCCGTTCTCCGCGCTCGACGTGCTCACCGCCGAGACGCTGCGCAACGACTTTCTGGATTTGTGGGGCCGCGGCGAGCTGCCGATCGGCGCGGTGCTGCTGGTGACGCACAACATCGAGGAGGCGGTGCAGATGTGCGACCGCCTGCTCATCTTCTCCACCCATCCGGGGCGGGTGGTGAGCGAGATCCCGATCGATCTGCCGCAGCCGCGCGAGCCGCTCGACCCGCGCTTTCGTGCGCTGGTCGATCGGGTGTACGTGGAGATGACCGCGCGTCCCGGCCACGGCCGCGACGGCGCGCGTGCCGAGCGGCCCGCGCCGGTCGGGATCGGTGCCCCGCTCGATCACGTCTCGACGAACCTGCTCGCCGGTCTGATCGAGGCGGTGAGCGAGCCACCCTACGGCGGGCGCGCCGATCTGCCGGCCATCGCCCAGGCGCTGCACATGGAAGGCGATGATCTGTTCCCGGTGGCCGAGACGCTGCAGATGCTGCGTCTGGCGGAAGTCGGCGGCGGCGACATCCGCCTCACCGAGGCTGGACTCGCCTTCGCCCATTCCGATACCGATGAGCGCAAGAGTCTCTTTGCCCGGCATCTGCTCGCCTACGTCCCGCTCGCTGCGCACGTGCGCCGGGTGCTCGATGAGCGCAGCGCGCACCGCGCCCCGAAGAGCCGCTTCCTCGATGAGCTCGAGGACAACATGGCCGAGGAGGCCGCCGAGCAGACGCTGCGGGCGGTGATCAGCTGGGGCCGCTACGCGGAGATCTTCGCCTACGACGATCAGCGCCAGGTGTTCACGCTGGAGAATCCTGCGTGAGTCCGGCCGAGGCCCGTGCGCAGCTGCTGCTCGTCGATGACGATGCGGAGCTCTGCGCGATGCTGCGCGAGTACCTGGAGCCGGAAGGGTTCGGCGCCGAGACCGCCGAGAGCGGCCAGAGCGCGCTCGAGCGGCTCGCGCGCGGCGGGATCGACCTCGTCGTGCTCGACGTGATGCTGCCGGGACTCAGCGGCTTCGAGGTGCTGCGCCGGCTGCGTGCCACGAGCCGCGTGCCGGTGCTGATGCTCACGGCGCGCGGGGAGGAAATCGACCGGGTGGTGGGCCTGGAGATGGGCGCGGACGATTATCTGGCCAAGCCGTTCAGCCCGCGCGAGCTGGTGGCGCGCATCCGCGCGGTGCTGCGCCGCATGGCCGATGCGCCCGCCGGGGGCCTCCTCTCGTTCGGTGCGCTCACGCTCGATGCGCGTGCGCACCGCGCCCAGATCGATGGGGCGGACCTCGAACTCACGAGCGCGGAGCTGCGCATCCTCGAGCTGCTGATGCAGGCCGATACGCGCACCGTGACGCGCGAGGAACTGATGCAGCAGGCGCTCGGCCGGCGGCTGCTGCCCACCGATCGCAGTCTGGACACCCACATCAGCAACCTGCGGCGCAAGCTCGTGCGCTTCACCGAGCGCATCCGCATCCAGGGCGTGCGCGGCGCCGGCTACGCCCTGATGCAGCGCTGAGTCCATGCACTCGCTCTTCTGGCGCATCTTCTGGTCGTTCTGGCTCGCGATCGCGCTGATTCTCATCGGCACGGTGACCGCAGCGGTCGACGAGGTGATCGTGCACCGCGAGCAGATGCCCTGGGCGCAGCGCGGGGCGCTGTTCCAGCAGGCCGCGGTCGCGTTCGAACACGGCGGACCGCCGGCGCTGAAGCACTGGGCCGAGGGGCTGCGCGGCGGGCCGTACTACGGGCGGACCTTCGTGATCGGCCCGAATGAGCACGACATTCTCGGTCGCTCCGTGCCGGCATTGCTGCGGGTCTTTCTGGTGCCGGGCCCGGGCGGTCCGCATGGCCGTCCGCCGCCGATCGGCGGGGCGCTGGTGCTCACCGAACCGGATGGACGGATGTATCAGGTGGTGGTGACCGGACTGCAGCGCCATCCGCTGCTGTTCTTCGGTGCGCTGGGGCTGCCCGGCGTCGGCGGCACCACGCTCGCCGTGGCGCTCATCGTCAGCACCGTCATCTGCTTCCTGCTGGCGCGCTACCTGGTGGGCCCCATCGACCGTCTGCGCCGCGCCGCGCGCACCGTGGCGGCCGGCAATCTCGAGGTGCGCGTCGGTCCGGACATGCGCGGCCGGCACGATGACCTGGCGCGGCTCGCCGCGGACTTCGATGCCATGACGGGGCGGCTGCAGGGACTGCTCGAGTCCAAGCAGCAGCTGCTGCGCGACGTCTCGCACGAATTGCGCTCTCCGCTCACCCGGCTGCAGCTGGCGCTCTCGCTGGCACAGCGCGAGGAAGAGGTGCCGCGTCAGCTCGAGCGGATCGGCCGCGAGGCCGACCGGCTCGAGCAGCTGATCGCGCGCATCCTCGGGCTGGCGCGGCTCGAGCGGACGCCGGGAGAAATCGCCGGTGAGCCGCTCGACACCGGCGCGCTG
>JAJZSQ010000144.1 GCA_021849615.1 Pseudomonadota bacterium
GACAGCTGGTGCATTCGGAACGCCGAGCCATACGAGGTATAGCCGCCCGGATAATTCTTCGCCGACCAGCGCCGTCCGCCCGCATCATCCAGCTGCAGCTGCCGGCATTCGCGCAACAGCCGCGGCCCGAGCCGGGCCGCGGCTGGCACTCGCCGGGCGTAGATCACCGTGGGAAACAGTCGCTGAAGACTCATCCGGCGAGTATATCGACACGCCGCTCAGCCGGTGGCGAACTGCTGCGCCTCCGTGCTGCCGGCAAGCGCCTCGAGCGAGGACGTCCCGCCCGTGATGGCCTGCGTCAGCTCATCGAAATAGCCGGCGCCGACTTCGCGCTGATGGCGCGTTGCGCTATATCCATGCCGCTCGGCGGCAAACTCCGCCTCCTGCAGCTCGACGTAGGCGGCCATCTGCCGATCCCGATAGCCGCGCGCCAGCTCGAACATCGAGAAGTTCAGGGCATGGAACCCCGCCAGCGTGATGAACTGGAACCGGTAGCCCATGGCGCCGAGCTCGCGCTGAAAGCGAGCGATGGTCCCGTCATCGAGCTTGCGCTTCCAGTTGAACGACGGGGAGCAGTTGTACGCGAGCAGCTTGTCGGGGAAGCGCCGGTGCACCGCTTCGGCGAAGCGGCGGGCCTCCTCGAGATCGGGCTTGGCCGTCTCGCACCACACCAGGTCCGCATAGGGGGCATACGCCAGCGCTCGGGCGATCGCCTGCTCGAGGCCGGCACGGACATGGAAGAACCCCTCGGCGGTGCGGCCGCGCGCCGTATCGATGAACGGCCGGTCGCGCTCATCGACGTCCGCGGTGAGGAGCTTGGCCCCTTCCGCATCGGTCCGCGCGACGAGCACGGTCGGCACGTTGCACACATCGGCAGCGAGCCGGGCCGCGAGCAGCTTGTTGATCGCTTCCTGGGTCGGGACGAGCACCTTGCCACCCATGTGGCCGCACTTCTTCGCCGAGGACAGCTGGTCCTCGAAGTGCGCACCGGCCGCGCCCGCCTCGATCAGCTGCTTCATCAGCTCGAACGCGTTCAACACGCCACCGAAGCCGGCCTCGGCATCGGCGACGATCGGCTTCAGCCAGTCGATGCCGTCATGGCCTTCTGCATGGTCGATCTGGTCGGCGCGCCGCAGTGCCGAGTTGATGCGCCGCACCACCGCCGGCACCGAATCGGACGGATAGAGCGACTGATCGGGGTACATCTGCCCGGCGAGATTCGCATCGGCGGCCACCTGCCAGCCCGACAGATAGATCGCATCGAGCCCGGCCTTGACCTGCTGCATGGCCTGATTGCCGGTGAGTGCCCCGAGTGCATTGACGAACGGCCGCTCGTTGAGCATCCGCCAGAGCTTCTCGGCGGTCTGGCGCGCCAGCGAGTGTTCGATGGCGATCGTACCGCGCAAGCGCACCACGTCCTCGGGCTGATAGGCGCGCTCGATACCGCGCCAGCGGGGAGAGTCTTGCCACGACCGGCGCAGCTCTTGTGCGCTCGGCAACAGGTCATCGGGTCTCATACTCAGTCCTCCAGGGCGTCAGTCGATCAGTTCATAGGCCGGCAGGGTGAGAAATTCATCGAAGGTATCTTGCTCAATCATTTGCTGCAGCAGGCGCGCGGCACTCGGAAACACGCCCTCGAGCAGGCGCACCGGACCGACCTCGGCGTGGATGCGCTCGAGCTCCTCGGCGAACAGCCGATCCATCCGCGGCAGCGTCAGGGGGACACCGTCGCTGGTGCAGGCACCGTGACGCAGCCACTGCCACAGCTGCGCTCGGCAGATCTCCGCGGTGGCCGCATCCTCCATGAGGTTGTAGAGCGGCACGCAGCCGTTGCCGCGCAGCCAGGCCTCCAGGTACTGCACGCCCACCCGGATGTTGGTTCTAACTCCCTCCTCGGTGATTTTCCCGGCGGGCACCCGCAGCAGATCCTCGCGGCGCACGTTCACGTCCTCGCGCGCGACACCCAGCTGGTTCGGGCCGTGCATCACCGCGTCGAATGCCGCGCGTGCCACCGGCGCCAGCCCCGGATGCGCGATCCAGGTGCCATCGTGTCCGGCATTCGCCTCGCGCAGTTTGTCGGCGCGGACCCGCTCCATGGCGAGCGCGTTCGCCTGCGCATCGCGCACCGGAATCTGTGCCGCCATGCCGCCCATGGCATGCGCACCGCGACGGTGACAGGTGCGGATGAGCAGATCCACGTAGGACTTCAGAAAGTGCCGCTCCATCGTCACCTGGGCGCGATCGGGCAGAACACACTCGCTGCGTCCGCGCAGCTTCTTGATGAAGCTGAAGATGTAGTCCCAACGGCCACAGTTCAGACCCACGATGTAATCGCGCAGCTCGAAGAGAATCTCGTCCATCTCGAAAGCCGCCGGGAGCGTCTCGATCAGGACAGTGACCTTGATCGTGCCGTGCTCCAGCCCGAGCGCCGACTCGGCGGTCGCGAACACCTCGGCCCACAAGCGCGCCTCGAGATGACTCTCGAGCTTCGGCAGATAGAAGTACGGGCCGGTGCCAGCGCGCGCCAGGCCCTCGTGGTTGCGCGCCAGGTAGAGCGCGAAATCGAACAGTGCACCGGACACCGCCTCGCCGTCGATGCACACGTGCTTCTCCGGCAGATGCCAGCCGCGCGGCCGCACGATCAGCGTCGCGCGCCGTTCAGCGAGGCGGTAGCCCTTGCCGCTCACCGGATCGACGTAGCTGATGGTGCCGTCGATGGCGTCGGCCAGGTTGATCTGCCCCTGGATCAGGTTGTGCCAGGTGGGGCTGCAGGAGTCCTCGAAGTCCGCCATGAACGCGCACACCGGCGCGTTCAGCGCGTTGATGATCATTTTGCGCTCGACCGGACCGGTGATCTCCACGCGCCGGTCGAGCAGATCGTGCGGCACCGCCGCAATGCGCCAGTCCGCGCGGCGCACCGTCTCGGTCTGCGGCAGGAAATCCGGCAGCACCCCGCTGTCGAACTCGCGCTGACGCTCGGCGCGCGCGCCGAGCAGTTCGAGCCGTCGCGGATTGAAACGCCGGTGCAGTCGCGCCAGCAGCTCGAGCGCGCCGGGCGTGAGCACCTCCGGGGCGCGCGCAATGCCGGTGGGAGCGACCCGCAGTGCGGGCGTTTCGCCCTGCGCTGTCGGGGACCGGATCGATCGGGGTTGAGCTGCGGTGTTCATGGGAGCGAGCATAGCCTCCAGGAAATGAAGAATTTGACTATAGAAACTTCACATTGTTAATTTCACAGACGCGGGCAACGTGCCCGCGCGTATCCGCCCAGGTGCCGCCATGTCCCCGTTGCTGCGCAAAAGCCATTTTCTCGGTGCGAAACTGCGCGAACTGCGCAAACGCAACGGCCTGACGCTCGAGGAGCTCTCCTCGCGCTGTATTCAGCGCGACGCCGAGCGGGCGCCGTCGGTGTCCTACCTCAGCATGATCGAGAGCGGCAAGCGCGTCCCGTCCGCGGAGCTGCTCGAGCTGCTGGCGCTGGTATTCCAGCGCGAGCCGAGCTGGTTTCTCGATGAGAGCAGCAGCGCGGAACTCGTGACGCTCTCGGCCCCGGCCGGCGGCGCGGCGAAGGTGCCGCTGGAGCCGGCGTTCCTGTTCTCCAAGGAGGTGTTGCAAGCGGCGATCCCGGAGCTGCTGCAGCAGACCGGAACGAGCGGGCGGCAGTTTGCGCACCTGCTGATCCGTACCCACCAGGAGTTCTCTCGCAACGACTTCCCGGACCTCGAACGCGCAGCGGAGGACGTGGGCGAGCGCAAGTTTCCGCTCGGCGTCGAGGACCTGATGCGCCTGACGCGCCGACACGGCCTGGAGATCCGCTGGTTCGAGCGCAAGGCGCTGCTGGCGCGTGACAAGGACCGCGAGGTGCGCAGCGTGGTGCGCTCGTTCTTCGAATCCCCGCGGTTCATCTACGCCAACCGCGCACTGCTGTCCGATCCGGCGCGGCTGAAGTTTGATCTGGCGGCGCACATTGCGCACAAAGTGCTGCACGGCGGGGACGGCTTGAAGTCCGCGCATGCCACCGGCGGGGAGATGGGCGGCAGCCCGGAGGGCGCCTCGGCCGCCGGCATGAACGCCGAGGACGTCCTGCACGCCTGGCGCGACTTCGAGTGCAGCTTCTTCGCCGGTGCGCTGCTGGCACCGCGCGTGCCGTTCCGGCGCTTCCTGGCGCGCGAGCGCTACCGAGTCGAGAGCAGTGCGTGGCTCGAGCTGACCCCCGCAGTGATCATGCGCCGCATGACCAAGGTGTCGCCGTATCCGTACTGGCATTTCTTCGATGCCTATCCGCCGGGTTACCTGCGCGCGGTGTACCGCGGCAACGGCATCCCCCTGCCCTGGGGCAACCTGGCACAGGTGAGCGATCCATGCCCGAACTGGGCGGTATTCCGCATGCTCGACAGCGAACGCGACAGCGGCTCGCAGATCTCGGTGCTGCGCGACGGGGAGCGCTCGCTGCTCTACTGTTGCCACTCGCGACGGGTGCGCGACATGGCGGGCAACCCGCACGTGTTGTCGGTCGGGGTCGATCTGGCGCCAGCACTGGATGCCAATGGAGTCTCGAGCCAGGAGATCACCGCGGCCATCCAGGCCGCCTGTACGCGCGGCGGCGGCGAGGCCCAGCCTCCGCGCGGCGCAAAAGCGGCGCTGCAGGCCGTCGCCAACGTGCTCAATATCGCCTGGATCGATACGGCGCTCGAGCGGCCGGCGCACCTCATCTGCCCGCGCAGCTCGCGCTGCCCGCGCCCCGATCGCTGCGCGGGTGCGAAGCTCCGAGCGTCGCGGGCGCGCGAAATTGACGACGTGCGCGCCGAGATCCTCGGCGCGCCGCGCTGATCAATCCCGCGGGTGCATGAAGATCATGGCCGGGTGCTCGATGAGCTCCTTCATCGCCTGGATCATCGCAGCCGCATCGTAGCCGTCGACGAAGCGGTGATCGAACGACGAGGAGAGATTCATCATCCGGCGCACCGCAACCGCGCCGTCGACGACCATGGGCCGATCGACCGCACGGTTGACACCGATGATCGCAACCTCCGGGGCATTGATGATCGGCGTACTGACGATGCCGCCGAGCTTGCCGAGACTGGTGAGCGTGATGGTCGACCCGCTCAGCTCATCGCGCGTCGCCTTGTTGGTGCGCGCCGCTTCCGTCACGCGCCGCATCTGCGCAGCGATGTCCCACAACGAGCGCTGCTCGACGTTGCGCACCACGGGCACCTTCAGACCGTCGGGAGTCTGGGTGGCCACGCCCACGTGCACCGCGCGGTGGCGGATGATCACGCCCCGCTCGGCATCGTAGTGCGCGTTGCACTGCGGAAAGTCCTGCAGCACGCGCACCAGCGCCACCACGAGAAACGGCAGATAGGTGAGCGCGGGCTCCCCGGAGGCGAGGCGGCCGTTCAGGTGCCGGCGCAATCCCTCGAGCTCCGTGACATCGACCTCCTCGACATACGCGAAGTGCGGAATGTTGCGCTTCGCCTCGCTCATGCGCTGGGCGATCAGGCGACGCAGCCCGATGACCTTGATTTCCTCAGTGGGCGCCGACGCAGGCTGCGGCGGTACGCCCGCACGCGCGGCGGCCGCGGCCTGCGGTACGCCGCGCAGGTGCGCCTCCAGGTCCTCGCGCAGGATGCGGCCCTGCGGGCCGCTGCCCTGGACCCGCTGCAGATCGATGCCGGCCTCGTGTGCGCGGCGCCGGTTGGCCGGCGAGGTCATCACCCGCCCGCGCGCCGTCACCGGTGGCTGCGGGACCGGCGTCGCGGCCGGCGCTGGCGCAGCGGCACGCGCCGGCGCTGCGGCAGGAGCCGGCGCGGCAGCGGACGGCTGCTCGCCGCCCGATTCGAACACGATGAGCTCGGCGCCAACGGCGACCATCTCGCCCGGTTCGCCGGTAGTCGAAATCACCTTGCCACCGACCGGGGAGGGCACTTCCACCGCCGCCTTCTCGGTCATGACCTCGACCAGCACCTGCTCTTCCTCGACCGTATCGCCGGGCTTGACATGCCAAGCGACGATTTCGGCTGACACGGTGCCCTCGCCGAGATCCGGGAGTTTGAAGACGTAACGGCTCATCGCGCCTCCATCACGCCGCGGATCGCTGCGGCAATACGCGCCGGACCGGGGAAGTAATCCCATTCGAAGGCATGCGGATAGGGGGTGTCCCACCCAGTCACCCGGGCAATGGGAGCCTCGAGCTGCCAGAAGCACTCTTCCTGCACGGTAGCGGACAGCTCCGCGCCAAAACCGCTGAACCGGGTCGCCTCGTGCACGATCACGCAACGCCCGGTCTTGCTCACCGAGGTGCACAACGTATCGACGTCGAGCGGCACCATGGTGCGCACGTCGATGATCTCGGCATCGACCTCGGCGAGACGCACCGCCGCCTCCGCCACGTGCACCATGGTGCCGTAGGTCAGCACGGTGACGTCCTTGCCGGGCCGCACTACTTCGGCCTTACCGATCGGAATCGCGTAGTGACCTTCGGGCACCTCGCCCTTCGGATGCGTACTCCAGGGCACCGCCGGCTTGTGCGGATCACCATCAAATGGTCCGTTGTAGATGCGCTTCGGTTCGAAGAACACCACCGGATCTTCGTCCTCGATGGAGCTGATCAGCAGCCCCTTGGCATCGTAGGGATTCGAGGGCATCACCACTTTGATCCCGCAGACGTGCGTGAACACGCCCTCCGGGCTCTGCGAGTGGGTCTGGCCGCCGCGAATGCCGCCCCCGCAGGGCGTACGGATGGTTACCGGTGCGCAATAATCGCCGGCGGTGCGGTAGCGCAGTCGGGCCAGCTCGCTCACGATCTGATCGAATGCCGGGTAGATGTAGTCGGCGAATTGGATCTCGGCGACGGG
>JAJZSQ010000145.1 GCA_021849615.1 Pseudomonadota bacterium
CAGTCCATCGCGCTCCTCGGCGCAGACGAAATTGCAATCGTCCTTGTTGTGCCGGCGCACGCGCGCGCTGAAGCAGCGCGCCGAAAATGCGAGTGGCATCCGACCGTACGCGAATACCTCGCATTCCATGTCCTCGGGACGCTCGGTGAGCAATTCGGCGATCGCCGCGGTATCGAGCTCCAGCGGCGCCACCCAGCGCCGGGCACCGAGTGCACCGAGCAGCCGCAGCGTCGGTCCGTTGTAGACGTTCAGGTGCGGCCCGGCGACAAACGGCCGCCCGCGAGCGAGTTGCACGGCGGCCATATCATTGGCCTCGATCGTCGCAGTGCCGGCCGCGAGACGTGCGAGCGCCGCCAGCTCGGATTCCGCCTCCATGAGCGCGAGCGTGGAGAAGATCACTTCCTTGCCGGCGCCAGCCAGATCTCGTCCGATCGCCTCCCAGTCTTCCTGCTTCAGCGCGCGGCGCTTGGAGCACACCACTTCGCCGAGATACACGCTGTTGATCGGCGCATCCGCCAACATCTGGTAGAAGGCGAACACCTGCTCACGCTCCCAGAAATACAACAGAGGACCGACTGACAACTTCATCGCGTGCATTCCTTCATTGCCAGGGCCTGCTATAGGCCCCCAGTGTTTGCGCATGCCCCTCGGTGAGCCGCGCAAGGGCCGCGGCCGGTCCGACCGGTGGCCGGTATCCCGCAGGATCGCGCCGGCAGGCGTCGAGCGCGGTACGCAGCGCGCGCGTCACCTGCGCCACATATGCCGGACTTCGCTGCCGGCCTTCGACTTTGATGGCACGGACGCCCGCATCGAGCAGTTGAGGCAGAATCTCCAGCACATTGAGGCTGGTCGGTTCCTCGAGGGCATGCATCACCGAGCCGAGCGCTTCGAAGCGGCCCTTGCACAGAGTGGGATACCCGGCAGCTTCGTGCGCCGCGAACTCGTCGATCAGTACGCCATTCAGTCGCGCCTGGCGGCCGCTCGGCTGCTCCTGCCAGCGCACCGCGTGTGCCGGTGAGCACACCCCGTGCGTATTGGGGGACTCCCCGGTGACGTGCGCCGAGAGCGCGCAGCGCCCCTCCACCATGATGCACAGGCTGCCGAACCCGAACACTTCGATTTCAATGCCGCAGCGCTCGATGACGCGCTGCACCTGCGCGACCGACAGCACGCGCGGCAGCACGGCGCGGCGGATGCCGAAGCGCTCGCGGTAAAATTGTAACGCCCGCCAATTGGTCGCTGATCCCTGAACTGACAGATGACGAGCAAGGGCCGGATGACGCTCGGCGGCATATTGGAGCAGACCGGCGTCGGCCAGAATCAACGCGTCCGCACCGGCGTCGGCCGCCGCATCGACGGCAGCCGTTGCCGCCGCCCAGCGGGCCGGCCGCGGATATACGTTGAGGGCAACGAAGGCGCGCGCGCCGCGACGATGGGCGTACTCGATTCCGTCGGCGGCCTCCGCCGGTGAGAAATTCAGGCCCGGGAAATTGCGCGCGTTGAGCCCGTCGCGAAACCCGAGATAGACGGCGTCGGCGCCGTTGTCGATCGCCGCGTGGAGGGCCGGCAGACTGCCCGCCGGGCAAACCAGTTCGATTCCGGGGCCCTCAGGCATCGCCGACGCACTCCTGCCAGAGCTGATCCACCCGGCGCTCGACCGCGGCATCGAGCCGGATCGGGCGCCCCCACTGGCGCGTCGTCTCCCCGGGCCACTTGTTGGTCGCATCGAGGCCGAGCTTCGAGCCGAGTCCGCTTTCCGGGCTGGCAAAGTCGAGGTAATCGATCGGTGTGTTCTCGATGAGCATCGAATCCCGGGCCGGATCGACCCGCGTCGCGACCGCCCAGATCACCTCCTGCCAGTTGCGCACGTTGATGTCCTCGTCGGTGATGATCACGAATTTCGTGTACGTGAACTGGCGCAGATACGACCAGACCGCCATCATGATCCGCCGCGCATGGCCGGCATACTGCTTGCGGATGCTCACGACAGCCACGCGGTAGGAGCAGGCTTCCGGAGGCAGGTAGAAGTCGACGATTTCCGGGAACACCCGACGCAGGATCGGAACGAACACCTCGTTGAGCGCCACCGCCATCACTGAGGGCTCATCGTGCGGCGAACGGCCCATGTAGCTGCCCTGATAGATCGCTCCCTCGCGCAGGTGCATCCGCTCGAGCGTGAGCACCGGGAAGGTCTCCTGCGAATTGTAGTACCCGGTGTGATCCCCGAACGGCCCTTCGAGCGCCGTGTCGCTCGGGTGGATGAAGCCCTCGAGTACGATTTCGGCGCCTGCCGGCGCATCGAGCCCGGTCAGATCGCAACGTACGAGGTTACTGCGCTCCCCACGCAGCAAGCCGGCGAACTCGTATTCCGAGAGGGTATCCGGGATGGGAGCGGCCGCGGCGAGCACCGTCGCCGGATCGGCGCCGATCGCAATGAGCACGGGAAACGGCTCCCCCGGGCGATCGGTCTGCCAGTCGGCGTAATCGCCAGCGCCTCCGCGGTGGGCCAGCCAGCGCATGATGAGCCGATCGCGGCCGATCACCTGCTGGCGATAAATCGCAACATTCTGGCGCGCCTTGCGCGGTCCACGGGTCACGACCAGACCGAGTGTGATCAGGCGGGCAGCGTCCTGCGGCCAGCAGCGCTGGATCGGCAGCAACCCCAGGTCGATCTGCCCGCCGCCGAGGGTATGTTCCTGGAACGGCGCGCGCGACTGGCGGCGCGGTGCAACGTGCGCCAGCTGCGCAAATTGGGGCCAGCTGGAAAGTGCTTCACGCACGCTGCCCGGCCAGTGCGGCTCCTTCAGCGCGGCCAGCAGTTCCCCGAGCGCGCGCAGGGAGCCCGCCCGCTGCGGTCCGAGCGCCGCCTCGATGCGCCGGGCGTGACCGAATAAATTACCAAGTAGCGCATGACGGGCACCGACCGGCTTCTCGAACAGCAGCGCCGGACCCTGGCGCTGCAAGGCGCGCAGGCACAGCGACGTACTTTCGAGTTCCGGATCCACCGGCACCGAGACGCGGCGCAGATCGCCGCGCTCTTGCAGGTGCGCGAGGAATGCGCGCAAGTCGTGATAAGCCATCCGCGCGCACCTTAAACCGCGGTGCGCCGCCCGACTTGATGCGTATCAAATTTTGCGCGGCGACGGAATGCTCCGCCGCCGCGCATCGCGGCTATTCGGCGACCGGCTCGGCAAGTGCGCGAGTGCGCTCGCGCTCATGATCCGCCGCCAACAGCAGATACACGGCCGGCACGATGAACAGCGTGAACAGCGTGCCAATCGACAGTCCCGTGGCGATCACCACGCCCATTGCACGCCGCCCAGCGGCACCGGCGCCCGTTGCGAACACCATCGGCAGCACGCCCATGACCATCGCCGCGGTGGTCATCAGGATCGGACGCAACCGCACCTCGGCTGCCTCTTCGATGGCCTGCAGCTTGTTGTGCCCGGAACGCTGCAGATCGTTGGCGAACTGCACCATTAGAATGCCGTGCTTGCTGATCAGGCCGAGGAGTGTCACGAGTCCGACCTGGGTGTAAATATTGAGCGTCGTCACCCCGATGTTGATGAACAGCAGCGCGCCGAACAGCGCCGCCGGCACGGACACGAGGATGACCACCGGGTCGCGGAAGCTCTCGAACAGCGCCGCGAGCGCCAGGAACACGATGATCAATGCAAAGCCGAAGGTGATCAGGAAGCTGTTCGTGCCGGTCATGAACTGGCGCGACTCACCGGCATAGTCCGCGCTGAAGCCACTCGGGGCCACGGACTGCAGCGCATTGCGCAGAAACGCCAGCGCCTCGCCCTGCGAAACGGCGGGCGCGCCGGCAATGGTCGCGGAATTGAGGCGCTGAAAGTGATTGATCGACTCCGGCACCACCTCGTGCTTCAGGCGCGCCACCGTACCGAGCTGCACGATCGCACCGCTCGGCGTGCGCAGGTGATAGTCGAGCACCTGGTCCGGATTCAGTCGGAACCGCTGCAGCACCTGCGGAATGACCTGATACGAACGCCCGGAGAGCTCGAAGTAGTTGACGTAACCGCCGCCGAGTGCAGCGCCGAGTGTCGCCGCCACACCCTGCTGCGTCAGTCCGAGATCGGCCACCTTGTACGGGTTGACGACAATCTTATCCTGCGGCTGATCGATCTTCAGATCCGAATCGACGAAAAAGAACAGTCCGCTGGCCCGCGCCTTGTCGAGCACCTTCTGCGCCACGTCATACAGGTTGCTGATCGGCTGGGCGGTGGTGATCACGAACTGCACCGGCAGGCCCTGCGCACCGGGCAACGAGGGGAATTGGAACGCTGCGACCTGCGCCCCGGCGATGTGATTCCAACGCTGCTGCAACACCTGCTGGATCTGCGTGGCGTTGCGGGTGCGCTGATCCCAGGGTTTGAGCAGAATGCCGCCGAAGCCCTGATTGACGGCCGGTGAGCCGATCAGCTGAAACGCCTGGCGATATTCCGGCAGCGTCCGGGCGGCCCTGAAAATCTGCTGCGTGTAGGTCTGCATCTGCAGCAGGGTCGCATCCGGCGGTCCGATCAGCTGATACAGCACCACGCCCTGATCTTCCTGCGGCGCCAACTGCGATTTGGAGGTATTGAACAGATAGAACACACCGCCGAGCAGCACCACTCCGAGCACGATGAGCGCCGGCCAGGTGCGCAGCCAGTTCGACAGCACCCGCCGATAACCACCGCGCAGCCGATTGAAGCCGCGATCGAGCATGTGCGTGAAGCGGTTGTCCTCCTGGTTGCTGTGGAAGATCCGCGAACACATCATCGGCGAGAGGGTGAGCGCGATGATGGCCGAGCAGATCACGGCGCCGACGAGCGTAAAGGCGAACTGGGTGAACAGCGCGCCGGTGAGACCAGTCTGGAAGGCGATCGGCGCGTATGCAGCCACCAGCACGACGGTCATTGCGATGATCGGACCATTGAGCTCGTGTGCACCGAGAATGGCCGCATCGAGCGGTGACTTCCCTTCCTTCATGTGGCGGTCGATGTTCTCCACCACGATGATGGCATCGTCGACCACGAGCCCGATCGCCAACACCAGCGCAAGAAGCGTCAGCAGGTTGATCGAATAGCCAAGCGCGAGCATGAAAATGAACGCGCCGACGATCGACAACGGCATCGCCAGCGCCGGAACCGCCGAGGCCCGTGGACTGCCGAGGAACAGAAAGATCACGACCGTGACGATCAGCAGCGTCTCGATGAGTGTGCGCACGACGTCGACGATCGAGGCGTAAATGAATGTGGTGCCATCGAACACCACCTGCTGCGTGATGCCGTTCGGCAGCTGCCGGGCGATCACCGGCAGGGCTTCCTTGACCCGCTTCGCGACGGTCAGCACGCTGGCGCTCGGCGCGGACTTGATGCCGATGAACACGCCCGGACGGCCACTGAAGCGCACGGCCGAGTCGTAATTCTGCGCCCCGAGCACCACCGTGGCCACGTCCTTCAGGCGCACGATCGCCCCGTTCTGGTCGCGGATCACCAGGTTGCGGAACCCGCGCAGGGTTTGCGGGTTGGTCGAGGCAGTGAGCTTGATGCTCACCATCTGGCCTTTGGTCTCACCGGCGGCGGACAGGTAATTGTTCGATGCCAGGGCTTGGTAGACGTCTGCGGCGGTGACGCCGTGCGCCGCCATTCGATTGGGATCGAGCCACGCGCGCAGCGCGAAGGTGCGCCCGCCCAGCACTTCGGCGTTCTGCACCCCGGGGATGGCATTGAGCTGCGGCTGCACGACGCGCAGCAGGAAGTCCGTCAGCGCATTGGTCGGCACGACATCGCTGAAGTAGCCGATGTACATCGTGTCGGTGGTCTGGTTCTTCGCCAGCTGGATGACCGGCAGCTGCGATTGCGGCGGCAATTGATTGCGCACCGCATTGACCTGCGCACTGATTTCGGTCAGGGCGCGATTGGCGCTGTAATTGAGCCGCAGCGTCGCGGTGATCACCGAGCTGCCCGTGCTCGAGGAGGAAGCCATGTAGTCGATGCCCTGTGCCTGGGCAATCGCGGCCTCGAGTGGCTGGGTGATGAAGCCGGCCACGGTCTGCGCATCCGCGCCGTAGTAGTCGGTGGTGACCGAGATGACCGCACTCTGGGTCTTCGGGTACTGCGTCACCGGCAGCGAAAAGATCGCGCGGATGCCGAGCACCAGCATCAGCAAGCTGACGACCGCCGACAGGACCGGCCGGCGGATGAATATTTCAGTGAATTTCACGCCGGCCGCCTCAATGTTCCTGCGGCGAGGGGTTCGGGTTGCTGAGCGGCTGCACGCTGTTGTTGATGGTGACGGGCGAACCGTTCTTCAGCTTCAGCTGGCCGCTGGTCACGATCTGGTCCCCGACCTTGATTCCCTTCAGCACCGCGATCTGATCACCGCGAGTCGGCCCCAGGGTCACGAACACCTGTTCGACGGTGTCGTTCGCTTTCGACCCGACTCCCTTGTGCACCACGAACACGGTATCACCGTACGGGTTGTAGGTAATTGCCGTCTGCGGCAGCGTCAAGTAACGCTGCTCAGCACCAGACTGCACGTCGGTGTCCACGAACATCCCCGGCCGCAGCAGCAAGCCCGGATTGGCAATGGTCGCTTCAGCTTCGAAGTTGCGCGTCGACGGATCGACCAGCGAATCAATCGAGGTGACCCGCCCGGTGAAGGTCTTGCCAGGGAATGCGTCCGTCGTCACATGCGTCACGTCTCCCACGTGCACGCGCGACAGATCGCTCTGTG
>JAJZSQ010000146.1 GCA_021849615.1 Pseudomonadota bacterium
GCGGTGAAGGGTGAACCGAGGCGCTCACAGGCGTGTGCCTGGACGATAAATGCCTCGCGCACCCCGGCGGCGACATCCGTTGGGGATCGACTCTGAGACATCTCGGGATCCACTCTCCTGCTGTCCTTGTGGACGGCACACTCTGCGTCGCAGCTCACCCCACCCGGTCCGGCGCGCACGGGGCGCACCTGGCCCGCGCATCGACCTGCGAGAATACGCCGATTCATGCACCTTGCGCGCCCACTGGCGCGCACGCCCCACTGCCGACCGCCCTCCCGCGTCTGCCTGATCCGGGGGAGGCACCGGACCTGCCGCCCATCCGAACATCTACCTAGCCCGGCGGTGCGCGCGAGGATAGGTAGTAAAGCGGATCGACGCAGAGCATCGGGCCGCGAGAATCGTCGGCAGGAGGCTGGATGATGCCCACGCGGACGATCCACAAGCCATCGGCGCCCGGAACCACCGCGCACTATCTGCGCGACTACGACCGCACGCGGCGCGAATTCAGCTGGGCGCAGGCACGACTTGATCTGGTCGGGCGCGCGGAAGCGCACCTGAACATCGCGCACGAAGCACTCGATCACCGCATCGCGCTCGGCTCGGGCGACATCGTTGCGGCACGCTTCATCGATCGTGACTGGAATCGTGTCGAATTCACCTACCGTGAGTTGAAACGTGTGGCCGATCGATTTGCGAACGTCCTGGGCGCTCTGGCGGTGCCCCGCGGCGCGACGGTCGCAACCCTGCTCGGCCGGGTGCCGGAGCTGTTTGCGGTCGGTCTCGGCACCTTTGCGGCCGGCGCCGTGTTCAGTCCGCTGTTCTCCGCGTTCGGCCCGGAACCGCTGAAGACCCGCCTGCAGCTCGGACATGCCCAGGTGCTGATCACGACCGAGACGCTCTACCGGCGCAAGGTCGCGGCGCTGCGCGAGGCGCTCCCGCAACTGCGCCACGTGCTTCTCCTGCGTGAGGACTCCGGCGGTGCGCTGCCGGAGCGCTGTGCGGATTTCGCTGCCCTCATGCGCAATGCCCCGGACGCCTACGATCCGGCACCGACCACGGATACCGATGTTGCGCTCCTGCACTTCACGAGCGGCACCACCGGCAAGCCCAAGGGGGTCACCTTGACCCACGCAGCGGTGATTGCGCAGCACGCCACGAGCCGGCTCGTCCTCGATCTTCATCCCGGGGAGGTCTTCTGGTGCACCGCCGATCCGGGATGGGTCACGGGCATCGCGTATGGACTGATCGGTCCGCTCACCCGTGGAGTGACGATGATCGTGGACCGCGAAGAGTTCGACGCGCAGCGCTGGTATCGCATCCTCGAGGCGGAGCGTGTCGCCGTCTGGTACACCGCCCCGACCGCCATCCGGATGCTGATGAAGGCCGGCACCGCGCTCACGCGCACCCGCACCTATCCTCAACTGCGTCACATGGCGAGCGTCGGTGAACCCCTGAACGCCGAGGCCGTCGAGTGGGGCGTGGAGGCGTTCGGAATGCCCTTTCACGATACGTGGTGGCAGACCGAAACCGGCGCCATCATGATCGCGAATTTCCCGGCCTGCGACGTGGTGCCGGGATCGATGGGACGGGCCGTGCCCGGCATCGAAGCCCGGGTGGTCCGCCGCACCGGCGCCGGAACGCTGGAGATCATCGAATCCCCCGAACAAGTCGGGGAGATTGCGCTGCGGCCCGGCTGGCCGTCGATGTTCAGCAGCTACCTCGAAGACCCCGACCGCTACCGGCAATGCTTCATCGACGGCTGGTACCTCGCCGGCGATCTGGCGCGGCGGGACCAGGACGGTCAGTTCTGGTTCGTGGGGCGTGCGGATGACATCATCAAATCCTCCGGCCACCTCATCAGTCCGTTCGAAGTTGAAAGCGCGCTGATGAGGCACCCCGCGGTCGCGCAGGTCGCCGTCATCGGCGTCCCGGACGCGGTGGCCGGACAGTCCGTGAAGGCGTTCGTTGAGCTGCGCAGCGGCTTCGAGCCGAGCGATGCGTTGCGCCTGAAGATCCTTAGCCACGCGCGCCGGCTGCTCGGCGCCGCGGTCGCACCCCGGGAAATCGCCTTCAGCGACAGTCTGCCCCGCACCCGCAGCGGCAAGATCATGCGGCGGCTGCTGCGGGCCCGCGAGCTGGGGTTGCCCGAAGGGGATCTCTCGACGCTCGAGGGCCGGGAATGAGCACGGCCCCTGCAGTTCCGCTCGAGCGCGAACACGCGCTGGCGCTGATGCGCCAGATGCTGCGCATCCGCGTCTTCGAGGATCGCTGCTACCAGCTGTACGGCCAGATGAAGATCCGCGGCTTTCTGCATCTGTACAACGGGGAAGAAGCCGTTGCGGTCGGCGCGCTTACGCCGCTGCGCGACTCCGATGCGATCGTCGCAACCTACCGTGAACACGGACATGCCATCGTCCGCGGCATTCCGATGACTCGGGTGATGGCGGAGCTGTATGGCAAGCAGAGCGGCTGCAGCCGCGGCCGCGGCGGCTCGATGCATCTGTTCGATGCCGAACGGCGCTTCTTCGGCGGCAACGCCATTGTCGCCGGCGGGCTGCCGATCGCCGTGGGCCTGGCACTCGCCGCGAAGCTGCAGGCCCGCGCCGACGTCACGGTCTGCTTCTTCGGCGATGGGGCCGTGGCCGAGGGCGAGTTCCACGAATCGCTCAATCTCGCCTCACTCTGGACGCTGCCCGTTCTGTTCATCTGCGAGAACAACCTGTACGCCATGGGCACCGCACTGCAGCGGGCGCAGGCCGAGACCGATGTCACGGCGAAGGCGGGCGCCTACCGGATCGAGGCCCGGGCCGTCGACGGCATGGACGTGCTCGCGGTCGAGTCCGCAGTCCGCGACGCAGTCGCAAAGATGCGTCGGGATGGCGCGCCGGCCTTGCTCGAGATGCGTACCTATCGCTTCCGCGCCCATTCCATGTTCGATCCGCAACTCTATCGCGACAAGGCGGAGATCGAAGCGTGGCAGAAAAAAGGACCGATCGTCACCCTGAGCACGCGTCTGCGCGCATCCGGTCTGATGAGCGAAGATGACTATCAGCGTCTCGAGCGCGACGCCCTGACCGAAGTCGACGCCGCCGTGCAGTTTGCCGAAAGCGCTCCGTGGGAAGCGGTGTCCGATCTTGAGCGGTATGTCTATGCCGAACGTACCGCCTGAACCGCAGGCCAGGATCGCCTATCGCGATGCCGTACGCGAGGCGCTGCGCGAAGCGCTCGAAGCCGATCCCCGCGTCTTCCTGATGGGTGAGGACGTCGGCCGCTACGGAGGGAGTTACGCGGTCAGCAAGGGACTGCTCGAGGAGTTCGGACCGGAGCGTATTCGCGACACGCCACTCTCGGAGTCCGCATTCGTCGGTGCCGGCATCGGAGCGGCGCTCGGCGGGATGCGCCCCATCGTCGAAATCATGACGGTGAACTTCAGCCTGCTCGCCCTCGATCAGATCGTGAACAATGCCGCGACCCTGTCGCACATGTCCGGCGGTCAGCTGAATGTTCCGCTCGTGATCCGTCTGGCGACCGGCGCCGGCCGGCAGCTCGCCGCGCAGCACTCGCACAGCCTGGAAGGCTGGTACGCACACATCCCCGGACTGCGGATCGCGGTGCCCGCGACGCTCGAGGACGCGCGGTTCATGCTCGGCGCCGCACTCGCCTGCCCGGACCCGGTTCTGCTGTTCGAGCATCTCTATCTGTACAACCTCGAGGGCACGCTCTTACCCGGTGTCCGGCAGGTCGATCTCGACCACGCGGCCATCCGTCGGCCCGGACGGGACGTCACGCTCATCACCTACGGGTGGAGCCTGTACAAATGTCTTGACGCCGCTGAAACCCTGGCCCGAGAGAGCATCGAAGCCGAAGTGATCGATCTGCGGACGCTGCGCCCGCTCGATGAGGCGACCTTCATCGAGAGCGTGCGGCGCACACGCCGGGCCGTGGTCATCGACGAAGGCTGGCGCAGCGGGAGTCTGTCGGCCGAGATCATCAGCCGCATCATCGAGCAGGCGTTCTACGACCTCGATGCACCACCGGCGCGGGTGTGCACCGCAGAGGTGCCGGTCCCTTACGCGAAGCATCTGGAAGACGCCGCGCTCCCCAGTGCCGAGCGGATCGTGACCGTGGTCCGTGCGGTGCTTGCCGGTGGCGGAAGCGACTGATGGACGTCGAATTCCTGCTGCCCTCCCTCGGCGCCGACATGGAAGGCGCGACGCTCACGCACTGGTTGAAGCAGCCCGGCGATCGGGTTCGCCGCGGCGAGCCGCTCGCCACGGTCGAGACCACCAAGGGACTCATCGACATCGAATCCTACGACGACGGTCAGGTGCTCCAGCTCCTGGTGCAGCCCGGCACTCAGGTGCCGGTCGGACACCCCCTCGCCCGCCTGGACGTCGAGGCAGGTTCTCATACCGCCGCTGCACCGGCGCCGCCGGTCGCTCCTCCCGTGACCGGTCCGCAGACGCTGGCCGCTTCGGAGCGCGTGACACCGACTCCCACCGAGGCGCGTGCGACCCACACTCGGATGTCTCCCGCGGCCCGGCGTCGCGCCCATGAACTCGGTTTGCCGCTCTCGGCCCTCGAGCAGGCCGGCGGCGGCGGCATCATCCACGTCGCCGAGGTCGAAAAGCTGGCAGCACACGCCCCGGCCGGCTCAAGCGACGCGCGGGTCGCAATGCGCGCCACCATCGGTGCAACCATGGCGCGTTCGAAGCGCGAAATTCCCCACTACTATCTTGCGCACGACGTCGATTTCAGCCCGGCACGCGAATGGGTGACGCGCTACAACGCGGCGCACACCGTGAAAGAACGGCTCCTCGAGGGCGTGCTGATCGTCAAGGCCGTAGCGCTCGCGGCGACCCGCATCGAGGGCTTCAGCGGCACCTTTCACGAGGGTCGATTCCATCCGGCTGGCGCCGTGCACCTCGGAACCGCGATCGCCCTTCGCGGCGGCGGTCTGGTGGCACCGGCGCTCCTCGATGCGCACCAGAAGGACGTCCCCACCCTGATGCGCGAGTTCAGCGCGCTCGTCGAGCGGGTCCGCGCCGGACACCTGCGCTCCGGGGAATTCACCGCCGCGACGCTCACCCTGACGAGCCTCGGCGCCGATGGGGTCGATGTTCTCTACCCCATCATCAACCCGCCGCAGGTCGCCATCGTGGGTGCCGGAGCCATCCGCGAGCACCCCTGGGTCGAGGACCGGCAGCTCACCGTGCGCGCCGTGCTGACACTGACCCTGGCCGCCGATCACCGGGTGACCGACGGTCGCTCCGGCGCCCGCTTTCTGCGCACGGTGGCCGATCTGCTCGCCGATCCGCAGTCCCTCTGATCCGCGGAGCCCATCGCCATGGACCGAAACCAGATTCACACCCAGCTGCTCGCGCTGCTCACCGGCGTCGCACCGGACATCGATCCGGACAGCGTCGATCCCGTGCGCAACCTGCGTGACCAGTTCGACTTTGACTCCATGGACGCCCTGCACTTTGCCGTCGCGGTGAGCGAGACGTTCGGCATCGAGATCGCCGAGACCGACGCCGCGGCACTCGCGAATCTGCAGTCGGCGGAGCACTTCGTGGAACAGCGCCTCCTGTCCAAAGAGCACACCTGACCGACAGACCCTGCGCCCGGACGGCACCCGCAACAGGCGAGCGCCAGCGCACCAATTCGAAGTGCGGCTGCGACCGACCTGATCCGCCCCCCCGCCACGGTCGACACCCGTCCCTATTCGTACGGACGGCGATCTCCCCAAGGTGCAACCGGTGCAACACGCCGGCCTCGTCCGCCCGGCAGCCCGCCCCTGACAGCACCCGGCTCCACGGGTCGGCCCAGTGCAACCCTCTTGCCCTCGCGGTGTTCGTGCAACCCAGGTGACATCTGCACGGAACTGACACTGATCCTTCACCGGACCGTCACACAGCGCCGCCTATAGTCGCGGCCATCGAGCCGCACCGACTCGCTTGCGTGTTCTTCACACCAGACTCTCGGGGAAGATCGTCTTGAAAATCAATCACAAAGTCACCCTCGCCGTGATGATTGCGCTCGGTTCTCACGCTCTGTGCGGAATGGCCCATGGCACGGAAGCCCCGCAACCGGCTCCGGCCGGCGCCGGCGCCAGCGATGCCGCGAACCTGAACCCGGACGTGCTCCAGGAGGTCACCGTCACCGCTCAGCGGCGGCGCCAGTCCCTGCAGAGCGTGCCGATCACCATCCAGGCGATCACCGGTCAGCAATTGAAGCAGCTGAACGTACAGACCATCGACCAGGTCGTGCAGTACCTGCCGAACGTCCAGCTCGCCTCGAACGGGCCCGGCCAGGGACAGATCTACATGCGCGGCCTCTCGGCGGGCAATGCCGGCAACCAGTCGAGCGCCACGATTGCACCGTTCCCGAATGTTGCGCTGTATCTGGACAACCAGGCGATGACCTTCCCCGGCCGCAACGCCGACATCTACTTCGTCGACATGAAGCGCATCGAGGTGCTGGAAGGTCCGCAGGGCACGCTGTTCGGCGGCGGTGCCGAAGCCGGCGCGGTGCGCTACATCACCAATAAGCCCGTGCTGAACCGGACCTCGGGCGATGCCAGCGCAACGTACGGAGTCACGGCGCACGGCGATCCCAATTCGGCGGCCGACCTGGTCCTGAACCTGCCGTTGATCAACGATCGCCTCGCCGCCCGCTTCGTCATCTACGACGATCATCAGGGCGGATACATCACCAACGTCGCCAG
>JAJZSQ010000147.1 GCA_021849615.1 Pseudomonadota bacterium
CGAGGCGAATCGGTGTCCCGGCCACCCTTGCGGCATCGAGGTAGGGCTCGATCGGATAGACCGGATCGACGATCGCTGCGGCCCCTTTCCCGGCGCACCCAAGGAGATACGAGACCGCGACCGGGTCCGTATGGAGGAATTGACGCAGCATCATGAGATTTCTCCGTGCAAGGGACTTGATTATTCAATTACTATGCGGAATGATTGATCTAGAGGAAATGCTGTGTCAAGCGCGTCGCCGAAGCATCGCGTCTATGCCCATCTTGCCGAGATCGCCGCGGCGCTCGCGCATGCGCACCGACTGGAGCTTCTGGAGCTGATCGCCCAGGGCGAGCGCAGCGTCGAAGAACTCGCCGCGCGGACCGGGCTTTCGGTCGCGAATGCCTCGCGCCATCTGCAGATCCTGCGCCGCGCACGCCTGGCTGAGCCTCGCCGCGAGGGCAAGCGGATGTTCTACAGCCTGATTTCCGACTCGGACGTCATCGCCCTGCTCGGCTCGCTGGGCCGGGTCGGCGAGCGCAATGTGGCCGAGATCGAGCGGATTCTGAACAGCTATTTCCGCGCGCGCGATGCGCTCGAGCCGATCTCCCGGGAGATGCTGCTCGAACGACTGCAGAGTGGATCGGTGACGTTGCTGGATGTCCGTCCGGCCGATGAGTTTGTACAGGGCCACCTGCCGGGTGCGATCAATGTCGCCATTGCCGAGCTGGATGCCGCCTTGGCGAGACTGCCGAGGGAGCATGCGGTGATTGCCTATTGCCGCGGGCCGTATTGCGTCTTGTCCTATGAGGCGGTCGCGGCGCTGAGGTCGAAGGGCCTCGAGGCTTATCGTCTCGAGGCGGGGTATCCGGAATGGAAAGCGGCTGGACTGCCGATCGAAAGTTGAGTGACCCCGTTGTTCTCCGCCCGACGCGCGGCGCGCAGCGATGCGCGCATGCCTGTACCCCTCGGATCTGTCCGAGATTGGAGCATGAACATGAAAAGAGCATCCAAGTGGATCGTGCTGGCCGCGGCCGGCGCCGCTTGTGCGCCCCAGGTACTCTGGGCGCAGCCGCTGTCGCAGCCCGGGGGCTGGGCGTGTGGCCCGTCCATGATGGGTTGGGGCGCAGGGTGGTACGGCATGATTCTCGGTCCACTGATCATGATCGTCATTCTGGCCGCTCTCATTTCCGTCGTCGTGCTTCTCGTTCGCTGGGTGGCTGGTCCCTGGCACTCGGCCGAACCGCCCCGCCACGGCCCTCCTGCGCGCACGCCGCTCGACCTTCTCAAGGAGCGGTATGCCCGGGGGGAAATCAACAAGGAGGAATTCGAGGAGCGCCGGCACGTGCTGGGCGACTGAGTTTCTTCCTGCTCGCGCGAGGAGATAGCCGTGAAAATTCTGTTCATCCTGAATGACCCGCCCTACGGAACCGAGCGGTGCTACAACGCGCTGCGCCTCGCTCTCGCGCTGCAGAAGAAGGAGCCGGACACGCCGCTCTCGGTCTTCCTGATGGCCGATGCGGTCGTCGCTGCCCGTCGCGGGCAGAAAACCCCCGACGGCTACTACAATCTCGAGCGCATGCTCAAGCGTGTGCTCGCGGGCAAGGGCCAGGTGCTCCTTTGCGGCACCTGCATGGACGCTCGGGGGCTCACGGAGGCGGAGCTCATGGAAGGATCCCGGCGAAGCACGATGGACGAGCTCGCCACAGAGACGCTCGCGGCCGATAAAGTCATCGTCTTTTAAAACCATGCGCCGCGTCTATCTCGATTTCAACGCGAGCACGCCGCTCGATCCCCGCGTTGCCGAGACGATGCGCGCGGCACTGCAGGACGGCTATGGCAATCCCTCGAGCCCGCATTGGGCCGGGGCACCTGCGAAGCAGCTCGTGGAAACCGGGCGTGGCGAGGTCGCCGCCCTCCTCGGGTGCGCCCCTGAGGAAGTGGTCTTCACCAGCGGGGGCAGCGAAGCAAACAACCTCGCACTCAAGGGCGCCTTCTTTGCCGCCAGCGATCGGCCGGTTCACATCATCACGACGCGAATCGAGCATCCCTCGGTTCTTGCCCCCTGCGCGTTCCTCGAGCGCCGGGGCGCTCGCGTCACCTACCTGCCCGTCGATCACACCGGTCTCATCGATCCCGACGATCTTCGCCGCGCGATCGGAAGTGACACCGTTCTCGTCAGCATCATGCACGCGAACAACGAGACCGGGACGATCGAACCGATTGAAGCGTGTGCGCGCATCGCCCGAGAGCACCGCGTGCTCTTCCACACCGATGCCGCTCAGTCGGTCGGCAAGATCGCGACGCGAGTGGAGGAGCTTGGCGTCGATCTTCTGTCCATCGCTGGGCACAAGCTCTACGCGCCCAAGGGAATTGGCGCGCTGTACATCCGCACCGGAGTGCGCCTTGAGCCCCTGATTCATGGCGCAGGTCACGAGCGGGGACGGCGGGCCGGTACGGAGAGCGCCTTGCTGTCCTCCGCACTCGGTACAGCCTGCGCGATTGCACGGGACTTGAGTTTCGTGCCCGAGATGCAGCGTCTGCGCGATCTTTTCTGGGACCTTCTGCAGGAACGCTTCGGCACTCGCGTCGTGCTCAATGGTCATCCAGATCGCCGGCTGCCAAACACGCTCAATGCCTCGTTTGTCGGGCGCGTGGGCGCCGACGTTCTCGCGGCAATGCCGGAGGTCGCCGCATCGACGGGCTCGGCTTGCCATTCAGGGCAGATCAGCCTCTCGCCCGTCCTTGCGGCCATGGGTATCGCACCAGCAATCGGCATGGGCGCGATACGCTTCAGTCTCGGGCGCCACACCCTGCAGGAGGAAATCGAGGCCGTCGTCGAGGACCTGGGTCAAGTGCTCGCGTGAGAGAGGTGCCCATGTTCGAGCCAATCAGCCCAGTGGACTACCAGTCCTATTCATAGTGCCACCAGTCCGGGCGTCGCCGTGTTCGTGCCACCGCTGCTCGAGCCGGTTCGGGGTCCCCCCGCAGACCTGCCAATCCCGCGAGCGCGTCCGCCTGCTCCAGTGTCATAGACCTCCTTCGAGCTGCGCGCTGCCCGCGGCTTGGCGCATCCAGCCTTCTTTGCCAGCGCCCCTCTCTCTGGCGTGCGATGCTGTGACGCGGACCGCCGAAATGAAGCCGAAACCCTGAACCGGCGACTTCGGAGCTCATCGGGGCCACGCTTAGGATTCCTCGATGCGACTGAGGGGATCGAAGTACCGCCGGTGTGAGACGACCAACAGATAATAAAGGACCGGTGTCGCTATGAGCGACAAGGGCACCGAGAGGAACAAGGCACCCATGACCGCGATGCCGAGCGGCTGTAGCATCTGAGCACCCGCGCCCGCGCCGTAGGCAAGCGGCAGCATGCCAAGCGCCGCGGCAAGTGAGGTCATTAGCACCGGTCGGAGCCTGCGATGACCTGCTTGGATCAGCGCCTCGGTAAGCTCGGTGCCTTGAGCCCTCAGCTGCTGCGCTTGGTCGAGCACCAGGATGCCGTTTTTGGCAACAATGCCGACACCAATGATCGCGCCGAGATACGACACGATGTTGAGCGTGATGCCGTCGAGCCACAATCCGACCATCGCCCCGAAGAGCGCGAGCACCGCACCGAAGATGATGGCGATAGGCTCGTAGAACGAGCCGAACTCCATGAGGAGAACGGTGAACACCAGCAGGATCGCGGACAGCAACACGACCAATAGATTCGCGAACGACTGTTGCTGGAGTCGGTACTGCCCGGCGTAGTGCACCACTCCCGGCGGCAGCCATTTGTCGCGGCTCAATGTCGCCCGCACCTCGCGCATCGCGGTGCCGAGATCCACGCCCTCCAGCCTCGCCGATACGATATCGTCCTGGCGCAGATTGTCGCGGCTCAATTCCACCTGATTCGGCCGCTCGCCGACGGATGCGACCTGCTCCAGCCGCACGAGCGCCCCAGTGGGGGTGCGCAGCGGCAGGGTGCGCAATGCGGCGAGGCGCGCGACGCTGCTCGGATCCTCGAGCACGCGTATGCCCACGACTCGATCGCCCTCGAGCACATCGGAGGAGACCTTTCCCAGCAGCGCATTATCGACGGTCGAGGCGATATCCTGGGTGGTCAGTCCGAAACGTGCCGCTTCGGCGCGGCGCACGCGCAGGTCGATCTCCGGCCCGATCACCGTGAGGCCATCGAAAGTGTCGACCAGTCCTGGAATCTTCCGCAGCTGCGCCTCTACCCGGGGTGCGGTCTTCTTGAGCCACGCGAGGTCGGGCGAGAAGAGCCGCACTTCCACCGGATAGGGAGCGAGCTGCAAGTCGCCGACCACATCGGTGAGAAACCCCTTGATATCCCAGCGCACCATCGGGAATCGCCGGTCGAGCTGATGGCGGATCCTGGCCATGACCTCATCCGTCGTATGGCGACGGTTCGCTTTGAGCTTGATCAGGTAGCTGCCCTTGTAGGGCTCATTGAGGTACGGCCCAAGCTGCGCGCCGAGCTGCCGGGAATAGCCCGCGACGTCCGGGTTGTCCCGGATCACCCGCTCGGCCTCATCGAGCGTGCGCGACGTCTCGGCGAGGCTGGTGCCCGGCAGTGCCGTGAAGTCGATATTGAACCCGCCCTCGTCGAAATTCGGCAGAAACCCGGTCTCGAGATGGCGATACACGAAGATGGCGCCAATGAGGATCAGACCACAGCAAAGCAGTGTCACCCCCGTGTGCCTCAACGCCCACCGGGCGGAGCGATCATAGAGCCGCAGGATGCGCTGCAGGATGAAACCACCCTCCTCGGACGGTGCTCGGCCCCGAATCATCCACGCCGCAAGCGAGGGCGTCAGCGTCAGCGCAAGCAGCAGCGAAACCAGGAGCGCCACCACCATCGAGAGCCCCAGCGCACGGAAGAATACACCGGCAATCCCCGTGAGAAAGATGAGCGGCAGAAAGACGACAACCGGCGTCAGCGTCGAGCCGATCAGGGCCGTCAGCACCTCCCCTATTCCCTGATAGATGCCCTCGAGTCGTGGGCCGCCCCGGGCGATGCTATGGCACATCGCTTCGACGACGACGATGGCGTTGTCGATGATGAGTCCGATCGACGCCGCAATGCCGCCGAGCGTCATCATGTTGAAGCTCATGCCGGCAAGCTGCATCGCGACGAAGGTGATCAGCACGGAGATGGGAATGGTGACGACGGCGGTCCAGACGCTGCCCCAGTTCCTGAGGAACAGGTAGAGGATGATCACCGAGAGCGCAAGCCCAAAGAGTACCGCATCCCATACGTTGCCGATGGAGTCCCGGACGAAGCTCGATTGATCGTAAAAGAAGGCCAGGCGCTCATCCGGCGGTAGCTCCCCGTGAAGCTTCAGTAGCGCGCTCTTCAGCGCCGAGGCGATGGCGAGAACGCTGGCGTTCGAGTGGCTCTCGATCTGTAGCAGCACGGCTTGGTGCCCGTTGGCCGTCATGCTGGTATAGGCAGGGGCCGGCGCCCGCACCACTCGGGCAACGTCTTGCACGCGCACGGGATGCCCATCACGAACCACGATCACGATGTTCTCGATCTGCGCTATCGAATGAACGCGACCGTCCACCGTCGTCAGATACAGCCGATAGTTCCGCGCCAGCAGTCCCGCCGAGGCGATCACATTGTTCTTCTCGAGCGCGGCGGTGACGTCGCGGAGTGATAGATGCGTCGCTTGGAGCTTCAGCGGATCTACGATCACGTGGTACTCCGGCACGTGGCCACCCAAGACCTCGACGCGTGAGATGCCGGGGATCTGCAGAAATAGCGGCTTGATCGTGTAAGTCGCCGTGTTCCACAGATCCCGCAGCGAGCGGTCGCTCGAGCTCAGACTGATCCCAATGACAGGATAGCTCAGCGTGAACCCTACACGCCGAACGTCCGTTGTCGTTCCCGCGGGCAGCTCGCTGCGGATCTCGGCGATACGACCGAGCACATACAATTCCGCGCGGTGCATGTCCGTGCCCCAAGGAAATTCCACGTTGATAATTGCTGAGCCGCGCGTCGTGGTCGAGAGCACCGTGCGCTCTTCAGGAATGCTCTTCAGTGACTCCTCGATGGGTCGCGTGATCGTCGCCATCATCTGATCGGGGGGCATGATACCGTTGCTCACCCCGACGACGATCCGTGGAAAGGCGGTCACCGGAAATACCGACGAAGGAATGCGCAAGGCCGCAAAGACCCCGGCAAGACAGAGGACGGCGGCGATGAAGGTGATCGCGAGGGCGTGCCGCGTGGTGAAGCGGCCCAGACGTGACGGGGCAGCGCTCATGGTGTCTCGGGGCCTTGCGCGTTCGCCGCGACGGGGTCGCGAGCCGAGTCAGAGGCGATCTGGATCGCGACCCGAGAGGGAAGGCCGTAGGCTCCCACGGTGACGATCTGTGTGCCGGCCCTGAGCGCGGGACCCGATACTTCGACCCAGCCATGTTCGCGTACGCCTATCCGCACCGGTACGCGGATCGCCTCGTGGCCGCGCACGACCGATAGTACGCCGTGTTTGCCAACGTCGGTGATCACGCCCGCACTGGGGGCGGCGAGGGCCATCCGGTGTGTCGCGGTGACGATGCGCAACCGAACATACTGTCCCGGACGCAGGCGGCTGTCCGCCGGCAGCGGCGCCCAGACACTCACCGCGCCATCGCTCTGATCCACCATGGGACTGATATAGGCGAGGCGAGTCGCGGTGCGCATAGC
>JAJZSQ010000148.1 GCA_021849615.1 Pseudomonadota bacterium
GCGGTCGCAGATCGGCGCGGCGCTCTCCTGGATGGCCACTTCGTGTCCGGCGCGCGTCACCAGCACGGCCTGCTCGGTGGCCGCATTGCGACGCGCCTTGCCGAGCACGCACAGCAGCGGGTTGTCGATCGGATCGCGGCTGACCTCATCGATCAGCGAGAGCACCTCGCCGATCGGCCGGCCGCGCGCCTCATCGAGCCGCCAGGCGGTAAGGTTCTCGGCGACCGGGTTGATGTAATCGATGCGTCCTTCGGCATCCGTACTGATCACGGCATCCCCGATCGACTGCAGCGTGACCTGGGCGCGCTCCTTCTCGGCGAAAATCTGTTGCTCGGCGCGCTTGCGCTCGGTGATATCGGTGATCGCGCCCTCGTAGCTGACGATGCGACCCGAAGCGTCACGCACTGCGCGAGCGTTCTCGAACACCACCACCGGCTGTCCGTCGCGCCGGCGCAGGACGAACTCGGCGTTACGGATCTCGCCCTGCGTTTCGACCTGACGGATGAACTGGGCGCGGTCCTCAGGGTTCCAGTAGAGCGTCGAGACGTCGCGCATGGCGTAGAGCTGCTGGGCGCTGTCGTAGCCGAGAATGGCGACGAACGCCGGGTTCACGGACTTCAGCCGTCCGTCGCGCCCGCTCTGGTACACGCCCTCGACGATGCTCTCGAACAGTCCACGGTATTTCGCTTCGCTGGTGCGCAGCGCCTCTTCGGCGAAGCGGCGCGCGATGGCAATGCCGGCGATCTGCGCCGCGTGGGCGAGGATGCGCAGTTCGCGCTGTCCCGGCAGCCCCGCGGTGGAGTGATAGACCCCCAGACACCCCAGCATCCGCCCGTCGGCGTCCTGGATCGGCGTCGACCAGGATGCATTGAGGCCCGCGGCGCGAACCTGCTCACGGTGCCGCTCCCAAAAGGGATCTTTGGTCACGTCCGCCACTAGGACTTGGCGGCCCAGACACACCGCTGCGGCACAGGAACCGTTACGGATGTCGATGGCGCTGTGCTCGAGCGCGGTGCGCAGCGCCGCGCTCATCTTCGGCGCTACGAGGTACGCGAATGAATGCCCGTCCTCGGCCAGCACCGAGATCGCCCCCAGAGTCCCGACCCCGACGGATTCGACGAAATGGGTGACGGATGAGAGCGCCTGAGCGAGCGGCACGTTCGCCGTCAGCTGCTCGAAGACTTCGCGCTCGGCGCGCGCGACCCGCTCGGTGAGCTCCGACTCGTGCGCGCGGTAGGCCAGTTCGGCCGCTTCATCGGCCATCAGGCGCATCGACTGCACGATGCCGCGCCGTTCGGCGTCCATGGCCTCGAACTGCTGGCTGACGAGCTTCAGGACGACGCTGAGATCCGGTGACTCCCCTCCGCTGCGCAGCGTCGCCTCGCGGACCAGGGAGCGAACGTGCGGATGCAGACCGTCATCAACTGTGAGATTGAGGCCTGCGCGCACAATGGTGGTCGAGGCACTGGAGAGCACCTGGGTCGTCTCGGACGGCAACGCTTGTCGTTCGGGGGCAGGCATGAGGGCTCTGGTGCGTCAGTGGCGGAACTCAGATGCGCGCAGTCCGGCGCCCCAGAGCGCTCGGTTCGTCGGAACGGGGTCGCCGCGGCGCCGCCCGATCGCGGTCTCTCCCAGTCTGCATGGCCTAGTGCCTTTGTTCCGGCCCACCCTAGGGCTTCTTATAGCGCTGACAGTAGCGCGTCCGGCCCGAGGAGCGCACCCGGCAGGGTGTAAAACCGTGAAATTCGGCGCGTTTTGCCCCACCCGGCTGGCACGGGCCACGCAGCTGCACGCGTGGGCTCCTCGCTCCGCGCGCCAAGCGGACAGGGCCGGCCCTAGGGCCTACGACCGCCGTGCGCAGACGCCGTGGATCAGAGCCCGTTCAGCTGATCGGAGAGCCACGCCTTGATCAAGGATTGATAGGGAATGTCCCGACGGTTCGCCTCGATCTTAATTCTCTCCAATAGGCCGAGCGGCAGACGTAACGAGATCGTCTGCGTCGAGGGTTTCAGATTGGGCAAGCGCACCGGTTCAGCGCGGCCCCAGTCCACGTACGCGGTGGATTCGTGTGTTTCCCAGAACTCCCGCTCCTCGGCCTCGGTCTTGAACTCCGGAACCCCCTTCTTGGGGCGTACCGCGTCGGACCCGCCAAGCGGAATCCCGCGCTTCTTGGAAGTCTGTGCTGTCATAAATGACTCGCTCTTTGCGATGCATATCTCGGGCAGAAATCACCCGAATCCGGGCTCCGCTCGAGCGCAACGTAAACGTCACGTGTAATTTTCTGTATCGATCTGTCTCGCCCAGCGCGTGGAAGCGTTGCTCAGCTGCACTGTGCTTCGAATCGGCAAGCACAAACAACGGTGAATTGAAGAAAATTTGCTCAGCTTCCGCCTGAGTTACGCGATGTTTTTCAGTGCTTTTTCGGGCATTCCCTGCATCCCAATCGAAACCGGTAATGCGCGCCCAATCAAGCATGCGGTATATTACCATCATATACAGATTACGCACACCGCTTCGCCAGAAGCATCCGGTTCAATTTAATAGCAGTCCGGGAAGTGCTGCCGCCAGCAGCACGCCCGGCCATTCCTGCCACCACATCATTACCTCGCGAGCAGCGGCGGCTCGTCGATGGCCGAGAGCTGCTCGGCCAGATCCCGCAGGTACCCCTCCCAGTGGCGCGGCTCACCGAACCAGGGGAAGGCGCGCGGGAACGCCGGATCGGCCCAGCGCTCGCACACCCAGGCGGCATGGTGGAGCATTCGCAGCGCGCGCAGCGGCTCAATCAGGCGCAGTTCGTAGTAATCGAAGGACGCGAACTGCTCATACCCCTCCATGATCTGGGCCCACTGCGCCTGCTGCTCGGCCGGCTCGCCCGAGAGCAGCATCCACAGGTCCTGGATGCGCGGTGCCATGGCGCAGTCATCGAGATCCACGAAGCGCGGCCCCTGTTCGGCCCAGAGCAGATTGCCGAGATGGCAGTCCCCGTGCACCCGGATCAGGCGCACCGGGCCGACCTCCCCGTACACCCGCTCGATGCGCTGAAGCAGCTGATCGCTGAGGCGTGCGTACTGCTCGGTGAGCGACTGCGGCAGCAGCGCAGAATCCAGCACCGTGCGCTGCGCCTCGATCCCGTAGCGCTCGGGATCGATGGCCGGGCGGCGCGCGAACGCCGCTCGGGCCCCCACTTGGTGGATGCGGGCGAGCGTGCGGCCGAGCAGTTCGCGCGCCCCCGGCGCATCGAGCTCAGGCTCCCGCCCGGCGAGGCACTCGAAGGCGGCGAAGCGGAAGCCGGACTGGCGAATCAGGGTATGCCCCCCGACCTCGAGCGGCGCCGCCACCGGCAGATCCGCCTCGAGGAGCTCGGCCGCAAAGGCGTGCTCCTCGAGGATCTGGGCATCGCTCCAGCGCCCCGGCCGATAGAATTTCAGGACCCGGAACCCCGCGGCCGTCCCTAAGCGGTAGACCCGGTTCTCATAGCTGTTCAGCGCCAGCAGCCGCCCGTCCGGCTCGAGGCCGGCGACCTCGGCGGCCTCGAGCACCTGCTCGGGCGTGAGTTCGGCAAAAGGCTGCAGACCGGCACCGGCTCTCAGGCGCCCGCGACGGGATTTGTTTATGATTTCGTTTTTCATGGACTTACGGACACATTCTGGCATGAAACCTTCGAGCATCCTCGTCACCGGCGGCGCCGGATACATCGGCAGCCACGTCGTACTGCAACTGCGCGCCCGGGGCGAGCGGGTGGTCGTGCTCGATGACCTCTCCCGCGGCTTCCGCCAGGCCGTGCTCGATACGCCCCTGGTGGTGGGCAACGTCGGGGACCGCGAGACGGTCCTGAAGGTGATGCGCGAGCACGAGGTCGACACCGTGATGCACTTCGCGGCCTTCACCATCGTGCCCGAATCGGTCAGCGAGCCGCTGAAGTACTACGGCAACAATACGTGCGCGACCCGTGCGCTGCTCGCGTCCTGCCTCGAGGCCGGCGTGAAGAACTTCGTGTTCTCCTCCACCGCCGCGGTCTACGGCATCCCGGCCGAGGGCGTCGCGGCGGAAGACACCCCGACCGCGCCGATCAACCCCTACGGCACCTCGAAGCTGATGTCCGAATGGATGCTGCGCGACGTGTCGGCGGCATCGCCGCTGAAACACGTGGCGCTGCGCTACTTCAACGTAGCCGGCTCGGACTCCCAGGGTCGCGTCGGCCAGGCGACCCCGAAGGCGACGCTGCTGATCAAAGTCGCCTGCGAGCACGTCATGGGCAAGCGCCCCCAGGTGGCGATCTACGGCACCGACTACGCCACGGCGGACGGAACCGGCGTGCGCGACTACATTCACGTCGAAGACCTCGCCACCGCGCACCTCGATGCGCTGGATTACCTGCGCGGCGGCGGCGCCTCCACGGTGCTGAACGTCGGCTACGGTCACGGCTACAGCGTGCGCGAAGTCCTGCAGAGCGTCGAGCGGGTCTCAGGCCAACGCCTGAACATCCGCGAAGAGCCCCGCCGCCCCGGCGATCCGCCGGCGCTGGTGGCCCGCGCCGAGCGGATCCGCCGCGAGCTCGGCTGGAAGCCGCGCCTGGATGATCTCGACACCATCGTGCGCACCGCGCTCGCCTGGGAAGAGCGCCTGCAGCGCGAGCCGTGGAGCTGAGCGGCTCGGTGGATGAAGTCACGCCGGAGTACACTCGATCCGATGCGGTGGTTGCGCCCCAAGTCCCTCACCGGACTGATGCTTCTCGGCCTGGCGCTCCTCGCGCTGCCGTTGCTCGTGGCTATTGTCACGGCCGCGCTGCAGTTCCGCACCCTGTCGGTCGTCGGCCAGAAGATCATCATCGAGGGCGTCACCTCGGCCCGGGAGAGCCAGCGCCTGTTCAGCGAGATCGACTCGCTCGAGCGCACCGCCCGTCTCTATGACGTGCTCGATGATCCGAAGCTGCTGCAGTCCTACCAGCACGAGGACAACCAGCTCACCGCCACCAGCCGGGAACTCGCCGTGCACTCCAGCGGCGCCACGCGCGCAACGCTGCAGCAGCTCGCCGCAGTGCAGCAGCAGATCCGCACCCGTGTACTGACCACCCCGCCGGGCACGCAGGCGGCCAATGCGGCCGGGCTCGGCAAGCTCTTCGCCACCCTCGGCGGCCTGGTCGACCGCACGGCGCAGGAGAGCAACCAGCACATCGACGCTGAGGTGGCCTCGCTGCGGCGTCGGACCGAAGAGGCCCGCGAGCGGCTCTTCTGGCAGGCCGCCCTGCTCCTGCCGCTCACCCTGGTCGCGATCACCATGCTGACGCTCGCCATCGGGCGCCCGCTGCGCCAGATCGACCGGGCGATCGCCGATCTCGGTCACGGGCGGCTGCATGAGCGCATTGCGGTCACCGGACCGCACGACCTCGAGCGGCTCGGCGGGCAGCTCGAGTGGCTGAGGCTGCGCCTGAACGAGCTCGCCGAGGAGCGCAACCGGTTCCTGCGCCACATGTCGCACGAGCTGAAGACGCCGCTCGCGAACATCCGCGAAGGCACCGACCTGCTGATGGACGGGGCGGTCGGAGAGCTCGATGCCGGCCAGCGCGAGGTGGCCGCCATCCTGCGCGACAACGGCATCCAGCTGCAGCGCATGATCGAGAACCTGCTCTCCTTCAGCGCCTGGCAGACTTCCAGCGTCGGACTCGATCCGAGTGAGTTTCGCTTACGCCCGCTGGTCAAGCAGGTGCTGGAGAACCAGCAGCTCACCGTGCTCTCCCAGCGCATGCGTCTCGACGTGCAGGTCGATGACGTCATGCTCTACGCCGATCGCAGCAAGGTGCGCCTGATTCTGGAGAATCTGGTCTCAAACGCGGTAAAATATTCACCCAAGGGCGGTACCATTCATATTCGCGCCCACAGTTCAGGTCCGAACCTCATTCTCGACGTCGCCGACAATGGCCCCGGCATTCCGCCGGAGGACCGCGAGCATGTATTCCGTGCCTTCTACACCGGCCGGGCGGCCAACGGCATCTCCATCAAGGGCACCGGCATCGGACTCTCGGTGGTGCTGGAGTTCGTCACGGCGCACGGCGGCACGGTGCAGATCATCGACGGCCAGTATCCCGGCGCGCATTTCCGCATCCGTATGCCGCGCGTCGTTCGCAACCAACCACCCGAGCGGGGAAAGCAAGCTCATGCTGCCTGACACGACGTCCATTCGCCGCATTGCACTCGCGATGATGGCGCTCACCACTCTTGCGCTCGGCGCGTGTGCCAACACGCCGCTGCTGATGCCCTATACGAGCAGCAAGAAGACAACGGTCAAGGCGCCGCCGCCGCCGCCGAGCCCCGAGCGCGTGAGTACCGATCTGCAGTTACTGCACACCTGGTTCAACGCGCCGAGCGCGATGCAGAGCGAGCAGCTCGCCGCTGCCGAGTCGGCCTACCAGCACGGGCATGCGCCGCGCGACACGCTGCGCCTCGCGCTGCTGCTCGGGATTCCGGGCACGCCGAGCACCGACATGCCACGCGCCCAGCACCTGTTGTCAGCTCTGGTTCAGGATCCGAGCGACCAACTGTTGCCAAGTGAACACACTTTGGCCCAGTTGGCCCTCAGTTTTA
>JAJZSQ010000023.1 GCA_021849615.1 Pseudomonadota bacterium
ATCGACCTGGGTGCGGCGCACCGGATCGAGCCCTCGGCGCTGTTCCATGCGATTCCCAAACGGCACAGCGCACCAGGTGCCTACGAACAGCGTTCACCCTGCGTCGCGGAACTCGCGCCGCTGCAGCGTTGCGGCGCGGACCTCGGGGTCGACATCGTGCTGGTGACGGATCGGCCCCGCATCGAGCGGCTGGCCGCATTGCTCGAGGCCGCGCATCGGATCCGGGGCGCAGATCCGGCCCTCCGCGCGGAACTGAAGGCGTGGACGCGCTTCACGGAACACGAGGTGCTGCAGCGGCGCGATGGCCTGTTCACGCGCTGCAGCGGCGCGCACGCGGCTGCTCGCTGGCTGGGTCCGTCGTTGGAGGATCGGCTGCTCAGCGGCCCCTCGAGCGGCGTGCGCGCGGCCGAGCGCGCTCGTGCATCCGGGGGCTTCGTAGTGCTGATCGGGGCCGGCCGCGAGCCGCGGCACTGGGTCCAGGTCGGTCGGGCCTGTGAACGGGTGCTCCTGCACGCCACGGCTTTGAACATGCGCACGGCGGTGATCAACGAACCGATCGAGATCCGGGCAACTCGATTGGAACTCGCCGCCGAGCTCGGCAGTCATTCGCGCCTCCCGGGCGCGCTGATCCGCTTCGGCTACGGCGCTGCGGGGCTGGCGTCGCTGCGGCGCCCACTCGGGCAGGTCATGGTATGAGCGTTGCGGTCCGCGAGCCGTCGCGGCCACGAGGTGCGAGATGAAACTGCGGGCCCGGCATCTGCTGATCGTACTGATCATTGCCGTGATCCTGCTCGCGATCGCGGTGGTGGCGGCGCATACCGGTCGGTGAGCTCACGCGCACGGGCGCCACGTGCCTCGCCGTTGGGCGGGTGCCGACCACGGGTATGCCGTTGCGACGCAACCGGCGTCGGGTGAGTCCGCATCCGAAACAGCGCGCGAGATCTTGCGAGCATCTGGTGGCGCTGGCGGCAAGTGGCCGTAGGACAGACGCGCGCGGATCAAGCACCGGGTTGCAAGGCGGCAACGGCTCTCGAGCGGCCCGCTCACCGGCTGGATCACGAATGTCCGGCCCTGCGCCCGCTGAACGTTTGAGGCTCGGGGACGGGCGACGGCATGTCCCGGCTATTTGAATGGCACGGCAGCCAGTGCCTGCCACTTCGCCGCGGTATGCGGGTAGGCGGTCAGGTACATCTGCGCGGCAATCGTATCGAACAGCGCCAGAGGATCACCGTCACGCGAATACAGGTTGAAATGCGTGCGACCCTTGCGGAACGTGAAATGCGCATCGGCACCGAGTGAGCGCAGCACCGCGTCGAACTTGCGCGCCGCGCCGTTGAGATAAAACGTATCGGCCGTGCCGACGTAGACGTGGATCTTGCCCCGCAGCGCTCGGCCGCGCTGCGCCCAGGTGTGCTTGACGATGTGGGCCAGATCGTAGTGGGTACGCCAGTAGGCAACGACCGCCGGGTTCACCGCACCGGTGGTCCGGTCGAACATCGGCTCCGGACGGCCGTCCGGTCCGCGCGGGGAGAACACCCAGTCGAACGAAGCCATCTGCCCGCCATAGGGGCCGATAACGCGCTCCAGTTTGGCGAACTGCTCGAACGTCTCGATCACCTTGCCGTGCATGCGCACCAGGGGGTAGGGCGTCCCGTCCGGCCGGTGGTACACGTTGGCGTGCGGGGCATACAGGTCGACGCCGGTGAAATCGTGAAAGTCGCTCGGGTCGGGCGACGTGGACCAGGTGCCACCGAAGAGGCGCGGGTAGTCGACCTGCAGCTGCAGCGTTGCCCAGCCGCCGGAGGAGTGGCCCTGCAGGAAGCGGTCGCGGGCATGGTCGAGGGTGCGAAAATGCGCCTCGATCCACGGGATGTATTCCTGCGTCAGTGCCGAGCCCCAGGGGCCATCATTGACCGAATTGGCGAACTCGTGCGTACCGGTCGGCAGGTGCTCATCGAGCATCACCCAGATCATCGGCGGCATCTTGCCGGCGGCCATGCGCTCATAGAGTGTGATGCCCATGAACCGGCAATAGGCCATCGTGCCGCCGAAACCGTGCGTCCAATAGACGGTCGGGTAGTGGCGCGCGGGGTCCTTGCGGTACCCGGGCGGCAGCACGACCCAGGCGCGGATGAAGGTCGGGCGGCCCCAGAACGCGCTGAGCAGCGCGCTGCGCTCCTCGGCGCGCTGCAGATGGGTCGCCGCCTGCTGCTGGCGTACGGTGAGCTTGCGCGCCGGATGCGCAGGCACCACCTTGTCGAGCGTCAGACGGGGCTGCGCCCCGCGGCCGGGCGTCCAGTCGCGCAGCGTCAGTACCGGGCTGATCAGATCTCCGGGGGTCAAGCCGCTGTAGTTGTACGTGTGGTCCACGTCGAGCACGGCCTGGACCTGGTAATCCCCGGCAGGGAGGTCGGAAAACGGCTTCGGGTATGCGCGGCGGTCGGTATCGATGTCGAGTGCGGCGCCGGGCGCGAGGTCGTGCACATTGCGGGCGGCGACCCAGGTGGCATCGGGTTTGAACTCGTTGATCGTGACCGTTCGGGCACCGGTCCCTTTGGCCACGAACACCAGCAGCCGGCCGGAGAGGGGCGCCGGCAGCGCTGCACCCGCCGTGATGCGGAAGAACAGGTGCGCGCCCTGCGAGGCACTCTGGGAGGCGGCCTGCCTGGCACAGGCGCCGAGCGAGGCGAGGAGCAGGCCGAGCCCCGCGATCAGAACGGCGCGTGTGCGCGAGGTTGCCCTGGGAAGTTGCGTCGATGACATGTTCCGTCCCCCCCGGTCAGAGGGTGGGATTGTACACGCCGGCGGCCGCCCACCCGGGGCCCCGCTGGCCCGGGGTGGACGCTCCGGGCTACTGCTGGGGCGCGATGTGAATGTCCCCGCCGGCGGAGTGCAGGGCGATCTGCGGGCCGCCGCCGCCGATCGTGCCGTCGAGGTAATCACCTCCGGACATCTGCGTGGTGCTCAGCGGGAAATCGCAGTCCACGCTGCCGCCGGCGGCCTCGGCCTTCACGGCCGCATGGGTATTCTCCGGCAGCAGCAGCGTGATGTCGCCGCCGGCAGTGCTCAAGCTGATGCGATGAGCGGCGGCGAGTTCGGCGCGGATGTCGCCGCCGGAACTCGAGGCCCGCACCCGACCGTTGGCGTTGCGGATGGAGATATCGCCGCCCTCGGTATGCAGGGTGAGCGTACCGGTCGAGTTGCTGATGGAGACGTCACCGCCGGAGGAATTCAGCTCGATGGCGCCCTGGATGTTGCGCGCCTGAATGTCCCCGCCGGCCGTGTGCACATCGAGGGCCCCGGTGATGTTCTGTACGTCGGCATCGCCCCCGGAACTGCTCGCACGGACCGCGGCGTTGAGGTCGCGCACATCGATCGAGCCACCCGACGTGCGCAGCTTCAGCCGATAGGCGCTCGGCACGGCAACGCTGAGCTGCAGGCGGTTATGCGTTGCCCCGAACCAGTGCAGCCACGGGAACCAGCCAAAGAAGGAGTGTGCACCGCCCTGGACCGAGATCCGCACGCCGTCGGCCGTCGTGCGGGCGACGATGTGCAGGTCTTTCTGGTAGGACGCCGAGCCCTCTGCCTGCATTTGGAACGTCACGTGCGAGGTGCGACCCCCGACGATCGACACCGCGCCGATGTCGGTGTGTAGCGTCAGCGTCCCGCCCGGGGGAGCGCTCAGGCGGGTGTGGTAGATCGATTGCGTGGCGAACGCCGGCCCGGTGACAACCGAGGCGGCGAGGATCGCGAGCGTTCCGGCGAGCTTTGGGCTCATGGTGAACTCCTGACAACGGATTCCGGGGCGTTGCGAATGGGCCGGGGACGTCGGACGGGCGCCGACTCTGAACGCGGATCACCCGTCATGAGTTCCCCTGAGGTCCCAACCTGGTGCGCGGGCGTCTTCGGGCCCGGCGTCCCCCGTAGAACACGGAACGGTGCCAAAGGTTGCACGCCACGCCGGTCCGCCGCCGTGAACGATCCGCCCGTCCGACCGGTGACCAGACCCGGGAGCGTCATTGATCTATAAATCAATGCGATACGGATACTATGTCCTGCACTGTCTCTGCCGGGCTGGTCTGCCATCGGGGGCCGCGACTCTGGAGTTCGGGACCCTCAGGGTGCGCTCTTCCAGCGCAGCGCGTCGATGACCAGGGAGAACGCCTGGGATTGCTGGCGGCGGCTAGGGTAGTAGAGGTGATACCGGGGAAACGACGGGCACCACTCCTCGAGCACCCGAACCACCCGTCCGCAGCGCAGTTCACCCTCGATCATGGGCTCCGGCAGCATCGCCAGACCAAATCCCGCGGCGGCGGCCGCGATCACCAGCGGCACCGAATTGAAGGCCAGCTTCCCCTCGATGCGCGCCTTGAGCGGTCGGCCGTTGCACTCGAACGCCCAGGGATAGAAATCCGCGCGGCCCGGACGGCGGACCCGGATGCACTCGTGGTCACCGAGCTCGCGCGGGCTCTTCGGTGGGGCTCGCCGCTCGAAATAGGCGGGGAAGCCGAACACCGCCAGGTGCATGTCCGGTCCGATCCGTACCGCGATCATGTCGCGGGCCACCTGCTCGCCGATGCGCACGTCGGCGTCCAGGCGTTCCGCCACGATGTCGATCAGCCGTTGCTCGAGGAGCACTTCGACGTGGATGTCCGGATATTGCACGAGCAACCGCTCGAAGGCCGGCCAGAGCAGGGTACCGGCCGCATCCGACGCTGGCGAGCATCTCGCCGCTGCAGGCCGCCGTGGGCCGCTCGATGCACCGCCTCGGTGTGCTGCTCGGCCGCCAGTCCGATGCGCTGCTGCGCAAAGCGCGTCCGCTGCCGCATCCGCCGCGCATCGTGCCGGTGGGCAGTCCGGCGCAAATGCTGCGCCGGCGGCCGCACATCCGGGCCGCGGAGATGAATCTCGCGCAGTCGACGGACCTCGTCGGCGTGGCGATCGCCGACCTGTTTCCGAAAGTCACCTTCACCGGGAACATCGGCACCAGCGCGGTGTCGCTCTCGGGTCTGGGCACTTCGGGCGCACGGACCTACTCGATCGGACCGGGGATCTCCTGGGCGGCGTTCGATCTCGGGCGCGTCCACGAGGCGATCGCGAGCGCGCGGGCCGGGGAGGTCCTGGCCTTCGATGAGTATCGGCGTACCGTGCTGCATGCGCTGGAGCAGACCGAGGATGCCCTGGTGACCCATGCGCGTGACCTCGCTCAGCAGCGCAACGCCGCGGATGCAGCCCGGGCGAGCGCGCTGGCGGCGCATCTAGCCACGGTCCGCTACCGCGGCGGCATGGTCGGATTCCTGGCGGTGCTCGATGCCGAGCGGACGCAGCTGCAGGCTGAGGATGCGCTCGCAGCCGATCGGATGGCGACGGCCACCCGCCTGGTCGCGGTGTACCAGGCCCTCGGCGGCGGCTGGGAAGTCGCGCCGCTGCCGAAGAACGATCTGGCGGCGCTGCGACGTTAGGCGAGGCGGGACGCGTGCGGCCGCTCAGGGCCGACGTGTCCCGATTGGCGGCGCCTGGGCCTGCGCCGAGCGATCAAGGGTACTCGAGCCGGGGGTACCAGTGGGCCGGGCGGCCCTCCGGGGTGCAGTCGAGCACCATCCACAGCGGCGCCGGATCCGGTGCCCCGCGAGGATCCTGGCCCGGATCGGCGGTGGCGAAAGTCATCTCACCGGACCAGAAGTGACGCGGCGTGCCGTCGCGCCGCGTAAACACGTTCAGGGCCGGAATATCCTCGCCCTCGGGCGAGACCGCGAAGTAATCGCGCGAGTAGGCGCCGTTGAGGTCCGAGTACAGACGCAGATTGCGCCAACCGCGGGTCTGCTTCCAGGCGAGCAGCCGTTCGATCGGTGAACGGGCGATCACGACGAGCGAGGCGTGCTGATCGATGTCCGCGGCATTGCCTTCCCAGGCACCGAGCAGGTTCGTGCACATGGGGCAGGGTCGCTCGCGCTGCGGACCGAACATGTAACTGTAGGCCACCAGGGTCGGATGACCGCGGAACAGACCGGCGAAATCCGTCACGCCCTCCTCGCCCTCGAAGCGGTAGTCCCCGCGAACCACTCCGCCGGGGGGCAGTGCGCGGCGCAGCGCGGCGACGCGCTCGATGTGCCGGCGCAGTTCGATCTCCTCGGCGAGCAGTGCGGTGCGCTGCGCGCGGTAGTCGGCACTCTCGTTCGGAAACTTCAGGGGCTCGGCACGCGCCAACTGTGCGGCGGGAGTCAGTTCCGGGGTCATCGAGGTCATGACGGGATCCTCCGGGTCGACCATGAGACCGGTCGGGCGAGCCGATCATGCATGAGTACCGAGGCGCGGGGTAGTCTGCGTCGACCCGTGGCACGGTGTTTCGATGCGCGCCGGCGGGTGTACTATCGGGCCGCCAGGCGCCGACCGCGCTGCGGCGGGGCTGGCGCTGGCGCTTCGGAGATGTGCGGCGGTGCGAATCCGCCGTCGACGGGCAGACGGCTGCCGGAGGTGAACGGATGCGCAACAACGGGCGAGAAGCGGCAGGCCGCGGCCTGATCGCATTGCTCGCGGCCGGCGTCGCGGTCGGCTGTCTGAGCGGATGCGCAACGCTGCCGCACACGGCGAACCGCCGGTCAGCGGCCGCTCAGACGCTGGCGCAGGGTCCGCCGGCGCCGCACGCCGCGGCGCGCAAAGCGTACCGAGCGGACCGACGCGCGCTCTCAGCGCGACTGCTCCCGGCATTGAAAAAGACCGGCGACGTGCTGTTGCAATTGATTTTGCCGATCCCGAGCGGTGAGGTCCCCTCCTGGGCGAGCCGGTCGGAGTCCGACTGCGTCGCGCACGTGCTCTCTCAATGGTGCACGCAGTTTCATCTGCAGTGACCGGGCCCCCCCGGCGGCATCCGAGCGCGCTCAACCGTGCGTCAGCTCCTGCGCCAGTGCGGCCACGAGCGCCCCGGCGCCGAGCCGTCGGGCGAGCGGAGTGCCCTGACCAGCCCACTGGGCACCGAAGCCGGATTCGCCTGTGGCCTTGGCAGCCGCGTGCAGGGCCTTTCCCGCATCGTAGGCGATGGGATAGGCCGGTACCTCGTCGGCGCGGACCTGCGTCGCCAGCGCCGTGAAGCGGTTGGCGAGACAGCGCGCCGGACGGCCGGAAATCACGTGTGTCATGACGGTATGGTGAGCGGCATCGCTCTCGAGGGCGCCGCGATACCCGGCATCTGCTGCCGACTCGTCCGTCGCAACGAATGCAGTCCCCAACTGCGCCGCGGCGGCGCCCAGCTGCAGTGCTGCGGCAATACCCTGGCCATCCATGATGCCGCCGGCGGCAATGACCGGAACGCTCAACACGCGAGTCAGGATCCGAACCAATGCGACAGTACCGAGCCGGTCGTCGCGGCCCTCCGGGTCGAAGATGCCCCGATGGCCACCGGCCTCATAACCCTGGGCCACGATGACCTGCACACCCGCATCGGCGCAGAGTTTCGCCTCCGCGAGGCTGGTCGCCGTTGCAAACACCACCACACCGGCCTCGCGCAGCGCCCGGATCCACTCCGGCCGCGGCAGCCCGAAATGAAAGCTCACCACGGCGGGGCGGGCGTCGAGGAGGGTGGTGAACATCGCCTCGTCGACGATGAAGCTGGTGTAGATCTCGCGGAGCGTGGTCGGGGGGGGCGCCTGCAGTGCCGCGAACTGCGGCCGCAGGCGGTCGATCCACGCCGCCTCACGGGCCCGATCCGGCCGGGCAGGCGCGTGGCAGAAGACGTTGACGTTGAGCGAACGCGCAGAGAGCGCCCGAAAGGTCGCGATGGCCTGCGCCGCGGCAGCGGCACTCATGGCGCCGACACCGAGGGAGCCCAGCGCGCCCGCATTGGAGACGGCCGCGGCCATCTGCGGCGTCGAGACGCCGGCCATCGGCGCCTGGATGATCGGCCAGTCGATCTGGAGCAGCTCGAGCAGGCGGCGGGTTGCCTCAGGGGTGTGCATGGAGACGCTCGCGCGGGGTAAGGATCGCAAGCGCACGCGCCGTCACGAGCGGCTCTGGCGCAGCTGCAGCAGCCGCTCGGCCGGAAATCGAGCGGCGAGCCAGACCGTGGCGACCCCGGCACAGACGCCCCAGCCGACTTCGCTGACGCGCGCGATGAGCATCTGCTCGGCGCTGCCGGCGTGCGGCACCAGGAGAATAATGGTCGCCGTAATGCCCGCCAGGCGGCTCGCAGAGCCCATGTTGAGCGCCCAGCATACGATGACCGAGAGCACGACGGCGGTCGAGTATGCCGCGAGATCGTGGCCCAGTGCCAGAAGTGCGCCGATCCCGGAAAGCCCCCCGATGGCCGCCCCGACGAACTGATCGCGCGCAGTGGACCGGGTGGCCTGAAACTCCGTTTGCACGACGGCGATTGCCGTGATGGCGCTCCAGAAGCTCTCGCTGAGCCCCACGGCGTGGGCCGGAAGATAGGCGATGAGCGCAGTGCACGCCGAGAGGATGCCGAGGTGGGCCCCCGCGGCCATGCGACGCACAAATGGCGTGGTCCGACGCAGCGCGAGTAAGCGGATGTTCAGATCCGTGACAGCCGAGCGCTCGGGACTGTAATGGTCAGCGGGCGCATGCGAGAGGTGTGGCATGGCAAAGTCCCCAGGGGGCTGAACGCCCGACGGATGTCGCTCGGTATTGCTCGCGACGCTGAGCGAACCTGGCAACGGCGCAACGATGCGCGTGGAATTATAGAGTTCGCCCTGGCGCTGCGCTCAGGAAGTCGCTCGAGCGCCCACGGACGCCGGGCATGGGCTTCGCGCATCAAAGGGGGCTGCCCCGCGGCCGAGTTCGGCACGCCGTACGTCGCATCGGTGCGTGTGCCGATATGCACCACAGGAGCGTCGCCATCTGTGGACGCGTGTCGGCGGGGTGTGATGCGTGCAGAGGATGCGATGGAACCTGACCGTGATCTGGCCGTCGAACCGAGGTAGAGCTGCTCTGCGGCGGCTGTGCCGAGCCACGGTCACGATCGTGCTGTGGCATCGGATCGCGCGAGTGCACGGCAACAGCACGCCGTCGGGTCGCACATTTACCACCGACTGCACGCAGGAGAAGGATGGCGCGTCGCAACGACCTGGACGCCCTGCGGGGTACATTTTTGCTGTTGATGGCGGCGGTGCATCTGCCCACCGCGCTCAGCCCGTATGCGAACGAGCCGTTCGGCTATGCCTCGGCCGCTACGGGCTTCGTATTTCTGTCGGGATTTCTGGTCGGGTTCATCTACACGCCGTTGAGGGTTCAGCGTGGCCTCGACTACGTGCGCGGCCGGCTCTTGCATCGGGCCCGCACGCTCTATGGTTACCACCTGCTACTGCTCGCATTGATTTTCAGTGCGGCGGTGGCCGCGGTCCGTTGGTTCTCCAGCGCATCGCTCTACGATTATCTGGAAGTGTTCTTCCATCATCCCCTCTGGGCGCTCGCCAGCAGTCCGCTGCTCATCTACAAGCCGCCCCTGCTCGACATCCTGCCGATGTACATCGTGTTTCTGCTCGTGACGCCGGCGATCCTGAGCGCTGGCGAGCGCATCGGCTGGTGGGCCGTTCTCATTGGTTCGGTCGTGGTGTGGCTGTTCGCACAGCTGCACGGGGCGCGTCTGCTGTATGGTTGGGTGTCAGGCGCCGGGGTGCCGCTGCCGCTCGATGCATTCGGCGCATTCAACTGGTTCGGCTGGCAGCTCGTCTGGGTATCGGGCGTGTGGATCGGCTCGGGGCAGCACCGGTGGGCGAGCGCGGAGCTGCGCTGGACTCGCGCGCCGCTCGTCCTGGCGAGCGCCGCGGCAATCGTCGTCGTATTTCTCATCTGGCGCCATCATGCCGCGGTGCTCTCCGTGCAGGTCACGGATCGCTCGGCGCTGGTCGACAAGTGGAAGCTCGGCGCGCTGCGAATCCTCGATGCCGTGGCCCTCGGCCTCGTGCTCACCCCGACGCTGTTGCCGCTGCTGCGCCGGGCACGCGTGAAGGTGCTCGAATTGCTGGGTCGCAACTCCTTGCAGGTCTTCGCCGCGCACATTCCGGTGTGCGTGCTCGCCGATGCGCTGATCGGGCCCCCGCGGGCCCATGGGCCGAGCGCGCTCGCTCAGGTCCTGATCGTCGCGCTCATGGGGGTGGTGATGTTCGCGGTCGCCTGGCGCGCCGATGCGGTCCATCGGTCCCGGCACTCGAGCGGCCCGGTGCACCTCGAGCGCGAGTCCGTGATCACCGAACGGGGTCATGATGCCTAGGCCGCGGAATCCGAGGTGTTTTGCAGCGCTGCGTCGCCCGCAGGAGACGCGGCGCGGTCCCCGGCAGGGCGTGCCGCGCTGCAAGCGCTCGTGCGCCAACTCGTGCAGCGCGTCACAGGCGATGCGGTCGGTATGGACTATGGTTCACGCATGTGCGAGCGATACGTACTGCCGGAACAGGATCTGGTCGAGCGTGAACTTGCCCCCCAGTGCAGGTGGTGGCGCTTCTCGGCGAGTTTCAACGTGGCGCCCACCCGGTACGTCCCGGCGGTGCGCCTCTATGCCGACCAGTCTGAAGCCGTGATGATGCGCTGGGGACTGACTCCGGCGTGGGCCAAGGGCGACGCGTCTGCCGCTCTGTGGCTGCGTCTGGCGGTCGGATCGCTCGAAGACAGTCCGCTCTTTCGCGGTCCCTGGCTCAACAGCCAGCGCTGCATTCTGCCATTCGCCGGGTTCTACACCTGGCGCTTGACCCCGGCGGGGTACCGCCAGCCGTATTTCGTTCACGCCAATGATCGCGCCGTGTTTGCGGTGGCGGGCATCTGGGACCGGACCGAGACGGAAGACGGGGATGTGATCGAGGGCTGCACGATCCTCACGGTGCCCTCGTGTGCGCCCATCGAATCGATCCAGAGCGCCACGCGCGAGATGCCCGCGATCATCGCAGCCGAGGACGTCGAGACCTGGTTGCGCGGCACCCCGGTCGAGGCGCGCGCGCTGCTCAGAACGGCCCCGGAGGCACTGCTCGCGAGCCACGCGGTCAGTCCACGCATCAATTCGTTGGACTGCGACGATCCGGAACTCGTGCGGGCGGTCGGGCAATTCACTCCCCGGATATCGGCCACCGCGAGCGACCGGCTCTAACTCGAGCGCCCGCTGCGGGCGCCTCTCACTCGCAGGCTTCGCGGCTGGCCTGGCGCCGGCGGGAACGACTGGCCTGCACAAGCTCCGGGCCGATCAGGCCTCGATACCCGCCGGCACCGGATAGCCCGCCCGGGGCAGCAGCACCCGCAGCAGCGGTCCGGTCATCACCGTCGTCACCACCGCCATGACCACCAGCATCGTGAAGACCTTCTGCGGGATGAATCCGAGATCGAAGCCGATGTTGAGCACGATCAGCTCCATCAGTGCCCGCGTATTCATCAGCGTGCCGAAGATCGTCGCTTCCAGCGGATTGAAACGGCCGGCACGCGCGGCCAGGTAAACGGGGATCATCTTGCCGAAGATCGACGCGGCCAGGATGAGCGTGAGCCAGGTCCAGTCCGATGCGCTCGTCAGGCCGAGCACATTGGTGCGCAGCCCCGTGTACGTGAAGAACACCGGCAGAAAGAACACGAGCACGAACTTCCCGACCTGGGCTCGCCATGCATCGACGAATGGTCGGTCGCGGTGAAAGAGCAGCCCCGCGAGGAAGCCACCGAAGATGGTGAAAATCCCGAGCTTAGAGGTACACAGACCCACGGCGAAAATCAGACAGATGACCACCGTCATCAGGTTGGGCGGCACGTGACCGTCTTTGACGGGCATGCGCACGAGCAGCCAGCGGCACACGCGGCTCAGCCCCAGCCACGCAACGGCCCCGAGCAGGACGATGCCGCCGATCTGCACGGCAAGGCCGGTAGCCGAGAATCGCGCCGAGGCGTACGCGGAGATCCCCGCCAGCAGTACCCAGCCGGTCACATCGTTGGCGGCCGCAGCCGCGATGGCCACGACACCGACCTCGGTGTGCGTCAGGTCGAATTCACGCAGGATCCGGCCGAGGATCGGCACGGCGGTGATCGCCATTCCCACGCCGACGAACAGGCTGTAGGTGAGCGGATCGATCGAGGGAGCGAAGTGGTGCGCCGACAGTTCACCGATCCCGAATCCCAACCCGAACGGGACGCAGATCGACGCCGCGGCAATCGCAAGTGCGGCATTTCGATTGCGTGCCTGCGTGAGGTGCCCGAACTCGAAGTCCGCACCGATCTGGAACATCAGCAGTACCAGGCCGATCTGGCTGATGATGGTAATGGGCACGGAGGTGCCGGCACCGAACAACGCCATCGACGTGGCCGGAAAGAAGTGCCCGAACAACGAGGGCCCGAGCAGCAGCCCGGCAATGATTTCCCCGATCACGCCCGGCTGCCCGAGGCGGCGCAGCACCTGATTGCCGATGCGCGCCACGGCGATCATGACGATCAGTTGCACTAGGACGCTGGAAAGCAGATGTTCCGTCTGGTCGACCGCTGAATGCATGCGTGCGGATCCCCAGCGCACTCGCAAGCAGCGCCCGCGTGGACGCCGCGCTCAGGCGCATAAAAATAGCAAATTTGGGTTTCCGGCACGGCCCGCGAGCGCGTGCGGTAGTATCAGTATGAACGGGGTAGGGGGCTTCAGGCAAGACCGTGAACGACAGGCGAATTCGCAGCCTGGTGATCGTCGGGGGCGGTACGGCGGGCTGGATGGCCGCGGTCGCACTCGCCAAGGCCTTGGCCGGCATGAACGTGCAGATCCGGCTGATCGAGGCCGCCCGCATCGAGCCGATCGGGGTGGGAGAGGCAACGATCCCGCCGATCATGGACTTCATCCGTCAGCTCGGCATCGACGAGAACGACCTGGTCCGGCAGATCAAGGCGACCTTCAAGCTCGGCATCGGCTTTCGTGACTGGACCCACCCGGGGGACTTTTACTTCCATCCCTTCGGCCCGGCCGGACCGGGAATCGGCCACCTCCCGTTCCAGGCGTACTGGCTGAAAATGCGCCTGGAAGGCAAGGCGCAGCGCCTGGAGGAATACTCGATTCAGGCGTCCGCGGCGCTGCGGGGGAGGTTTTCCCGACCCGTGCATGCCCCCAATACGCCGCTGAACAAGCTGACCTATGCATTGCATTTCGATGCGGGCCGCTTCGCGCAATACCTGTGCGGCTTTGCGCAGCAGCACGGTGTCCTGCGCACCGAAGGCTATGTCCGGCACGTCGCGCTGCGCGACGAGGACGGTTTCGTCGATTCGCTGACCCTCGAGTCCGGCGAGCAGGTGCACGGCGATCTGTTCATCGATTGCAGCGGATTCCGGGGCGTGCTCATCGAGGAGGCGCTGCGCACCGGATACGAGGACTGGAGCGCGTGGCTGCCCTGCGACCGCGCCGTTCTGGTGCACAGCGAGCGCAACACCCCACCGAACCCCTATACCCTGGTGAGCGCACGGGAGGCCGGCTGGCAGTGGCAAATCCCGCTGCAGCACCGTGACGGGAACGGTTACATCTACAGCGGCGAATACTGCACCGATGAGGCGGCGCGCGCGCTGCTGCTCGGCACACTCGCCGGGCGCGCCCTCAGCGAGCCGGTGACGCTGCGCTTCCGCCCCGGGCGGCGCAAGGTCGCGTGGAATAAGAACGTACTCGCCCTCGGCCTCGCCGCCGGATTCTTAGAACCGCTCGAAGCCACCTCGATCCACCTGATCCAGCGCGGCATTGCCATGCTGCTGAAGTTCTTTCCGGACCGGGATTTTTCCCCCGCCGACATCGCTCGGTACAACCGCACGCTGGAAGCGGACTTCAGCGGCGTGCGTGATTTTCTGCTCCTGCATTACCGTCAGACCGAGCGCGACGGAGCGTTCTGGCGGCACTGTCGCGATCTTCCACTCACCGCGAACCTGCGCGAGAAGATCGAGCTGTTCCAGGGTCATGGACGACTGCTGCGCGAAGAGAACGAAATCTTTCCGGTGCTCAGCTGGCTGGCCGTGCTCGTCGGGCAGCGGGTCCTGCCGCGCCGCGCCGACCCGTTGGTCGACGGGGTGGATGCGAGCAAGATCCAGGCGCGTCTCGAGCAACTGCGCGCCTCGGTCCGCGAGAGTGTGGACACCATGCCCACGCATGGGGAGTTCATCCAATCCGGCTGTGGACTGTGATCGAGTTTGCCTGGATTCACCTTCCAACAAGGCCAAAAATTTTGAACCGAACACTGAAATTGATGATGATCCTCATGCTCGGCTGCGGGCTGACTGGCGCCCAGGGTGCCATAGCTCAACAGACACCCCCTGGCGTGACGGTGCAGGTTGTGGTTCTGTGTGCCGATGCGGCCGTTCGCCAATCGCTCCAAGCAGCACTGCAGCACGACTTGAACACGGACGGCTATGGGCGAGGGAAGCCTTGGCCGATGCTGCGCATCTTCGTAGACGCCATTCAGGATGTGAACAGCCCCAAGAACCCGCGTGGCTGGACCTTTGCCGTCGCTCATGCGTTCTTTCAGCCACTGCTCGCAGCGGCCGCGCATCTGGTCAAAGTAAAGCATCCTCCCGCACCCAACGGTCCGATCGGACATCTCGTCAGTCTGCTCCTTGAATCCCAAGGCACCCTGACTTACATCAACGTCATCGAAATCGATCATCTCGATCAGAGGAAGATCACGCTCCTCGCCGGAAACATCATCAATAGCTTCAGCAAGCGCTGGCCGCCGCATGGCTCACTTGGACCGAAGCCGAAGCCATTGCCGCAGTTGGCAGGTGGCCGGCCCGATGTCATGAAGGCTTCGCCTCGAAATTCGGGGGCGACGCAGCCCTGAGTGACTTCCCTTACGCACTGACTGGGGTGGAGCCGCTCGACGCGGGGAGTATCCCGGCGGCAAGCCGCTGGTCAACTGCACGACTGGACTCATCCACAGAGTACGTCGCCGCCACGATAGTTCCGCTGAGGACGCAGATCGAAAGGTAGATGCGGCCGTCGCTGCCCTGGTGACTCGATCACGGCGGGCAGGTGAGGTGCCATGTGGCCGCCCGAGGCTGAGGCATGTTGCCGATGCCCGCAGGGACCGAAATCACAGAGGGGTGTGCTCACGCCATGCCCGGTATCTTACTTCCAGGCGATATGAGTCGTCGTCCAGGTGTCCGCCGCAATCGTCCAACCGCTCGCAGTCTTCACGAGCACGTAGAGCCAGAGCGCGCGCTCGCTGAGTCGACCCTTCCGGCCGGAAATCCACAAGTGCGCCGGCAGAACGAACGACACCCGACGTCCGCTTCTTGCGCGTTCGAAGAAGCGCGGTGAGCCCGCTGAAACGTGTTCTTGCCCTGGCTTCATGATGTGATCGGTTGCGGTGGCCCATCGATGTTCACCCGATATGCCGGTCCAGATGAATGGCGGGAACTCGTCCGCGATGACAACATTTCGGGTGAAAATATTCTCGGGCAGGGGGCCCGTACCCGCGTTATACGCCGCGATCCACTCCTGGACGGGCTTCAGCATCGCTGCGTCAGGCGCGGCCGGGCGCGCCAAAGCGGGCAGTACGATGAGTACCATAAGCGCCACGGCACCGGGCATGCACCGAAGCGCCCTACGGAAAATGCGAGTCCCCGACATATGCATTACCCGACGCGCTCATGGCCCGAAGGAGGGTCTTGCAGACCGTACCGAACACCGTCATGCCGTGCCCGCCGCTGAATGACCAGCCGAGCCGCGACCGTGCTCGTTCCGGCAAAGGTCGCCACTAGTGATCCGTGGCAATCCTACAGCAGCGCTCTGATCGTGTGAATTCACGGCATCACTGGATGGAATCCCGCGAGCTTCAATTGAACGGGCGTTCCCGCCTTACCCATCTGCGCCCGGATTGGGAATTGCAATGCCGAAGCTACTCTTCTGGGGAAGACACGACGAGCACCCGTTCAATCCGCCGGTCCGGGATGAGCCACAGCATCGCCACCAACGCATAAAGGCCGACCGAGATCCATCGTGCGTAGCCAGCGACTACGATGGCGAGAAGATAGAGCAGGGGGGAGACCTTGCCCTTCCAGTCGCCGCCAATGGCCTGCCGCAGGATCGACCCGTCCCCCTGAGTCCCGATGATCCGCTGTTGCAGAATCCACCATGCGACGGCAGCCATCAGCAGGACGACGCCATAGGCTGCAGTCGGTAAGGGCGCGAAGTGATTCTCCCCCATCCAGCCGGTGGTGAAGGGAACGAGCGAGAGCCAGAACAGCAGATGGAGATTTGCCCAGAGGATGCCCCCGCTGACCCGATGGGTCGCCAGCAGGAGATGATGATGATTATTCCAGTAAATGCCGAGGTAGATGAAACTCAACACGTAGGTGAGCAACGTGGGCACTACGGGAACGAGCGCGCGCACGTCAGTTTCGCGGGGGATTTTCAGATCGAGCACCATGATCGTGATGAGGATCGCAATCACGCCGTCGCTGAAGGCTTCCATCCGATCAGTGCCCACGTCCACCTCGTGTCGCCTGGTGTCGATCGCCGGATTGTATGCCTTTGTGGGCACTGATGTGACAGGCGATGCGAAACCGGCGTTCGTAATACCTGAGAGGGCTCGCGCGGTATGGCTCAATGGCTAATGACGACACGGGGGGAGTAGTGGGGCCGACTCCTGCCGGAAAGCGCAGCCGCGCGATCAACACCGCCCAGTGATACCCGGTAGTCATGGTCCGTCGCACAGCAAGCCGCGCACCCTGCCGCAAAGATATGTCTAAATGCGCCGATCTTCGCCACCGCATTGCAGATGCCGCGGCGGGTCGCGGCATAGCTCGGCCATGATTGGGATGCTATCGTATCGAACAACTCAGAGCCGATGACGGCGCGCAACGCAAAGAATGGGACGCTTGAGGTGGAGTGTGACGACATTCGTGGATGTACAGGCGCTGCGCAAGCGCTACGGGGACCGTGAAGCGCTGGCAGGTGTCTCGTTCACCATAGGTGCGGGCGAGATTGTCGGATTACTGGGGCCCAATGGCGCCGGAAAGACGACGCTGATCGGCTGCCTGCTCGGATTCTTGTTGCCAAGCGCCGGTGAAGTGCGGCTCTTTGGCGAGCGGGCCGAGGAACTGCGTCCTTCGACGCTCGGCCGGATTGGCTTTGTTCCCCAAGCGCTGAACGGCTTCACCTGGTTCAAAGTCGGTGAACTGATCGACTATCTTGGCAAGTTTTATGCCCGTGCGCCGGATCCGGTCCCGACGTGGCTGCTTGAGTGGGCGGGGCTCGACATGAAGCGGCGGGTCAAAGCGCTGTCCGGGGGACAGAAGCAACGTCTGGCCATTCTGCTTGCCCTGAGGCATGAACCGGATTTTCTGGTGCTCGACGAGCCGGTGTCGAGCCTGGATCCGCAGGCACGGCTCGATTTCGTCGCGCTGATCGCCCGGTTCTGCAGGGAGAGCGGTCGCAGCGCGCTAATCTCGTCCCATATCCTCTCAGATCTCGAAAAAGTCGCCACCCGAGCGATCTTCATGCGCCGGGGAGTCATCGTGCACGACACGCCCATGGAACGATTTCGCACCACGATGCGCTGGGTACAGGCTCCGCGTGAAGCACTCCCGGAGGGGCTCGCGGTGCTGGCCGACGATCGTGTCAGGGGCGAGCTGCTCGTCGACGGTTGGGATGACGCGGCTGCGGCCCGGACGGCACAACATGCAGGTACGACCGTCGTCGTGCGACAACCGGATCTGGAGGCAGCGTTCCTGGAGATGACGCGATGAACCTTCGGTTGACCCGGGCGGCGCTGCGCAACTATTTGCAACCGACGCTGGTGAGAGAGAATCTGCTCGCGATATCCAGTGCAATCTTCAGCCTTCTGGTCGCGCTGAGATTTCCGGCGGAACGTCGCTTCGTGCAGATCCACGGCTTGGCCGAAATGTTCCACCACGGGCTTTCTGCGTTCGTGATGACGTGGTGGATGGTCGCACTGTTTGCGCCATCGTGCGTGACGCGCCACTATTGGCGCCAGGTCACGACCGAAGTATCGATGGCGGTGCCCGGCCTCATTGACGCAGAACACGGCGCAATCGTAACGGTATTGCTCTTGGTGGGATTGGCCCTCGCCATGCCCTTGCTCGCATTGGGCGGACCTGTCATCGGCAGCCTTGCGATTGCCACGCTGCCGATGATCGGCGGCTTGTCGTCACCTCAGGCTACTGGGCACTCCCGTCGAAAGCGCTTGTTGCTCATACTGGTGCTGCTGCCCTTGTCGCTGCTCTTCCTGGTCCCCAATAGCATGGCCTGGTTGCTGTTCGCTCCGCCGTGGGTGACCGTGCCAGTTCTACTCGCAACGTCTGCTGTGATTGTCGCGAGGCTGCGATATGTACCAGCCCAAGCTCGTTTGGACGTTGAATCATCCGAACAGCGCCAGGACCTGAGGGCAGGGCAGAGCACTGGGACACCCAATCGTGGCGTAGTGGCCGCGACATGGAAGCTGCTCTGCTGGCAACCGAGACGCTGGCGAGACGACCCGTTACCACGAACGCTCATGACGCCGTTCGGGCCTTGTGGATGGGTACTCAACAGCGCGATCTTCTTGGGCTTCATGATCGGGGCTGGAGTGCTCGCACGCGAATTTCACGAGCCGCTCAGGCGCGCTTTGCACCGCAGTGTCATGATGGCGATAGCCGAATTGCCGATATTCGCCATCATGTCGACCGGAAAATGGCTATTGTCTCGCAGCGACTGGCCGTTTTTGTATCTGGCGGGGCGCAACGGTACGCGCAACGGGTTCACCCGGGCGTTGTTCCAAGCCCACAGGCGCAATGGGATTCAGCTGGCTGGAAGCGTCGCCCTCGTGATCTTCCTGACTCTCATTGCGTTCATCAAAGGTCCACTCTCGGACGCGCTCGAGGCGAGTGTGTCCGCGGCTGCACTGGTTTTTGGGCTCAGCTACGTGGTGGCAGCGCCTCTGCTCTGGAGTGAGATCGGCGGCAAAGGAATGAATTTTGCACTCAATGCCGTGGCCGGCATGAGCGCCGTTATGACTTTTGCGACCGGTTTTGCGTCCCACGGGCTGCAGGTCTGGCTGCTGCCCGTGTCCGTGGTTATCGCGGCAGTGGCATTGGGCTTCGAGCCGGTATTGGCACGTCGCCTGGCACAGATGGACTGGACCTTCGAAACAGATCCCATGGTGCCCTGAAAACATCATCAAGATTCGCAGTGCTACCGTGAGGCCAATGAGCTGCGAAGCTCAAGTTCGGCAGCCTCGCGTCATCATCACGGAAAGTACGCGCCCGTCCGAAGCCTGGGATTCAGCCTGCGGAAAGACTGTGCTCCATCCCGCGGACGGCTTGCCGGTCATTCCCCGAGACGTGGCACCAGGCCGATGGGAGGTTGACAGCATCAAATCACGCTGGACATCCGATGCGTGATGCGCCAGCATCTGATGCATGCGCACCACTATCGATATCGCGGACGACGTACTCCAGGCCGCCAAAGAGCGGGCTCGGTACGAGAGAAAGACTGTGGGGCAGATGATCTCGGAGCTTGCACGGCGCGCACTGACGACCCCACAGGAGACGGGGGCGGTGCGGGAGCCGCAGGCGGTCTACGGGGTGAGGCCGTTCGCCTCGCGTGGCCGCTTGGTGACGAACGAACAGATCGACAAGCTCCGCGAGGACGACGTGTATTAGCCGCCGCAAGCGTGCAGACCTCGTCTTCAGCGACTGAGCGATGATTCTTCCGGGCGTGAGGCTGTGGGGATACCGTGCGCTCTCTACTTGACATCAACGTGCTGATTGCGCTGTTTGATCCTGATCACGTATCGCACGAGCCTGCGATGGCATGGTTCGCGAGGCATGCTAAGGAAGGCTGGGCATCCTGCCCGCTGACCCAGAATGGTTGCGTTCGCATCATGTCGAGCCCGTCGTATGCCAACCCGCAGCCCGTTCAGGCGCTCGTCGGGCGACTGGCCGAGGCGTGCGGAGAGAGCATCCATGAATTCTGGGAGGATGCGTCAAGTCTCCTCGATCCGGCTGTATTCGATGCAACGCGGATCCACGGTCCACGGCAGATCACGGACGTGTACCTGCTCGGCCTCGCTGTTCAGCATGACGGACGATTCGTAACATTTGATGGCCGGATACCGCTTCAGGCCGTTCAGGGGGCGACGGAGAAGAATCTCGTGGTACTGCATCCCTGAGCACTGGATGTGAGGCGCTGAACACGTTGGCGGGAGGCCATTCCCGACCAGCCCTCAGGAACTTGACGCATGAAAAGCCTCTATCCATCTTGCAGTGCGCATAATGTATATTATGTTAAAGAAGGAGTTCGTCGCTGGCCCAGCCTGGGGCACTTGTTGTCGGCGCCTGTGAGGGCTGTTGAATCGTGTCACCCGCCAATTCATAGGTGTCACCGAGAACATGCGGCTATTCAATGAGTTGGCGCTCCGGTGACACTGGTCCCGGCGCGGGTCGCGGTCAGCCTGGCGCCAGACTACTCATTGATGTCCCCCGCGAGCTTCTGGGTGACATCAATGACTCGCAATTTTGACCCCAGTGACACAAATGATCTGCAGCGGCCGCCGCTGGTCCTTTGTGCACCTGTCAATGTCGGCTTCGGCCCGCATGCGCTTCGCTCTTGGCCCCCTCGAGACGTTTTCGAAGTGCCGCCACCTCGGCGAGCTTGGTGTCTTTGCTCGCACGCTCCGCCCGTGCAGCGGCAGCCTCGGCCTGATCGGTTCGCGCGAGAGCCTCCTCCAACGCCAGGTGCCACAGAGCGAGAATGCGCACATCGCGATCCCGTTTGGTGTAGGGGTGAGTCGCGGCTCTTTCGTAGAGTTTCCGTCCTGTCGCGAAATCGCCAGCACGAAACGCGAGAAGTCCGGTCGTCGCATAGAGGGCTGGTTGAATGAACTGTGGGCTCGCGTCGATTGCGACTTTGGCGAGAATCGTTACCGCTTCCGAGACTCGACCGAGATAGGCGAGTCCAACCGCTTTGTTATTAAGCAAACCCGGATTATGGGGTTCCGCATCCAGACCGCGTTCGCTGAAATCAAGTACGGTGGTACCATCCCCGTACACCACGCTTGCCACATAGGACCCCATCATTAAGGGTCGACTTGAGGTCGGCTCGAAGTCGGCCCATTCCCAGCTGCTCGAGATGGCAGCCTCCCAGCGACCGTCGAGGCGAGCACGCAGCGCCTGAGCCTCGTAAGTGGTGGGCTGCTGGAACAATGGTGCGGGTACGACGAGACCCGAAGTACGTTGACTGGCCCACTGAGCTTGGGCAATCGCATTCTCGGTCGGATCCTCGAGGCTGCGTCGAAAGAATTGCCGCGCCTTTTGCGTCGCACCATCCTCAAGAAGCAAAGTCCCGAGGGCACCCGCCAGTTCGGAACTGCTCCGGGGAGTCCACCGGGAATGATCAAGGCCGCGCTGCCCGATGGACGCCGTCAGGCTGCGCCGATTGGCGACTTGCGATACCGAGATTTCCGCCGCGATGAGCCACGGATCGACCCGTGTTGCGCGCGCGCCGTTCAGGAGTCGTTGTGCAGCCGGCGGATCCTCGACGTGCACGAAGTACCGAACGGCCGATCGCAATACGAACCGATCCTCTGGCGCGAGGCGAATGGCGATGCGGATCGCCCGATCGGCGCTCGATGTCTGGCCCAAGATGGTGTAGAGCCGCGCGAGGTCGACCCACGCGTAGGCATCGCGCGGGTGCAGATGCACGTGTCGACGCAATGCACTGATTCGGCTGTAAATAGCGGTCGGATCGAGGCGTCCGGGACGAAGTCTCGGTGACTCCGTTGGGTTTGTTGAGCGCTCATCAAGCGCACGCCGAGCGACCGCCCGGATGCTCGGGGTGGCATCGGACGCATTGTCTGCCAGCATCCGGACCGCAGGCTCGACCTCATTGAGGCGACCGAGCACAATGCCTGAGGCAACCAATTCGGCGGCAACCTCAATGGAATGCTCGTGTTCCCATTCGAGCTTGCGCTCCTCGAAGTGCGCATCTGGCTCGGGTTCCTTCTGTACGGTCGAGGTACTCGCGAGTTCCGCTGTCGAGATGGTCGCTTCCGAAGACCGCCATCGTGGCAGAAGGCGCCTGTTGGCGTCGGGCTGACTGATGCTCATTGACGGGCCTTGCGTCGCTCGTCGATCTTTGCCTCGTAAGACAGGCGATCGAAGATCGAGACGTAGCGCTCGAGATCATAGACGTTCCCGACGCCAGCGAGCGTTGCCCGCGTGAGCGGGTGGCCGCGCAGAGCGGGATCCGGGTCGCAGAGCTGCCGGATGCAGGTCAGCAGCTCGTCTCGGTACGGGGCGTCAGCCGGAATCTCGCCCGCCACTCGATCGAGCGCTCGAGCGTAGGCCGCCCGGACCTGACCGAGAACGCCAGCATAGGTGCCGGTCCATACCGCCGGCCGAGCCGCCGGATCGAGCTCCTCCGCAATCATCGCCGTCATGGGCAAGCCAGTAATCAGGAATGCGGCAAGGCTCCCCAGCAGATACGCATCACACCCGAGCCGGCGTACCACAAAATCCGGATCCACCTGGCCATACAGGAGTTCGGGAGGGGCGTAAGTGCGTTCGCCCGCGAAAGGCAAGCCATCGTGCGGCGCCGCGCGCCCCTTCATCGACGCCCGTCCGACATCGCAGACTTTGAATAGCCCGTCCGGAAAGCGCAGCGCATTCGAGGGTTTCATATCCTGATGGGCGACCTGCGCGCCATGCAGCTGTCGTAGCCCGTTGGCAATGTTGTGGAGGGCCGAAAGCGCCTGCGACATCGGGAGCCGCTTGGACACCGTGACCATGTGCCGCAGGCTTTCGTGCGCGAGCTCAAAAATGAGGTACTGAACGGTCTGCGGTGGGTCGGCCGGCGGTGGGCCGGGGACGGATACCGTCTCAGTGCCGTCTTCGATGACCGTGACGACATGACTCATGCGCTTGCTTTTGCTCAGGTTCAGAATGTCGCGCTCGAGGTTGAATGCCTCGGTCAAAGCCTGAAGGGCCCGGGCCGGGTCTCGATCTCGCATGGCCGCTTCAAAATCGATCGCCTTCAGAAAATGTTGTGTCCCCGAAGGAGACTCCACGAGGTAGCCGGTGGAGAAGTGACCCCCGGTTTCACCCGCCGCGTGTGCGACCCTCTGCGTCACCTTCCAGCCATTGTTGAGTGTTCGCCCTGCAAGAAGCTCTTTTGCGGTCGGCATGCATCTCCCCTGTCCCGCGTCGCTGGACCTTGGGAATCTGAATACTACGGGGTCTTGTTCGCTCGCTTGCGTGGAGACGCCGTCCGTTGGGGCCGCCGCGACTTGCGACGCCGACCGGTGGACGCCGTCGAATGATCCCCGAAAGCCTTGATGCGCTCACGCAGCTCCGCGTTGACCACGCGGGCGGTTTTGAGCTCGTGAACCGCTTCGAGTGCTTCGCGCTTCGCCCGCTGCAGCTCATCTTGGAGTCGAGCGCAGTCCGCGGCGTCGGCCCGCGCTTGCCTTTCACTCACCTTGAGGCGCTCTCGCGCCTGGTCCACCTCGGTCAACCACCGCCGCTCGGCGGCATCATAGCGTTCATCGAATTTGGCACGCTCGACAACGCGTGCCTTCTGCTCGGCTTCCAGTCGGTCAGCGAAACTCGCGGCCTGAGCTTCGAGCTGCTCGACCCGCCGCTGGAGGCTCCCCAGGGACTCTTCGCGGTCGCGTAGCGCCTGCTCGAGAGCTGCCGCGCGCTGATTGGATTCGCCGAGCTGGGCGCGGGCAAGCGCGAGACTGTCCTCGAGTGCCGAGCCGCGGGCCGCCAGAGCCTGCCGCTCTTCTTCCAACTGGTGCTCACGTTCCGTCAGCGCCTTCTCCCGATGCTCCAGCGCGTCCTCGCGGGCGGTCACGGCGTCACGCAGCGCGTCGTGCGCACCTTTCAGCGCTTCATTCCAGAGCAGCTGCAACGTGTGCGCGACGCGCTCGGGCAGCTGCGGGAATTCCTGTCCGGGGAGGTCGCGGATCCGGGCGCCGAGCTGGCGCCACCAGGCATCGAGATGCTCATTGATGGTATTGGGCGAGCCGCGCCCCAGGCACACCCGGACCCGGTCGATGGTGGGCCGGTGGCCCTCGACGAGCAGTGCGTCGGCGGCCGCGAAGACCTCGGCGGCCGAGACGCGCCGGGCCCGCGGTGGTCCGGCGGCGCGCCGCTCCGGTGCGCTCTGCGCATCGTCCGACGGCGGCTCTGCGGTCGCGGGATCCAACGCCGGCGTGAGCCGGGATTCGTACGGCGCGTCGGAGCGGTGCCGGGCAGCGGCCTTTTCCTCGGGATGAGATTCGGTGGTCACTCGGTGCCCTACCCTGTCGTAAAATGACTCACGATAAGAGATCCTTACCATGAGTCGACCTTGACATTAGTGATATATAACACATATTCTACTATAAATATGCGGAAACGGCACACTCACCCAACCGGCACCCGCCCGCGCGCCGCCCTCGTGCCGCGCGATTGCGTGACAGGGCTCGATCCGCAGGTGCTGCATGCGGAGGCGCAGGCCTCCGTCGCAGCGCTCTTGAAGGAAGGGGAATCGGCGAACACGGTGCGCAGCTATGCGAGCGCGCTCCGCTACTGGGTGGCGTGGTTTCGGCTGCGCTATCGGCGCGCCCTCGCCTTGCCACTGCCGGTGCCGGTGGTGCTGCAGTTCCTGGTCGATCACGTGCAGCGCGCCGGCGGCGCCGGGGCACCCGGTGCTGCGGAGGGCGCACTCGTCCATGATCTGCCGGATGCGATTGATGAGGCCCTGGTGGCCGGTGGGTTCAAGGCCTCCCGCGGCGCCCCGGCGCTCAACACGGTGTTGCATCGCCTTGCGGTGCTCTCCAAAGCGCACCAGCTGCGCGAACTCGCGAATCCCATCCGCGATCCCGCAGTCCGGGAGCTCGTGCGACGCATCCGCCGCGCCCACGCGACCCGCGGGGTGCGACCGGCCGCCAAGGCGGCGCTCACCAAGGATCCGCTCACCGCGATGCTCGAGACCTGTACGGACGGCCTCGTCGGCGTGCGCGACCGGGCGCTGCTTCTTTTCGCCTGGGCCTCCGGCGGCCGGCGGCGCTCCGAGGTCGCAGGCGCCGTGATGGAGAATCTCACGAAGGTGGACGACAAGACGTATCTCTACCGACTCGCGCACTCGAAGACCGACCAGGCGGGCACGGCGGACAACGAGGATGCCGTGAAGCCGGTCGTCGGGGTGGCCGCCGCGGGCCTCGCCGCCTGGCTTGAGGCCTCCGGGGTGACCTCAGGGGCGATCTTTCGGCGCATCCGCGGCTCGAAGGCCGCCGAGCCGCTCGCCGACCAGGCCGTCTGGCGCATCGTGAAGCGGCGCACGGCGCTCGCCGGGCTCGAGGGGGATTTCGGCGCCCACTCCCTACGCTCCGGTTTCATCACCGAAGCCGGCCGGCAGAACGTGCCCTTGAAAGAGGCAATGGCGCTCACCGGACACCGCAGCGTCATGACGTTCCTGCGGTACTATCAATCCGGCGCCGTGCAGTCGAGCCGGGCGGCGAATCTCCTGTCGTCCCCCGCGACCGAGGAATAGCGCCCCAGGAGCGCGGCGAGCGCATCCTCGACGGAGGCGTCCCGGGCGAGACAGTGCCAACTTTCGGGCAGGCAGATCGAGAGCACCTCCCGGACGGCCCCATCGACGCCCCGAACGCACTGGCGGCAGCGCTCCCAGGGCGGCAGCTGCACGAAGGGATCCGTCCGTCGAAAGAGCTCTCGGCCCGAGGCTTGCAACGCGGCCGGCCAGGTCCGCAGGCGCTGCTCGAGCCACCACTCCTCGTCGTTCCAGCGCCCCGGCTCGTTCAGCACTCGCTCGAGAGTCTCGTGCCGGCCGCACCGCCAGTGCCCTTCGGTGAGCCGCACCCAGAGGTGCCGCGCGACCGTGCCGGCCAGCAAGCGGATCCGGTGCGGCACGTCGGGCGTGCGCACATCGCAGATGTGGCCACCCGAGGTATCGGTCATGAGATCCTCCTGCGGAATCGACGCATCGAGTGCCTGCAACAACGAGGCCTGCCAGAACCGGATCATCCCGTAGAGCGCGAGGTCCTGTTTGACCTCGGGCGCACTGCTGCGCCGGTTGGGCGCTCCCGAGAGCTCGAGGAGCCACGGCCAAGCGCGCAGGAATTCCGCATGCGGGTCGACACCCAGGTTTGCACAGATCCACTGCCACTCTTCGCTCTGCCACGAGGGGCGCAGATCCCCCCAGGCACTCGCATCCCGATAGAACTCGCTCCACGACTCCTCATGCCAGCGGACCAATGGGCCCTTGGGTCGTGGCCGCTCGCGCAAGACTCGACGATGACGAGGGCACACGAGCGACCAGCCTCGTGCCCACTCGAAGCGCCGGTAGGCGCCCTCCTCCGCCCAGCACTCAGGACAGAACACGCGTCGACGCTCAGGCGGCAGGGCACCGGAGCTTCCCATGCGATGCGCCGCGATGCGTTGCGCATCGAGACCGGCGTGCGCGCCCAGCACTGCGGCCAGATCCGGCGGCTGAGACACATCCAGATCGTAGGGCGCCTGAGCGTATCCCAGAAAATCCGGGTAACCCAGCCAGAGCACAAATTCGCGCACCGTCATGCCGTAGGCGCCGGCGAAGCGCTCGAGCCAGGAAGTGAGCGTCTCGTTCGCGTGCAGCCGGGGCGCGAGGGCGAGCCGCGCCCGGGGCCGCAGCGGTGCGCGCGCGAGCACGGTCCGTCGCAGCCCTTTCATATCGTCCACAGCGTGGCGCGATTGCGCGCGCGCCCGGGCGGCGCCAGCGGCGGCGGCGCCCGCCGTTCGTCTCGGAGCCAGGCTCGCGCGAGGATCACGTTTTCGGGCTCCGCCTCTGCCGCCTCGTAGTACGAGAGCAGCGGCGGATCGCGCCACCAACTCAAATACTCCGGGACGATGCGCTCGGTCCCCTCGCGGATCGCAACCAGCGCTGCCGCCTGCAGGCAGCGGATGATCGAGTCGGTGATGCCTTCGGTCTCCTGCAGCAGCGCGTGCATCACCGCGGGATCCGAAAGGCGGGAGGCGAGGCGCAGCGGGCACGCCCGCTCGTAGCCCTGCAGGAAGGCCGCGAGCTCAGGGCCCGCGGACCATCGCGGGAGCCGCACGATCGGATAGCGGCTCGAGAGCTGCCGGTCGCTCAGGAGGGCGGATTCGAACTCCTCGGTGCCCGCGAGCACGATCGGCCGTTGCGTTTCGTTCGAGAGACAGCGTATCCAGTCCCGCAGCCACGTTCGCTGTTTGCCGTCCATGTGCTCGATGTTGTGGATCTCATCGAGCACGATGAGTTCGGTGCCCGCCGCCGCCAGGCCCCGGCGCAGCACCGATTGGGGCAACGGTTTCGCCGGGTGGTCCAGAAACGCAATGTTCGCCTCATCGATCAGCGTTCGCCGCAGCGTGCGCACCGTCGGGGCGGCCGGCACCTGCGCGTAAAGCACCGGGCGGATGTGCCGCTTCGTCGTCGGGTCATCGCGTTCGGGGTGCCGCCGCTCAATGCGACGCAACAGGTGCGTCTTGCCCATGCCCGAATCGCCGCAGAGAAACAGCCCCGGCATGCGAATGCGTCGCGGCAGCCGGATCAGCTGTTCGATCTGCCGTTCCACCTGCTGGGCGGGCGGGTGACTGACGTACAGGTCCTTGAGGATATGGCGCGCACGCGCGAGATCGTCCTCGGCGGCGATGGAGTGGATGACCGGGTCGAGGTGCGGCCAGGTCTCCTGGTGCGTCGCGTCGATCCCCGCGGCCAACGGCGTGTCAAGGGAGTGCGAACGGACTCTTGCGCCCCGGGCCGGTCGGCCGCGCGCATCCTTGCGGGCGCGCGCGGCGGCCGACCGCGGCGCATTCTTGGACGATGGGTCGGGTCGGGACTGGGCGGTATCCTCTTCCATCGCACTACTCCAACACTTCGAAGGGGACGGGACTTTCCACCGAGGTGCGTGTCACCTCGAGCTGCGTGCGCGGCAGCGGCGGCAACCGGGGCACTTGACCCGGAACTTTCCCGCCGCGCCCGCCCCGCTTCTGGTTCGAAAGGCGCGTGCGCGGTTGAGTTGCCGGCGCCGACGGCGCCGCGTTCTGTCGTGTCTCATCTGAACGCCAGCGCTCGACACGGGCCCGGCGCCGGCGTGCCCGAAGCTCCCCTCGGTCCGCCCGTGCCGCGATCAGCGCATCGTTGTCCGCAAGACACTGTCGAACGAGCTCGGGATCCGCGCCCTTTGCGCGTCGGCCATCCCGGGCGCGGATCTCGTTCCACTCCCAGAGCGACAGGCGCGGCCAGGCCGCATTCACCCACGGAACCTGAAGGTGCCCGCCCTGCGGCAGGTCGAGCCAGATGGAGGAGATGTCGCGCGGATCGATGCGAACAACGCGCTTGATGTCGGGGTCGACGTATGGCGCCAGGGCATCGCTGCGATAGCGCAGGCAGTGCCAATCGATACCAACCGGTTTGACCACCCGCAGCGCATGCGGCAGCAGATCCGCAAAGAGTGTCTGCGGGTCGGCAGGGTGCGGGGGTACTACCACGCCATGCGGCGTGCGCCACGCGGCTTCCCAGGCGGCAAGTGGGGCCCCACCGAGGGTGCTGTGGCGCTCATGATGGTAAGCCGTGATCTCGTTGGTGAACCAGAGCTCGAGGTCCTCCAAGGTGAGTATCGCCTGCTGAGCCGGGTACGGGCTGCGCTTGCCGAGAATCTCGTTGAACGTGTTGCCGGGGATCAGGCGCATGCGACGCATGAACGTGCCGATCAGGCGTTCGATGCTGCCGCCGAATCGCGGCGTGCGAGCGGGCCGATAGCCGTTCTCGATGTGCTGGCGCTTGCAGCCCATCTGAAACGAGGCTGAGCGAAATTCCGCCCCGTTGTCGGTGTAGATGTACTGCGGACGACCGAATACCGGCCAGGGGCCCCTCGCGCCGATGGCTTTCAGCCAGCCCTCCTTGGGATAGATTGCGTGGCGAAGACAAAGCGCCACACTCAAGCGACTCGGCGCCTCGAAGGTGAGCACAAATCCCAGGATCGCCCGCGTGCAGACATCCATCGCGATCGTGAGCCACGGGCGCCCCAAGGGACCGCGGTCCCGGGCATCGACGATATGGGTGTCGACGAGCGTATGATCAATCTCAACGCGGGAGAGTGCGTGGGGGGCGGCGGCGGAGCCGCGCACGAGTCGCCGCCGGCTGCGCACCTCCTGCGCAACTTCGGGAGGCAGAGACTGCGGATCCGCTTTGAGCGCCTTGATGCGACCGAGAACTGTCGCGCGCGCGGGCACCGCCTTACCAATAGCCGCACAGTCGCCGCGAATCGCCTCGTACACTGCCCGAACCGAGCAGTTCCCGCTGCTCTTGAGCTTCGCTTCGACGGCGAAACGAATAATGGCGTCCAGGGCCGGATCGAGCGTGCGCTGGCCAGACTGAACACCCCGGCGTCTCGGCATCAGTCCCGTGATGTCCCCGGCGCGTCGGTAGCGATGCAGCCACCGGCGTACCGTGCGGGCAGAAACACCCAAGGTACTGCCCAAGCGTCGTGCCTCTTTGCGAGTCAACTCACCTCCACCGACGTAGGGCTTCAGCACCGCCTCACGGGCGGTCAGCCGCGCCAGTTGTTCGTCGCTCACGTTCGTGCCCTCGATGGGCTGCGGATCCGGCCCGGCGGGGCTTTTATCGACGGGCCTTACGGTTGCGCGCGCGACGATGCGCGTCTCGCCCGTTTCCAGGTCCTTGACCAGCAGCCGATCAAGCGAGAGAGCATGGACCAGCCGCACTTGAGTGACGCCGAGCCTCAGGCGTGTTCCCGGCGAGAAGGGAATGTCCTCCGGGTGCGCTGAGACGGGCCAAGGGACTGCCTCGGTGACCGAAGTCGATTCGGCATCGAGCTCGCGTACCGCGCTTTCTTTCCCAGCGGTGCGCCGAGTACGGACGTGACTGGGTGGTTGCATACGATCTCCCTCGAGGCGGCGCGCCGCGCGCGCAACCCCAACCGCCCGCCCGAAGCGCGGACGAGCGTCCAACGCTCCGGCGGACAATACTTCACCCTCGGGGACCTGCCCGATTCTTGACGCGGGATCAGGAAGGCGCAGATACTAAGTGCGACAACAGATGCGCCGAAGAACGTCTCTGTCGCCGCGGCGGACTCGCACGCCTCACCGTGCGGGTCCGCTGTGCCTCTTCCCCGAACCTGGATTGTTCAGCTCAAGTATTCGGTTCGTGCGTGTGTTGCTGACCTCCTGTCGCGCCCTGCGTGCGCGTCTTTGATAAAGCGTCTGCGTCTCGAACTGTGATCCAACCAATGAGCTTGCCCCTCCTCGCACCAGGGTGCAAGAATTTCGCACTCGGGCATGGAGAACACGGCTGACGGCCTGGATGCACTGATCGGCCAAAAATACATAACATGATGTTTCTAACTCGGGGTTGGAAGCGCTCTGATCCCCTGCACACACGGGTCTGGATTGAGCCATGACTATCGAAGCTGGTAACCGCCTCGCTGCGATTCTTATGGAACTGACTGCAGTGCGGGAACGCGAGAACGAACTGCTATCTCGCCTGACGGCGTTGCTGGCCACCCCGCCGCCGGATATGCCGGCCCACCTCGCCAAAGTTTGCGCTCAAGCTCTGGAGCTGTTCGAGGAGGATGCGGCACGGTTTCTCACGACCCCGCATCGGGAACTGCACGGCGAGAGACCCATTGTGGTCGCGCAGACCCCCGACGGCGCTGACCGCGTCGAAGACCTGCTCGGGCGCATTACCTACGGCATCCCAGCCTAACCACTCCCGCGAGTGGCGCAATCGCAGCGGCAGAGTTGATTGCTGAGGTCCACTCCGTCAGTGCTTTCCACTCGAAGATCATCCCCCGCCGCTCGTGATTGCCATCACCCGTGCGAGCTCTGCTCGCGAGAATTGACCATCCGCCCGGCCCCCAGCGCCGCGATCAGCGGGCAGCGCACTCTTCCTGCATTGGGCGTCGGCACGTGTCGAGCTCCTACCGCGCGCGCCGGTTCATCAAGTTCAATCAACCACCTTATTAGACTCGGTCCGAAAACAGGGATTCCCTGGTACCACCGTCATGCTGTCATTTGTCATCGGGAACTTCGGATACCCTCGTATAGTCACCTTTCCAGCCTCAGATCCAGTCACTGCAACATCCTGTCCCTGAGAAACGCCGTGAGATGAGCACCCACAAAAAGACACGCAAGCCCTCCGGGCGGGTCGCATTCGATGAGCGGGGAAATGCCACTTGGGAATGGCAGAGCGAGACCGGACGATTCGACCGTGACATCGATACCGGACGTCTCAGGAAGATCGGGTCGGACTTGAGCTGCGATGGCGCGCACGGGCCGGACCCTGCATCGCCGCACGATCCATACAACCAATCCGCACTGCCGGCGGACGCTCAGTCCCACCCGAGGAAGCGCACGTTGGATGACTTGCGGCGGTTAAGCGAGGAGATCAAAGCGACACGCGCGAAGAAGGACCGCGGGCCGCGATAAGTCGGGCTGCTTCTGCCTCGTCGCGCCCGCGCGTGCCCCGGCTCTCACCGCCCAGGGGATTGGCCACTCGGACCCCAAGCGTCCGGGCATGCTACCAGGCCACCGCCAGCCGACGGTGGATCGGATTCATCTAAGGGAGGGGCCAGATTCTCGCACCTGGATCCCTACGACAGTGAGGGTCACCAACCCACGCTGAAGCGGATTCAAGCTGATGTCCACCGGCAGCTCGCAACCGTCCTTGCAGAGAGCGACCAGCGGGAGACCGGTTCCCATCGGGCGCATACGGCGTTCGTCCGTGAAGCGCAGGCGGTGGCTGATGTGCGCTATGCGATACCGTTCGGGCATGAGGGACTCGACAGTCTGACCGTCGAGCGCACCCGGCGCATACTTGAGCAGGCGGCAGGCTTGATCGGTGGCGAACAGAATGGAGCCCGATTCCCCAACGACC
>JAJZSQ010000149.1 GCA_021849615.1 Pseudomonadota bacterium
GGTGTTCGGCAGCGCCGCGATCGCCACGGGGGCGATCGGCGGACCGGTGATCCTCGACAATGACCGGATGGTCATCGTGAAGGTGATCGCGCGCCACGGGCCGCAGGTCAAGCCGCTCGCCGAGGTCAAGGCGAGCATCGTCGCGGCCATCCAGGCGAAGCGTGCCGAGCAGGGAGCGCTCGCGGCCGCCGAGGCCGCACAGGCGCAGCTCGCGGCGGGCAAGCCGTTTGCGAGCGTGGCGGGCGCGCTGCACATGAAGGCCGCGCCGGCGCGCTTCATCGGCCGCGACGATCCGTCGGTGCCGGCGAGCATCATCCAGCTGGCCTTCGATGCGCCGAAGCCCGCCGGTGCGCCGCGCTACGAGGCGAAGCCACTCAGCGGCGGGGCCGGTGCGGTGCTGCTCGCCATCTCGGCGGTGCGCATCGCGCCGAACCAGAATCCGCTCACGGCGCGCACGCGCATCCAGCAGCAGCTGCGCAGCGATGCCGACGGGGATGTGGTGGCCTACATGACCCAGATGAGAGCCACGGCCAAGGTGCGCAAGAACCCGAACGCCTTCCAGTGAGGCTCACGCGGCCGGCGCGATCGCCGGCCGCCGATGTTCAGGCTCAGGCCGGATCGCTCTCCGGGAAGCTCATCCCGACGGTGCTGAAGCCGCCGTCGACGTAGAGGATCTCGGCCGTGACGCCCGCGGCGAGGTCCGAGCAGAGGAAGGCCGCGGCGTTGCCCACGTCTTCCTGCGTCACGTTGCGCCGCAGCGGGGCGACTTCCGCCACCCGATTGAGCATCTTGCGAAAGCCCGCGATGCCGGCTGCGGCCAGCGTCTTGATCGGGCCGGCGGAGATGCCGTTCACCCGGATGCCGCGCGGACCTAAGTCCGCGGCGAGAAAGCGCACGTTGGCCTCGAGACTGGCCTTGGCGAGGCCCATCACGTTGTAGCTCGGAATGGAGCGCACCGCGCCGAGGTACGACAGCGTGAGCAGCGCCCCGTTGCGCCCGGCCATGAGAGGCGCGGCGGCGCGGGCGAGTGCCGTGAGGCTGTAGCTCGACACGTCATGGGCGATGCGGAACACCTCGCGGCTGGTGTTCTCCACGAAGCTGCCCGAGACCCCCTCGCGCGGTGCGAAGGCGACGGCGTGCACCAGGATGTCCAGATGGCCCCAGTCGCGCTGCAGCCGCGCGAAGGCCGCATCGATCTGCGCATCGTCGGTGACGTCGAGCGGCACAGTGAGCGTCGAGCCGATCGAGGCGGCGAGTGTTTCCACGCGCTCGCGCATCTTCTCGTTGACGTAAGTGAACGCGAGTTCGGCCCCCTCGCGGTGCATCGCCTGCGCGATGCCCCAGGCGATGGAGCGGTCCGAAGCGACCCCGACGATGAGCGCGCGCTTACCGGAGAGAAATCCCATACGAGAACCCTTCCAATGAAAAACGGCCCGGGCGCCGTGTGGGCGCCCGGGCCGTCAGTGTAGACCAATCAGCCGCCCGAATCGGCCAGGATCATGAGCTTCTGGCCCGCGAGGATGGGCTGGCGCAGCTTCATCGCGTTCCAGCTGAGGATCTGTGCGACCCGCACCTGGAAGCGCTGCGCGATCTGCCAGAGCGTGTCGCCCGAGCGCACCGTATAGAACACCCGGTGCACGGTGCGGGCTACCCCCGAGAGCAGGCCGCTGACGCGGCTCGGCGCATAGCTCACCGCCGTCATGGCCGGAGTGATGCGCAGCCGCTGGCCCGGGTGCAGTACCTGGCCGGGACGCAGGCCGTTCGCCCGCGCCAGCGCATGCACGCTCACGTGGTTGCGCACCGCGATCGACCACAGACTGTCGCCGGGGCGCACCTGCACGACGCGGAACGAGGGCCGCGCGAAGCGCCCGACGCGCCCGTCGGCGTACAGACGCAGCCGCTCACCCGGGCGCAGGATCGTGTGGTGCAGCGACAAGCCGTTCATCTGGGCCAGGCGCTGGACACTGATGCCGTGACGCTGGGCAATGGCCCAGAGCGAGTCGCCCGGACGGACCCGCACGACGCGGAAGCGGAAGCGGCTGCGCCACAGGGAGTGGTCGGCCTGGCGGGCGGCGACCAGCACGTTCTGCGGCAGGCGATACACGGTCGCGGGCACCTCGATCTGCTGGCCGACCACCAGGTGGCCGTTCGGCAGGGTGTTCAGCCGTCGCAGCAGGTCGGTGCTCGTCTTGAAGCGCCGCGCCACCGAGTAGACCGAGTCGCCGCGGTGGACCTTGTACAGATCGACGCCCATGCGCTCATCGGCGGTGAGCGCGGTCACGTTCTGCTGGAAGATCGGGGCCGCATCGACCGGCAGCAGCAGGTAGAACGGGCCGGTCGGATCGGTCGCCCAGCGGTGGAAGGCGGGGTTCAGCTGGTAGATCTCATCCGAGGTGATCCCGGCGAGGCGCGCGGCGACCTCGAGGTTGATCTGCCCGTCGGTGGGCACCTTCGTGAAATACGGCTGATCCGGGATGGGGCTGAAGGACAGGCCGTACTTGCCCGGATCCTGCACCAGGCGGGCCATCGCGAGCAGCTGCGGCACGTAGAGCTCGGTCTGGCGCGGCAGGATCAGGTGCCAGAAGTCCGTCGGCCGGCCGCGCGCCTGGTTGTAGCGGATCGCGCGCTCGACGTTGAGCTCGCCGCAATTGTACGCAGCGATCGCCAGCAGCCAGTGGCCGCCCAGCTGATCGTGCAGCTGCTGCAGGTAGTTCAGGGCCGCCTGCGTGGAGGCGACCACGTCGCGCCGGCCGTCGTACCACCAGTCCTGCTTCAGCCCGAAGAGCTTGCCGGTGCCGGAGGTGAACTGCCACATGCCCGCGGCGCGCGCGTACGAGTAGGCGAACGGCTGGAAGGCGCTCTCGATCACCGGCAGCAGCGCCAGCTCGAGCGGCATGTGCCGCGCCTGCAGCTGCGTGACGATGTAGTACAGGTACATGTCCGCGCGGCCGAAGGCGCGCTGCAGGAACTCAGGATGATTGGCGTACCAATGGGCTTCTTCGGCGATGATGCGCTTGTGCGGATCGGGCAGCGCGAAGCCGGCGCGGATGCGGGCGAAGAGGTTCGCGTAATGCAGCGCAGGCGGGGCGGGCGGCGGTGTCGGGGCGCTCGCCGGGGCGATCGCCACGGGCGGCGGCGGCGGGGTCGGGCGCTGGGTCTGCACCGGCGGGGCCGAAACGACGCGCGTCGCGCTCACGGGGCGCATCGGGGCGCGGGTCGCACAGGCCGTCAGTGCCAGAACACCGAGGACACCCAGGGCACCGCGTGCCCAGCTCACTGAAATCGCCAATTTCCCGACCCTCTCTGCGCCGTGTTAAGTTCGTTCCACTCCGGCACTTCGGGCACAGGCCGGAGGGTGACATTACAATAATCGGTGTCAAACCCGAAATGTACCTTCTGATAACACAGGATGGCTAGCCCCTGATGGGACAAACTCACACTTCTGCGCAGATGGACTCGGCGGCGGCGCTCACGCGCTGGTGGGCGAGCCCGGCGGGGCGCGCGTTGATCGCGGCCGAAACGCAGATGGTGGCCGAGGCGCTCGAAGACGTGTTCGGCTGGGAATGCCTGCAAATTGGCGCCTGGGGCGAGGGACGCGCGCTGTTGGAAGCGTGCCGTACGCGGCATCGGGCCATTCTGGCCGCGCCCGGATTGTCGCCAGATGCAGACATTCTCGGGCGCCCGAGCCAGCTGCCCGTGAGCGGGGATTCGATCGACGCGGTGTTGATGCCGCACACCCTGGAATTCGCGAGCGACCCGTACGCCATCGTGCGCGAGACCGACCGGGTGCTGGTCGGTGAGGGGCACCTGGTCGTGCTCGGGTTTCAGCCCTGGAGTCTGTGGGGCCAGCGCGCCCGCTTCGCGCGCAGCGGCTTCCCGCCGGGCCTGCGCCGCGTGCTCTCGGAGCGGCGCGTGCGCGAGTGGCTGGCATTGCTCGGCTACGAGGTGTTCGCCGCACGCCGCTACCTGTACCGCAGTCCCTGGGCGGGCGGGCTCGCCGCCGGGGAGAGCGCCGATCGGCTGCTGCGCCGCGGCCTGACGTTCCCGCTGCCGGCCGGGGCCTATCTGCTCAAGGCCCGCAAGCAGGTGTACACCCTCACGCCGATGCGCCCGCGGCTGCGCCGCGCGATGCTCGGCGCGCTGGTGAAGCCCGCCCCACCGCCGGTGCGCCACGGCCTGCGCCGCTCGCCATGAGCGGCGCTGCGGTCGAGATCTACACGGACGGGGCCTGCCGCGGCAACCCCGGCCCGGGCGGCTGGGGCGCGCTGCTGATCTTCGGGGAGCGGGAAAAAACGCTCTCGGGGGCCGAGCCGCTCACCACCAACAACCGCATGGAGCTGATGGCGGTCATCGGGGCGCTCGAGGCGCTGAAGCGCCCGGTGCACGTGCGGCTCTACACCGATTCGCAGTACGTGCGCAAAGGGATCACCGAGTGGCTCGCGAACTGGAAGGCCAAGGGCTGGCGCACCGCGGACCGCAAGCCGGTGAAGAACCAGGACCTCTGGCAGCGCCTCGAGGCGCTCGCCGCGGGGCATCGGGTGGAGTGGCACTGGGTCCCCGGTCATGCCGGGGTGCCGGGCAACGAGCGGGTCGACCGGCTGGCGAACGAGGCGATCGATGCGCTGCAGCAGGCGCACGCCAGCGGGAGGCATAGCCGCTAATCAGGCGATCTGCAGTGGGGTGCCCAAGGGCTCGACGGGGAATGCGTCCGTGCGTGGCGTCGCAGTCGCATGCTGGCGCGATTCATGAATTGTGCGTATATTGTGCGCATTGGCATCACGCAGGAGTCGTCAATGGCCGCTCTGCCATCCGATGCGCTGGTCGAGTCGCTGCGCCTGCCCGGCACCGCTTCGATCTCGCCGGACAAGCTCGCTGCGCTGCTCGAGCTTCCCCTCCAGGATCTTGCGCGCTTCGCCGGTGTGCACCGCAATAGCCTGCGCCTCCATCCGGAAACGCCGCGGGCGCAAGCGTTCGCGCGCAATGTGGTGCGGGTATTGCAGATCATCACGGATGTGCGCGGCGATGCGGACGAGGCCCGGTATCTGTTCAAGAATGCGCCGATTCCGACGCTCGGTTACAAGACGGCACTTGAGCTGGTGGAGGAAGGCCGAACGGAGGATGTGGCCGGATATCTGCGCTCGGTGTCTGCGGGATTCGTGGGTTGATCACGCGCGATGATCCGAAAGGGGACGTGAGCGCCCCAGGCGGTTTAAGTTACCGCGCGGCGTGATGCCCGCTGGTGTGCAGACGATCAGCCGGTCGTGAGTGAGATTGAGTTTTGGCCTGTCAGCTAAGGCCGACGACCAGCCGCTTGCCCAACGCTGCCGCTGCCCGTTCCAATTGCTTGAGGGTCGGATTGCCGCGTGGCTGCTCCAGTCGTTGCGCAGCGGGCCAGGACGTATCCAGTGCCCGCGCCATGTCGGCCAGCGATTTTCCCTGTTCTTCACGCGCTTGGCGCATGAGCAGAGCCGCCTGTACCGCCGCCGCAGGCTCGATCCATTCCCCGCTCTTTACTTTCGATGCGGCTGGAATGACTTCTTCGTCCTCCATACGCTGCTCCAGGCACGCCGTCAGCACTTCCGCTGCATTGAACAGCGCAGCGTCGCGATCATCGCCCTCAGTGATGGCTTCGGGGATGTCCGGAAACGTCACAGTAAATCCGCCTTCCGGCTGTGGCGCCAGCACGGCGGCATAACGGATGGTGGTGCTCATTTCAGTTTCACTCCGGCCTGTTTCTCGATGCTCTTGAGCGTGCCGATCTTGACATCGGTGGCGCCGTGCACAGGGACAGTCACCTTGCGCTGACCGTTTGACAGGATGTGATGGCTGCCGCTGACGCGAACCACCTCGAATCCACTCTGCTCTAGCGCTTTGATGATCTGCTTCCCATTCACAGGGGCTATTATATATCATGAAAGATATATCGCTAGTGATACATGCAATGAGCGGGACAGGCTAAAGATACTGCGGTCATGCCCAACCACTTAAACAAGCGTCTATGGGACCGACTATGCGTATGGTCGACCGGGCTACGGGACAGCCGGGGCTTGACCAGCCGGGTGAGGGCAAAGTCGCTGCCGCGGTATCGCTCGACTTGACGCGGCCGGGCTCCATCGACTCCTCGCAGCTCGTGAAGCTCTGCGGCGATGCGCCAAAAGCCAGCCTGGAACGCAGTTACAGCCCGACCATCTGGCTCGGCGCGCGTCCGACGACAGTTACGGGCAACCCGGACATGGCGTACGTCTCCAAGTCCTACGCCGAGCGCCAGAGCGTCACCCTGAGGCTTCGTTAGATCTGTCCTGATCAGGATGAGGCTGCCGCAGGACGATTCGAGTTGGAGGAGCTGAAGACGAGGGGGCGGCAGGGCGCCGCCAGCCGAGGATTCCCGCACGGCGGCGCAATGGAACGCAAAGCGGGTAAACTCCGCGCCCATGCGACAGATCGTTCTAGATACCGAGACCACCGGTCTCGAACCGTCGCTCGGGCACCGCGTCATCGAAATCGGCTGCGTCGAGCTCCTCAACCGCCGGGTCACCGGCCGTACCTTCCACCA
>JAJZSQ010000150.1 GCA_021849615.1 Pseudomonadota bacterium
GCACCGAAACGCAGGGACTGGTGCTGCTCGAGGCGCTCGCCCAGGGCACCCCCGTGGTGTCCACGGCTGAATTGGGGACGAAGTCCATCCTCGCCCCGGCGTGTGGCGCGGTGATCGCCGAGGAGCGCGAGGAGCCTTTCGCCGCCGCGGTGGTGCAAGTGCTGCGCGACGCCGACCTGCGCGACCTGCTGAGCGCTCAGGCCCGCACCTACGCGCGCGGCTGGTCATCGGCCAGCATGGCCGCCCGTCTTGCCGAGCTGTATCGAACGCTGCCCCGGGCGGCCTAACTCCCTTTCGGCGTCTCGAGGGTCACTCGCGAGAAATCCACGCCGGTGATGTCACTCCACGCGCCGTCGAATTCGAATGCCGCCGCGGCACAGGTCGGCAGGTGCGTGATCTGCGCTGCGAAGCGGTGGGCGAGTTCGCTGAGACCCGGGTTGTGTGCCACCAGCATGACGTGATGCGCCTCCTCGTCGAGCGTGCCGATGACTTCGAGCAAATGCGCCACGTCACCGGGATACAGCCGCTCGTCCACGAGGATCCGGCGCGGTGGATACTCGAGCGCGGCGGCCATGAGCCGCGCCGTTGCGAGCGCCCGCACCGCCGGACTCGAGATCAGCTTGTCGAGCCGGACTGCACGCGCGTGCAGACGTCGCCCCATGCGCGGCGCGTCCAGCGTGCCACGCTCGGCGAGCGGGCGGTCCCGATCCGAGAGCGCCGGTGAATGGTCGGACTTAGCGTGCCGCAGCAGGATCAGCGTCTTCATGCCGGCGCGCCTGGCCAAGTGCCGCTCGAACGGTACGCAGAGGATGTGTTCATGGGACCTGCCCAACCTGGCCCGGCTGCCGGGCCCAGGAGCGCAGCATAACGCAGGATTCGAGCCGTCGCGGCTGGACGTTCCACCCTGCATCTGAAAAGATTCCCGCCGCCCGACCGCCGCGCCCGCTGACGCAGGAGCTCTGCCGATGTCCGAAGCACCACCGACCGATTTTGACGCGCGCGCGCAGCACTGGGACGATGCCGCGAAGGTGCGGCGCGCCGAGCAGGTGGCCGCGGCCGTGCGCCGCGCGGTCGAACTGACTCCTTCGATGAAAGCTTTGGAGTATGGCGCGGGCACCGGCCTGTTGTCGTTCGCGCTGCGCGGAGCGATCGGACCGATCACGCTGGCGGACAGTTCCGCGGGCATGCGCGCCGTCGCCGAACGCAAGATCGCGGCCGCCAACGCTGCCGACTTGCGCGTCATCGATCTGGATCTGACTCGCGATCCGCTGCCCGCAGAGCGTTACGATCTCATTTTCAGCATGATGACACTGCACCACGTTGCCGACGTGCCGCGATTGTTCGGTGTATTCCACTCGATGCTCAACGCCGGCGGCTGGGTGTGTCTCGCCGATCTGGACAGTGAAGACGGATCGTTTCACGGCCCCGACGTGCAAGTGCATCATGGCTTCGCACGGGCCGAATTGCGCTCGTGGCTGGCCGCGGCCGGCTTTCAGGACGCTGCGGTCGGGGACTGCTGCACCCTCGAGCACCACGGGCGCACATACTCCGTGTTCCTCGCCACCGCCCGCAAATCCTAGCGCTAGCGCGCGGGCTGCGGGGCGCCGCGAGCGGAGCTTCAGCCGATTGAGTTACACTCGCGCCCGATCGTTCAGAGGCCGGCGGGGGCGGCAGGTGATACAGACGGAAGCGCGGAACGCCGCAGAATCGGGTGCAGTCATGCCGGCGCCAGCCCAGTTGCAGGTGCCGGCCGAAGACTTTCAGCCGCCCTGGTGGCTGCGCAACCGCCACCTGCAGTCGATGTTGGCGAGCGTCGCGCTGCGGCGCGGCCCCATCGTGCGCCGGGCACAGCCGCTGCTCGCCGCCCAGCAGGAACTTCTGCTCGACTGCGGGGATGAGGTGCGGCTGCAGTGCTGGCGCTCAAGCGGCGCTGCGGGTGGCCCGCCGGCGGTGGTGCTGCACGGCTGGGAAGGCAGCGCCGAGTCGCTCTACGTGCTGTCGCTCTCGCAACAGCTCTATGAGCGCGGCTTCGACGTCTTCCGGCTCAACCTTCGCGATCACGGCGAGACCCATCATCTGAACGCCGGCCTGTTCCACTCCTGCCGGCTCGCCGAAGTCTGCGGCGCGCTGTGTGCGGTGGGGCGCATCACTGGGCAGCCGCTGCGCCTCGTGGGCTTCTCTCTCGGGGGCAACTTCCTGCTGCGCGCAGCCGCACAGGCGCACAGCGCACAGCTCGATCTGCACTCCGTCGTGGCCGTCTCGCCAGTGCTCGATCCGCACGAAACGCTGCGCGCGCTCGAGGAGGGATTCACCGGCTATGCGCGCTACTTCGCCCGCAAGTGGTGGCGGTCGCTGCGCAAGAAGGAGGCGGTCTGGCCGCAGCAGTACGATCTGCGCGAGCTGCGCGGCATCAACGACCTGCGCCGCCTGACCGACGAGTTGATCCGCCGCTACACTGAATTCGAATCGCTCGATGAGTATCTGTACGGCTACTCGATCACCGGCGAGCGGCTCGCGACGCTCGAGACCCCTTCGCTCGTGATCACCTCGCTCGACGATCCGATCATTCCGGCGCAGGACCTGCGCCACCTGGCGCGCCCGCCGCGGCTGCGCCTCGTGGTGACCCCTTACGGCGGCCACTGCGGATTCCTCGACCGCCTCACCGGGCCCACCTGGGCGGAACGACGGATCGTCGCGGAGCTCACGGCCACGGTCTGCCGCCCGGCGGTGACCGGGACGGGAGCCGAAAAATTGGCGTGACCGTCAGCGCGGCAGCGGCCCGCGGCAGCGCGATCCCCCGACCGGCAGAGCGGCGGGTCCTCCGGAGGGCGTAGAGGGTCGCCGCGCAGGTGCACCGCCGGGATCGGGGCGTACACTGCGCTCATGAGACGAACCGCCCTGGCAAGATCCCCAGTGCTGCGCAGCCCGGCGCCGGCAGGCGGCGATGGCGTGCAGGCGTGCACGCTTGCCAACGGGATGCAGGTGATCGTCTGGCCGGTGCACCACATTCCGAACATCGCCTTGAACCTGTGGGTGCGGGCGGGCAGCCGCAACGAGCGGCCCGGCATCACGGGTCTGGCCCATTTCTTCGAGCACATGATGTTCAACGGCACGCAGACCCGCGCGCCGGGGGAGTTCGACCGGCTGATGGAGGCGCAGGGCGGCGCCAACAATGCGTTCACCAGCGATGACGTCACCGTCTACGAGGACTGGTTCCCCTCGAGCGCGCTCGAGATGGTGTTGGAGCTCGAGGCCGACCGGGTGGCCCATCTGGCGTTCGCACCTGAGATGATCGAAAGCGAGCGCGGGGTCGTGGCGTCCGAGCGCCGCCTGCGCGTCGAAGACAACAATCACGGACTGCTCGCCGAGCGGGTGCAGGCCGAGGCGTTCACCGTTCACCCGTACCGCTTCCCGACAATCGGTTGGCCGCAGGACATCCGCGCCTGGCGCCTGGAGGACCTGCAGGCGTTCTACCGGACCTACTACGCCCCCAACAATCTCACGCTGACGCTCGCCGGGGATCTCGATCCGGACGCTGCGTTTCGCCTGGCACAACGCTATTTCGAGCCGATTGCCGCGCAGGCCCCGCCTGCGCCGGTGAATGAGCGCGAGCCGCCGCAGCTCGGCGAGCGGCGCGTCACCGTCCGCCGCAAGGTGCAGACGCCCCTGCTGCAGTGTGCCTACAAGGCCCCGTCAGCGACCGACGAACGCGCAAGCGCCGTCCATCTGCTGATGTCGGTACTGATGGAAGGCAACGCCTCTCGGTTGCACCGGACCCTCGTCGAGGAGCAGCGCCTGGCGATCGAAGTGGGCGGGCACTGGCAGGAAGGTTTCGATCCGGGCCTGCTGTGGCTGTCGCTCACCTTGCCGCAGTCCACCGATCCGCAGCAGGCGCTCGTGGCGCTGGACGCAGCGCTCGCCCGCCTGATCGACTCTGGAGTGAGCCCAGCGGAACTCGAGCGTGCCCGCAATCTGGCGATCGTGGGGTTCTGGAAGCGCCTCGCGACCATCGACGGCAAGGCGCATCTGCTCGGGGAGTACGCGGTGTTCCACGACCGCTGGGCGGACCTGTTCGCCGAGCCGCAGCGTCTCGCGGCCGTCACGCCCCAGCAGGTGCAGGCGGTGGCCGCTGACATCCTCGCCCCGCAGCGGCGCACCGTGGGCATGCTGGTGCCGCTCGGGGCCCGCTCGCGGCCCGAGCGCTGATGGTTCGCGTTCCGCCGCACGAGCGCCTCGTTCTGGACAACGGGGCGACGTTGATCCTGCTGCCGCGCCGCGAAGTGCCGCTGATCGGCGCGCAGGTGCTGCTGCGCGGCGGCAGCGCGGCCGATCCGCCGGCGCGCTCCGGGGTCGCCTCGCTGGTCGCGGCGCTGCTCGAGAAGGGCGCCGGCGCACGCGATGCCTATGCCTTTGCCGAAACCGTCGAGGGTGCCGGCGGCAGCTTCAGCGCCGTCGCCGGCCCGGAAGCGATTGCGGTGCGCAGCCGGTTTCTCGCTCGCGATCAGGACCTGATGCTCGAGCTGCTCGGCGCGACGCTGCGCGCGCCGCAACTGGCCGCCGAGGAGTTCGAGCAGCTGCGCGTGCGGCAGATCGAATTCATCAAAGCCGCGAAGGATTCCGAACCGGCCGAACTGCTCGACGCGTACGGTCGCGCGCTGCTGTTCGCCGGGCATCCCTATGCGCAGCCGGTACACGGCAGCGAGCGCTCGCTCGCCCAGGTCACGCACCAGGATGCGCGCGAATACTACTGCGCACAGTTCGGCGCCGACCGGCTGATCGTGGTGCTGGCGGGCGATCTGGACATGCCCCGCGCCGAGGCGGCGGTGCGCGATGCACTGGCCAGCTGGCCGCGCGCCGCCGTGCGTGCGGCTCTACCGCCGGCACGCACCCTGGCGCAGCGCCGCGTGCTGCTGGTCGATGCGCCGGGCGCGGCGCAGAGTCACTTCTGGATCGGCGCCGCGGGCGTCGAGCGCAAGTACCCGCGCCGCGCCGCGCTCGACCTGGTCAATACGCTGTTCGGCGGACGCTTCACCTCGCTGCTCAATGCGGAGCTGCGCATCAAGTCGGGCCTCTCCTACGGGGCACGGTCGAGCTTCATGCGCGGCACGGTGGCCGGCGAGTTCGCGATTCGCTCCTTCGTGGCAACCGCCAGCACCGCGCGCGCCATCCGGCTCGCGCAGCAGGCGCTCGAGCGGCTGCACCGCGACGGGGTGAGCGAGCAGATGCTCGCCTCGGCGCGAGCCTACACGCTCGGTCAGTATGCGCTCGGGCTGGAGACCGCGGCCGACTGGGCCGGCGCGCTCGCGGACCTCGAATTCTTCAGACTCGGGGTCGAGGACATCGACGACTACCCGGCGCGGCTCGCCGAGGTCGACCCGACTCTCGCCGCGGCCGTCATCGCCGAGACGTTTCCGCGGCCCGAGAACTCGACGCTGGTGGTGATCGGCGATGCCGAGCGGATCGGAGCGCAGCTCGCCGAGTTCGGTCCGATCATGTCGATGCGTCTGACGGACCCGGATTTCGTTCCGGGGGCGACGGGAGACGAAGCTCGGCCGTGAGAGGGGGGGATACGGCGCGCTTCGTCCCCCGGACCCGCAAACTTCCTTGTGCTCCCTGTTCCGTGTTGTCGTCATCCCGGTCCGCTGTGGATTCCGGGAGACGGACCGTGCTCGAGGGGGGGTGAGCGTGCGTTCCGTCTCCCGGACCCGTTCGGTATCGCGGGGGAGTGAGTGGATTCCGGGAGACGCGGCGTCCTCATGAGGGGGGGGAGAGTCCGCCCCGTCTCCCGGATCCGTCAACTGCCGTGCGCGTGCAGCGCGCTCGGATGGGCGCGCAGCGCCCGAACATTTCTCACCACGAACCCGGCTTGCGGCGCAAACGTGCACGCGCGTTCCAGATCCGCGTGCGCACCTTGCGCATCGCCAGCCATCCAGCGCATCACTGCGCGGTCGGAATAGGCGGCGGCCAACGCCCGATCGGTACTGATCGTGGCCGATTCCGTCCACGGTGCTGCGCCGAGACGTGCGTCACGAGCGTCGTGCACCGCTGCGTCGCAGGCGTCTTGCGCGGCGCGCCAGCGCTGTGTCATGGCGAATGCCACACAACTGTTGGCACTGACTGCGGCCGGCTCCAGCGCGTGTCTGCCGTCGCTGCGCAGTTGCTGCACTGCCGCGGGATAGTGTCCGCGCAGCAAGTCCTTGCCGCCCGGTGCGCTGCCGTACGCGGTGAGTACGAAGGGTTGAGCTTGCACATCCGCCCAGGCGGCCGTCGTGCTCGCGAGCGACAGCCCGGCGTACAGCACCAGAGATAACACGCGAAGTTTGCGGCTGTGTGACGTCATGTTCACTCTCCTGTCGGGTGGGTCCGATGGCAGCGCTCCGTGAGCGCAGGTGCAGGATAGGAGGGACACCCTGTGGCGACAAACGAAAAGAATTCCGGCATGCATGAGCGCAACTCAAGCAACATCATGCCGCCTGCGGCGTCGTCCCGAACTGCTCGAGCATCCACGTCGCAAGCGCGC
>JAJZSQ010000151.1 GCA_021849615.1 Pseudomonadota bacterium
CGATAGGGCGCTCAGCTCCAGCGGGACACCGGCGATGAAAATCACCCAGTCGCTGCGCTCGGCTGCCGCTCGTGCAGTCAGAGTCCATCCCTTGCGCATCGCTCCGGCGCCAGATCTGTCGCATATCTCGGCACGGACGTGGGCGCGGGTATTTCTCACCGGTGCCATGGCGCTGCCGGCGCTCGCGGCGGCGCAATCTTCGCCGTTTCTCACTGGCGCCACCGCGCTCGAGAGCAACATCTTGGCGTGGCTCACGCCGATCGCGGTCATTCTCGTGATGGTGCTCGGGGCCATGGCGATGGCGAACCGGATCTCCTGGGGTTGGTGCATCGGCGCCATTCTCGGGATCGCCCAGGTCAGTGCGCTCTACGGAGCCGGCGATGCCCAGACGATCATCGAGAACTGCGGCAATTCGTTGATCTTGCGCTGCTCGGCCAGTGAGCGAGGCGGCACCGCGCAGTTCTGTTCCCGGCTGATCGGCGAGCGCGAGGTCATCCGGCGCAGCGTCTCGCGTGGACGGGACGGAGCGGGAGGATTCGGCAGCGGTGCCCGCGGGGCGCGCCGCTCGCTGCACATCAGCGAGCAGCACCTCACCGAGACGGCCGTGCTGGCCGCGCAGATCGAGCAGCTCGCGGATCTGGAGGGCTTTCTGAAGACCGCCGCGTCGGCGAGGTGGCTGAGCGTGAGGCTGCGGCGCCCGCGCTGAGGCGCGGTGCGGCCAGTGCAGGTGGGCGATGGCGATCTTTCACATGCAGATCAACACGGTGTCGCGCTCGAGTGGGCGCAACGCGCCGGCTTCGGCCGCCTATCGCGCCGGGGAGCGCATCCGTAATGAGCGTACTGGAGCGCTGTACGACCATCGCAATCGCCGCGACGTGCTGCACAAGGAGATCGTGCTGCCGACGCGGCTCGCCGTCCCGCCGCAGTGGGCTCAGGATCGGGCGTCGCTCTGGAATGCCGCCGAACGGATCGAGTCGCGGGAGAACTCGCGGGTGGCGCGCGAGTACATGGTGGCGCTGCCGGCGGAGCTGTCTGCCGCGGCACGCGTGCGCCTCGCCCGTACGTTCTCGCACGAGATCGCCGATCGCTACGGTGTCGCGGTCGACTTGGCCGTGCACGCGCCGCGCCCGTTTGGCGATCCGCGCAACTTCCACGCCCATTTACTGGCCTCGACCCGGGAGGTGCGCCCCGAGGGGTTCGGGCCCAAGGCGGGTCTGGACATGAACGGGACGGTGCGGGCGGAACTCGGACTGCCGTCGGGCCGAGCGGAATTTGCCGCGCTCCGCCAGCGCTGGGCGGAGTTGGTCAACGAGCATTTGCAGGCCGCGCAGCTCGAGATGCGCGTCGATGCGCGCAGTCTCGCCGCGCAGGGTATCGACCGCGAACCGCTGCCCCGGCTGCCCCGTGCGGCAATCAGCGCCGAGCGGCGAGGCGAACGCAGCGAGGTCGCCGAACGGATCCGGGAGCGCTATCGGGCGCGGGTGGCCGCCCGGGCCGAACGCGCCGCCGGGGCCGGGTCGGCATCGGCGGCCGGGACCCGCGCCGCGGCGCCGCTCGAGGGGGCGCAGGCGCGCCAGCATCAGGCGGTTCGCGACTGGCTCGAGTACCGCGCGGCGCAGGGCCCGGGCACACCCGGGGCTGCCTCGTCCGCCGAGCGCGTGCGCCGCGAGGCACTCGCCGCCTGGCGTGAACGGCGCGCGAAGGGGGCCGAGCCGACCGGCACGTCGCGCAGCGGCGCGCACGACTCAGGCGCGCAGCCGCAGGAGGCCCCCGGGGCCGATCGGGATCTGTCCTGGTGAACCCGGTGCGGTCAGTGGAACACGTGCGCGAAGGCCAGCATCGCGCCACCGCGCACCGGCACGACGGTGACCGTTGAGTTGTCCATGGCCTCGGCCGCCCGGCGGTCGAGCACGAAATGCGCGGTGGCCATACCGAGCGCGGCGGCCACGACGGTGTCCGACAGCCAGTGCGCGTTGTGCTTCATGCGCAGGTATGCCGTGCCGATGCCGATACCGTACCCGATGGTGCGGCGCAGCCAGCGGATCTTCGGATTGCCCGACTCGGCGAGCACCGTGCCGATGGCGAATGCCGCCGTGACGTGCAGCGAGGGGAAGGAGCTGCCGCCGGCGAACCATTTGTTCGTGTCGTTGGTCTGGTAGGGCCGCTGTCGGCCGAAGGCGAACTTCATCGCCTCGCCGGTCAGCGAGGCGAGGCCCGCCGATTCGAGCATGTTCCAGGCCTCGGATTTACCGGCGCGGTTGCCCGTGAGGGTCGCATACCCCCAGGTGAGTGCGAAGGCCGCGAAGCCGGGCATCGCATCGGTGTACACCGCGCTCGAGGGCGGCTTCGGTCCGATCGGCGGGTTCGAGCTGCCGACGAAGTGCTGACGCACCTGTGTATCGTAGTGGTGGGCGATTGCGAACGCCGCGACCACGCCGCCGAAGTACTCCCAGTTGCGCCGCTTCCAATGCAGCGGTGCGGTGTAATAGGCCTTCATGTCCCCGAGGGACCGGAAAAACAGGTGCTTCAGCCCCGATGGCTTCTTCGTGTAATGAATCACGCTCGGCGAGGGCAGCGGCGCCGGTCCGGTTGCGGCCGGCGGTGTCGGCGGTGATTGCGCGGCGAGGGCGAACGAGGGGAGCGCACCGAGCAGCAGTGCCGCGGTGAGCCGCCGTACTTGGCGAAACCGGTATTTGATCCTCATCGGCGGATTGTAGAGATTTCCATACCGTCGGGAAGAGGGGCCCGCAGGTTCCTGGCATCGCGTCCGTCGGCTCATCCCCGTGCACCGGGGGCGCACCTGCCTCAGCCGGCGTGTCCGACGGCGAGCGCTGCGAGCGCGGCGAGCAGCGCCGGCGGCATGACCAGCGCGCCGAGCTTCAGGAAGCTCATCGCGTCCATGTGCACCTTCTCGCGCCGCAGCGCGATCAGCCACAGAATGGTCGCGAGCGATCCGCTCACCGAGAGGTTCGGTCCGAGATCGACGCCGATCAGCATGCTCGCGCGCAGCGCGGCGAGCCCATGGCTCGCCCCGAGCGTCGCGGCGATCAGCGCCACGGGCAGATTGTTCATCACGTTGCTGGCGAGCGCCACGGCACCGCCGGCCATGAACCCGGCGAGTCCGCCGGCGTGCTGCGCGAGGTGCGCGAGCAGCACCCCGAGTGCCGCGAGCAGTCCGGTGCGTCCGAGGGCCGCCACCAGCACGAACAGCCCTGCGACCAGAGGCAGCACGCTCCAGGAGACGCCCTTCAACAGCGGCCAGGGATTGCGCCGCTCGAACACGATCACCGCGGCGAGGATCAGGACGGCGGCGGCGAAGGTCGGGGCGCCGAGTTCACGTCCGCTCGCCGAGGCCCACAGCAAGAGGACGACCGTCAGGCCAATGCCGGCCGCGGCGAGCCGACCGGCGCGCCCCAGGGGCGGTACGGGCACGGCACGGGTGAATGTGCCCCCGAGCGCGGCCCGTTGGGTCGCGCGCAGTACGAGGAACGTCACGGCGATGGCGGCGGCCGACGGCACCAGGAATGCCGCGAGCCACTCGCCGAGCGGCGGCAGGTGGCTCGAGTACACCACGAGGTTCGCCGGGTTGGCGATCGGCAGCAGAAAGCTCGCGGCGTTGGCAATGAACGCGCAGATCAGGAGGTATGGCAGCGGTTCGGTGCGCGCCTGGCGGGCGGCGGCGTACACCGCCGGGGTGAGCACGACGGCCGTCGCATCGTTCGAGAGCAGCGCCGTCACGGCGATCCCGACCAGGTAAATCAATCCGAACAGCCGCCGCGGTGAGCCGGCGGCCGTGCGCACCGCGTGGGCCGCGACCCAGTCGAACAAGCCCTCGCTGCGGGCGAGCTCCGCCAGCAGCATCATGCCGGCGAGAAACAGATAGACGTCGGTGCCGCGGCCGACGGCGCGCAGCGCCTGCTGAGTGGAAATGAGCGAGCCGAGCACCAGCAGCGCCGCACCGCCGGCCGCCCACAGTGCCTCGGAGAGATCCCAGGGGCGCAGCAGCATGCCGCAGATCACGGCCGCGCCGATCAGCCAGGTGAGGTCATGGGCGAGGGAGGCGTGGAGCATCGGGACCGGAGGGCGCGTGTGCGGGAATGGGCCATTGCGCTGGGCGCGCCGGCAGCCGTCAAGCCTGGCTCAAGGCGCCGGGCGGACCTCTGGGGCGCGCTTGTCCCGGTACGACGCGGGTCGTAGACTCGGCCCATGAAGCATTTTCGGCTGCCGGCGGATGATCTGGAGTACAGCGTGCTCGCTGCGCTCTGGGACCTCGGCACCGCGTCGGTGCGCGAGCTGCACGAGCGGCTGGGCGCGCCGCAGGGGCTGGTCTATACGACCACCGCCAAGGTGGTTGACCGGCTGCGCGAGAAAGGGTTGATTCAGCGCCAGCGCAAGGGCGCAGCGTTCGAGTACCGGCCGAAGGTCGCGCGTGAGATGGTCGAGCGGGCCCGCGCCCGCAACGCGCTGGCGCGATTGCTCGGCACGACGCCGCGCAGCGCGGCAGCCGCGCTGGTCGAGGCGGTCGAGGAACTCGATCCTCGGCTGCTTCAGGAACTGGAGCGGGCGGTTGCGGCCCGCCGGAGCCCTCCCGATGGAACGTGAAACGCTGCTGACGATGCTGCTCATGATCTTCGGCGGCTGCGCGCTGCAGGTGCTCGCGCACTGGCCGGCGCAGTTGCCGGTCGGGGCGGACACCGAGACGCTCGAGCAGGTCGCGTGGTTCAAAGTCTGTCTGCCGGCGCTGCCGATGCTGCCCTTCGGGGCGTGGTTGGCGGGCTGGGCGCTCACCCAGCCCGACCCGGTGCGCACGCCCCTCGACCCGTTCGTGGTGGTGGCCCTGTGGCTGCCGTTCGGGCTGCTGTTCCTGCGCGCGCTGCTGCGGGCCGGCTGGGCACTGGTGCGCGAACCGCCCGAGTGCGGGGTGTCGACCGTGGGGTTCATGACACCCCGCGTGCTGTTCTCGCCCTTTCTCGCCCGTAGGCTCGACGAGCCGCTGATCCGCGCCGCGCTCGCCCACGAGCGCGCTCACGGCCGGCACCGCGATCCGCTGCGCATCTGGGTGGCGCAGCTGATCACGGACCTGCAGTGGCCGTGGCCCCAGGCGCGGCGACGACTGGAGAACTGGCTCGAGGCGCTCGAGTGGCTGCGCGACGAGGAGGCGCGCCGCAGCGGGACCGACGGGTCCGATCTGGCCGCCGCCGTGCTGGCGTCGGTGCGCTTCCTGGGGGCGCTCCCGGCGCGCGAGCGGACGCTGATGCCGGGGACGCAACTGGCGCACGCGCGCCTGATCGGCGATGGGGAGAGTCTGCAGCGGCGCGTCGAGCGGCTGCTCGCGCCCCTGCCCCGCGGCGGGCGGGCGGTGGTGCGCCGGATGCTCGGGATTCCGGGGCGAGCGGCGCTCTGGCTGCCGCTGCTCACCGTCATGCTCGCCCTCGGCGTGCTCCTCGGTGCCGCCGCCATGGGGCCGCTGCTCGGGCTGACGGTCTGAGCCGCAGTCGACGCCGCTCCCGGCGGCACAACGGTCGGCTCGCGCCCAGCCCTGCGGCGAGCGTGCGCTAGAGCGGCTCGCCGCCGGCGGCCGCAGCGGTCCGGGCGGTTTCGTCCGCGCCGCCGAAGAAGCGCTGGTAGAGCACGATGTACAGCGCCTGCAGCGCCGCGGCGATCATGAAGGGCGCGGTGAACTCGCCGCGATGGATGAGCCAGCCGCCGAGCACCGGGCCGATCGCACGTGGAATCTGCATCGAGAGATTCTGCACGCTCGCGGCCGTACCGCGCCGCTCGGCGCGGGTCAGTCCGGCCGCCACCGCCTGGCGTACGCCGGCCGTGCCGCGGTTGAACAGGCCGCGTGCGGCATACAGTGCCGCGGCGAGACCAAAGTCCGGCGAGAACGGGATGCAGAGCATCAGCGCGAGTCCGACCAGGCGCATCGCCGTCACGGCGCGTACGGTGCCGATGCGCCGGCTGAGCCAGTGCGCCAGTACCGCCCCCAGCGTCGCCAGAGCGAAGCTCGCGGCCAGCGCCGGTCCGATGACCGCCGGCCCCTCCCCGAAGCGGCGCAGGAACCAGTAGGCGATCAGCGGCGCGATGATGCCGATCGCCAGTCCGTTGACGGCGTTGGTGAGCGCTAGCTTGCGGATGCGGCGGTTCTCATCGCGCTTGATCTGCGCTTCGAGGTGCTCCTCCGGGGCCGCGACTGGCGCGCCGGGCGGCGCCTCGCGCGTCCAGCCGATCAGTGCCAGCGAGGCGAGTGAGCCGAGCAGCGGCAGGGTGAAGAGGATGCGGAAGCTGGTCAGGCCGTGGTAGCCGAAGCCGAGCAGCGGAGGTACGCCGACGAGCAGTGCGCCCGTGCCCATCCCTACGAATCCGAGCGTCGCGTTGAAGGACAGGGCGCGCCGGCGCGCCTCGCCGTCGACTTCGCGGGCGAGCCAGGCTTGCTCGACGGGCGAGAAGGGGCCGGCCGCACCGTTGGCGCCGCGTCCGAAGCCGGCAAGGGTGGCGGCCGCGATTAGTACCGCTTCAT
>JAJZSQ010000152.1:0-5169 GCA_021849615.1 Pseudomonadota bacterium
AAGTGCAACGAATCAACCTCACCACCGCGCTCGGCACCTCGCTGGTCAACACCCTGTTCGTACTCGATGAGCCCTCGATCGGACTGCATCCGCGCGACATGCAGCGGGTCATTACGGTAATGAAGCGGCTGCGCGATGCGGGCAACTCGCTGCTGGTCGTCGAGCACGACCCGCAGATCATGCTCGAGGCCGACCGCATCCTCGATCTCGGTCCCGGCGCCGGGGAGCGCGGCGGGGACATCGTCTTCTTCGGCACGCCGCGCGAAATCCGCCGCAGCACGCGCTCGCTGACCGGGGAGTACTTAAGCGGCCGCAAGCGCGTCGGCAGCGAGCGTCCCGAGAGTCCGGGCACGCGCCCGCCACCGCCGGGTGAAGTGGTGGCCGAGGCCCGCTCGAACCGCTGGATCGAGCTGCGCGGCGTCACGCAGCACAATCTGAAGAACGTCGAGGTGCGCATCCCGCTGAAGCGCCTGGTGTGCGTCACCGGCGTCTCCGGCTCCGGAAAGTCCACGCTGATCGAGGATGTGCTCTACCCCGCGCTGCTGAAATACCACGGCAAGCCGACTGAAGCGCCCGGCTCGTTCGCGGCCCTCGCGGGGGCGGAACTCATCGACGACGTCGTGATGGTCGACCAGAGCCCGATCGGCCGCACGACCCGCTCCAACCCGGCCAGTTACGTCGGAGCATTCGACGCCATCCGCGCCCTGTTCGCCGCGGAGCCGGCCGCGCTCGAGCGCAAGTACACCGCCGGCACGTTCAGCTTCAACTCCGGCAACGGCCGCTGTCCGACCTGCAGTGGCAACGGCTTCGAGCACGTGGAGATGCAGTTCCTCTCCGATGTGTATCTGCGCTGCCCGGACTGCAACGGTCGTCGCTACCGCGATGAGGTTCTCGACATCCGCCGCGAGGGCGCCGACGGCCGGCGCGCCAACATCGCCGAAGTGCTGCAAATGACGGTCACGGAGGCGCTGGCATTCTTCCGCGACTCACGCGAGGTGTGCGCGCGCCTCGCACCGCTCGCGGACGTCGGTCTGGAGTACGTGGCGCTCGGCCAGCCGGTGCCGACGCTCTCCGGCGGCGAGGCACAGCGACTGAAGCTCGCCGGCCATCTGGCCCAGGCGGGCTCCGTACTCTCGAGCATAACCCACAAGGGCAAGCTGTTCCTGTTCGATGAGCCGACGACCGGACTGCACTTTCAGGACGTGACCCGGCTGTTGATGGCGTTCCGCAAGCTGCTCGCGGCCGGCCAATCGCTGCTCGTGATCGAACACAACCTCGATGTGATCCGCGCCAGCGACTGGATCATCGACCTCGGTCCGGAAGGCGGCGAGGACGGCGGCAACATCGTCTGCACCGGCACGCCGGCCGAGGTGCGCACCCACCCCGAGTCGCATACCGCCCGGGCGCTCGTGGAATACGAACAGTCCCTGACCGGAGAGGCGCCGGCTGCGCAGCCGCCGTCCATCGTTGCCGAGCCGGCCGCGAGCCGGGCTTTGATCGACCCGGCGGCACGGCACGACATCGTCATTCACAATGCCCGCGAGCACAATCTCAAGAACATCGATGCGCGCATCCCGCGCAACCGCTTCACGGTCATCACCGGGGTGTCGGGTTCCGGCAAATCGACTCTCGCCTTCGACATCCTGTTCAACGAGGGTCAGCGCCGTTATCTCGAGTCATTGAACGCGTACGCGCGCCAATTCGTGCAGCCGGCGGCCCGCCCCGACGTGGATGCGATCTTCGGCATCCCGCCGACCGTCGCCATCGAGCAGCGCACCAGCCGCGGCGGGCGCAAGAGCACCGTGGCGACGCTGACTGAGATCTATCACTTCCTGCGCCTGCTGTACGTGAAGCTCGGCACTCAGTTCTGTCCCGATTGCGACGTCGCCATCGAGCCGCAAAGTCCGGCCTCGATCGCCGCTCGGCTGCTGCGCGAGTATCGCGGCAAGCGCATCGAACTGCTCGCGCCCCTGGTCGTGGCGCGCAAGGGCTATTACACGGACCTCGCCAAGTGGGCGAACAAGAAGGGATTCAAGACGCTGCGCGTCGATGGCACGGCACTGCCCACGGCGAAATGGCCGCGCCTCTCGCGCTTCAAGGAGCACACCATCGAGCTGCCGGTGGCGACGATCGAGGTCGGAGCGCGCACCGACACCGAACTGCACCAGGCGCTCACGCGCGCACTCGATTTCGGCAAGGGGCTGGTGCACGTGCTCGCGCCCAACGCCGCGCGCGTCACCGTGTTCTCCACCAAGCGCGCCTGCCCGTCGTGCGGGCGCAGCTTCCCTGAGCCCGACCCGCGCCTGTTCTCCTTCAATTCCAAGCACGGCTGGTGCGAGAGCTGCTTCGGCACCGGCGTGGCGATGTCCGGGTTCGATGCCGAGCAGAGCGGCGAGGAGCACTGGTGGAACGATTGGCTCGAGGACGAGCCTCAGCCCTGCCCGGCCTGCACCGGTCAACGACTGAACCCGGTGGCGCTCAACGTGCGCTTCCGTGAACGCTCCATCGCCGCTCTGACCCTGGAGCCCGTAGGCCGCGCCGCAGAGTTCTTCCGGCGGCTGAAGCTCTCAACCCGCGAGCGGCAGATCGCGCGCGATCTGCTCGCCGAGATCCGCTCGCGCCTGGCGTTTCTCGAGCGCGTCGGCCTCGGCTACCTGCAGCTCGACCGCTCGGCACCGACCCTCTCGGGCGGCGAGGCGCAGCGCATTCGCCTCGCCGCGCAGCTCGGCTCGAACCTGCAGGGCGTGTGCTACGTACTCGATGAGCCGACCATCGGCCTGCATCCGCGCGACAACGAGATCCTGCTCGACTCGCTCAGCGAACTGGCCAGCCACCGCAATACGCTGGTGGTGGTGGAGCATGACGAAGACACGATCCGTCGCGCCGATCACGTCCTGGACCTCGGTCCCGGCGCCGGTGTGCAGGGCGGGGAAATCGTCGGTGTCGGCACGGTGAAGGAACTGATGCGCAACCCGCGCTCCATCACCGGGCGCTTTCTGCGCAGGCCGCTGCGCCATCCCGCCGAGCCGCGCCGTGCGACGACTGCAAAGTCCCCCCACCTGACGCTCGAGGATATTTCACTGCACAACGTCGCGGGCGACGTGCAGATCCCGCTCGCGCGACTCGTGGTGATCACGGGCGTGTCCGGCTCAGGGAAGTCGACCGTGGCACGGGACGTGCTCTATACCAATCTGCGCCGCCTGCTCGGCACGGCCGACAAGGCGGCTCGGGCCAAGAGCGCACCGCGCGCCACCCAACGAGCAGGCCGGCCACGCCGGACCGAACTCGCCGGCTGCCGCGCGGTGCGCGGACTGGAGCACCTGGGGCGAGTGCTGGAGGTCGATCAGACGCCGATCGGCAAGACGCCGCGCTCCTGCCCGGCGACCTACATTGGATTCTGGGACGACGTCCGGCGGATCTTCGCAGCCACCAGTGAAGCGCGTCTGCGTGGTTACACCGCGAGCCGCTTTTCGTTCAACACCACCGGCGGACGCTGCGAGGCGTGTGAAGGCCAGGGCGTGCAGACCATCGAGATGAACTTCCTGCCGGACGTGAAGGTTCTCTGCGACGTCTGCGGCGGCCGGCGCTTCAGCTCCGAGACCCTCTCGGTGCTCTGGCGCGGCAAGAGCATCGGCGACGTGCTGATGATGAATGTCGACGAGGCGGTGCCGTTCTTTGCAGCGCACGCGCGCATCCACCACGCGCTGAAGCTGCTGCAGGACGTCGGCCTGGGATATCTGACGCTGGGCCAGCAGAGCCCGACGCTCTCCGGCGGCGAAGCGCAACGCATCAAGCTGGTCACGGAGCTGGCGAAGGTGCGTGAGTCGGGGCCGCCGGAGCGCCCGGGACTGACCGCGCGCGCGGCGCGACACACGCTGTACGTGCTCGATGAGCCGACCGTGGGGCTGCACATGGCCGATGTCGAGAAACTGATCCACGTGCTGCACCGGCTGGTCGACGCCGGCAACACCGTAGTCGTGGTGGAGCACAACCTGGACGTGATGGCCGAGGCGGATTGGATCCTGGACATGGGCCCGGAGGCCGGCGAGCACGGCGGGCGCCTCGTTGCCCAAGGCACGCCAGCGGCCGTGGCCCGCCGCGCCAAGCGCTCGCATACCGGGCGGGTGCTCGCGGAGTTCCTCGCCACGCGCTGCGGTGAGGATTGAGGTACAGTGCCGCCATGGCCCACGAGCTGGTCTGTTGGAAGTGCGGCGCGTCGCTGGCGGACCTGACGCTGCCGCTGCGTCGCCTGGAGGAGTGCCCGAAGTGCCGCGCACAGCTGCACGTGTGCCGCATGTGCCGCGAGTACGACACGCGCGTTACGGGCGCCTGCCGTGAGCAGGGGGCCGAGGAAGTGCGCAACAAGGAGGGGGCGAACTTCTGCGATTTCTTCCGCCCGCGCCCCGGCGCGTATGCCGGCCGCGGCGCCGCGACCGACCAGGCGCTGAGCGAACTGAACAAACTGTTCGGTCCGCGCTGAGCGGCGAGGAGCACGCCGCCGGACGGCCGTCAGTTCTTCCGGACTCGCTCGCCCAACCGCTCAAGCAGCCGCGTGAACGGCGTGCTCCTCTCCAGCTTGCGGGCCCCGCCCGAACCGCGCGCATCACCGGCCTCGTCGCGCCGGTCCTCGATGGTCAGTTCGTGCGCACCCAGAATCTCCAGAGTCTCCTCCAGGGTCTGCGGTGCACGGCGCTCGCGCGCGTGCACCTTGCCGCCCCCGGCAGCACGTTTGGCCAGGGCCACCGGCCGCAGCTCGTGCACCGGCGCCTTCGGTGGCGTCGCCGCCGCGCTCTCGCGCGGCGCTGCGGCGGGCGCTGCGGCCCGCACGGGCGCCTCTTCGTCGAACAGCTTGAATTCGTGGTCCACCGCCTGCGGCGCCTGCGCGGCCGTACGCGGCGGCAGCGCCCCGGACTCCCCGCTCACGCGCTGGCGTTCATCGCCGCTCACGGGCACCACGGCGGCCGACGGGAATTCCGAACGGACGTAGCCGGCCACCTGCTTGGCGGAAATCGGATCGTTGAAGAACCCCAGGCGCAGCCCGAACCACTTGCGACCCTCGCGGCTGCCCTCGACGCAATAGAGCGTATAGGCGCTGAAGATCGCCAGGGGCGGCAGCTTCTCGAATGCGATCGGCTGCACCGACCACTTCAGCTGCACGGCGAAGGCAGC
>JAJZSQ010000152.1:5269-6414 GCA_021849615.1 Pseudomonadota bacterium
TCGGCCTGATTGGCGAAGAAGCCCATGTGCAGCCGGAACCGCTCGCGGCCTTCCTCGAACCGGCGGCTCACGAAGAACGTGAAGCGGCTGAGCTCGGGCAGGTCGGCGCGCGGCAGCGCCATGGGCGTGCTCGATGAGCACAGGTTGATCACGAACGGACCCGCCTCGGCGGCGGGGCCGACCGATGATGGCGCGCCGGTCTCGGGGAGCGGCGCCAGATTTTCCGCTGGTGTCATGTCTCTTGGACGCTCGGGTCGTGATGCCCCGGCCGGCGGTGCGTCCCATGGAGACGGAGGAAGCTTCCGATGCGCTTGCGGCACGATCGTGGCGGCCCCGCCGTCATGGGAATGTCCCGAAGACCGGTGGCTTTGCGTCCCCGTCTTTCGACGGGTTTGCCCTTTACACAGACTGCAGTTTCGAGGCATGGCCCCTGCGAGTCAAGCGTTCCGATGCGGCCTGTTTCTCAGCCCGTATTTACCACAGTCTCCTGTGTACATAACGCAGCGCCGCGCCACCGCGCGGCGCTGTTTATGTCGCCTCCGTGCCGCCATATGTCATGCGGGATGCAATCAAGCCGGATCCGGGAGAATCCCCGGCAGGTCAAGGCCCTGCTCGCGCGCGCAGGCGATCGCCTCCGGATAGCCGGCATCGGCATGGCGCATCACGCCGCTCGCCGGATCGTTCCACAGCACGCGCGCGATGCGTCGCGCCGCCGCCTCGGTGCCGTCGCACACGATGACCAGCCCGGCATGCTGGGAAAACCCCATTCCAACACCGCCGCCGTGATGCAGCGAAACCCAGGTTGCACCCGAGGCGGTGCTGAGCAGTGCGTTCAGCAGCGGCCAGTCGGACACCGCATCGGAGCCGTCGCGCATCGACTCAGTCTCGCGGTTCGGCGAAGCCACCGAGCCGGAATCCAAGTGATCGCGGCCGATCACCACCGGCGCCTTCAGTTCGCCGCGGGCCACCATCTCGTTGAAGGCGAGGCCGAGACGATGCCGGTCACCGAGCCCGACCCAGCAGATGCGGGCCGGCAATCCCTGGAAATGAATGCGCTCGCGCGCCATGTCCAGCCAGTGATGCAGGTGTTTGTCCGCGGGCAGCAGCTCTTTGACCTTGGCGTCCGTCTTGAAGATATCCTCGGG
>JAJZSQ010000153.1 GCA_021849615.1 Pseudomonadota bacterium
ACGGCGGCCCAGTGTGCGGCGCGTTGCGCCGTGAGTGCGCCGGCGGGCAGACGCCAACTCCAGTTCGCCGCGCTCTGCGTCCCCGGGGTGTTCAGGCGCGCCTCGCTGCCGAGCCCGAGCAGATCCTGCGCCGGGATGACGGCCAGTTCCCCGACCGTGGCGAGCGCGGCGCGCACCATGCCTTCGGGCATCGATTCCGGCGTGACCCCCAGCGTTCGATCGACGTAACCGCGGGTGTGCTCATCGAGGCTGCGATACCACCCGAGCGTGGTGTCGTTGTCGTGCGTTCCGGTGTACACGACGCTGTCCGTGTCGATGCGCGCCGGCAGATGAGGATTGTCGGGCGAACCGTCGAACCCGAACTGCAGCACGCGCATGCCGGGCAGCGCGAACCTCTGACGCAGTGCGGTCACCTCCGCGGTGATCAGACCGAGATCCTCCGCCACGATCGGCAGCGTCCCGCGCTCGGCGCGCAGCCGCTCGAGCAGCTCGCGGCCCGGTGTGGGCCGCCACTCACCGCCGCGGGCATCCTCGGCCCCCGCCGGCACCGCCCAGTGCGCGGCGAAGGCCCGAAAGTGATCGACGCGCAGCACGTCGAGCCGCTCGAGCTGCGCCCCGAGACGGGCGCGCCAGAAGGCGAAGCCGTCGCGCTGCATGACGTCCCAGTCGTAGAGCGGATTGCCCCACACCTGCCCGAGCGCGGAGAAGTAATCCGGCGGCACCCCCGCGACGGCCGCCGGACGGCCATCCGGTGCCAGCTGGAATTGCTCCGGGTGCGCCCAGGTCTCCGCCGACATCGGTCCGACGTAAAACGGCAGGTCGCCGAACAGGCGCACACCGCGCTCGTGCGCATAGCGGCGCAGCCGGTTCCACTGCGCGAAGAACTCCCGCTGCGCCCCGCCGATCCGCTCGAGTTCCGCGGCACACTCGCGCCGGATGCGCCCGAGCGCATCGGCCTCCCGGGTGCGCAGCGGCGCGGGCCACTCCCACCACGGCAGGCCCGGGCAGCGCGCGCTGATCGCCTCGAACAGCGCGTAATCCTCCAGCCAGGAGCGGGTCGCCGCCGCGAATGCCGCCCCTTCCGAGTCATCGGCCGGCGGCTCGGCCGGGTCGAGCAGCGCCGGATTGCCGGCGAAGTCCGAGCGGGCGAAATACGGCGAGCGGTCCGCGCCGGTCGGCGCGAGCGGCAGGAATTGCCAGACGCTGAAACCGGCGGCCGCCAGCCAGTCGATGAATGCCCGCCCGCCGCGCCCGAGCGGCGCCTCGAGCGAGGCCAGGTGAAGCAGCACCCCGGCACGGCGGCGGTCGAAGACGGGCAGCGAGGGCGTATCCAGGCAATGACTCCGGTGCGCTGTCCTAGCGCTGCGGCAGCTCGAGATCGGCAAACAACGCGGCGGTCTCCTCGGCGCTGCCCGCACGGTGCGCCCGGTCGACCAGGCGTCGATCCAGGTGCGGGGCGAGCAGCTGCGCGAAATCGTACATGAACTTGCGCAGCAGCGTCCCGCGCCGGAATCCGATCCAAGTGGTGTGCGCCGGCAACAGGTGCGAGGCATCGAGCACCGCCAGATCCTGCGCATCCTCGGCCACGGCCATCGGTGCCACGATGCCGACGCCGAGGCCGAGCCGCACGTAGGTGACGATGACGTCGGCATCCTGGGCGGTGATGGCCACGTTCGGCGTCAGTCCCGCTTTGGCGAACGCGTCATTGAGCGAGGACGCGCCGGTGAAACTGAAGGTATAGGTGATGAGCGGATGCTTCGCGAGCGCCTGATAGGTCAGCCGCTCGCTGCGCGCGAGCGCATGGGCCCGCGGCACGATCACCACCCGGCTCCAGCGGTAGCACGGCAGCACCGTCAACCCGGCGAAGCGCTGCTCCGAGCCGGTGGCGATCGCGCAGTCGATCCGGTCCTGCGCGACCATCGCGGCGATCTGCTCCGAGGTCCCCTGGTGCAGGTTCAGCCGCACGTTCGGGTAGCGCTCGCGGAACTCCCGGATCACCGCCGGCAGCACGTAGCGGGCCTGCGTATGGGTGGTGCCGATCGACAGACTCCCGCGGCCCTCGTCGCGCAGCTCCGTCGACAGTCCGCGGATGCTCTGCACTTCCTGCAGCACGCGCAGCGCCCGATCGATGACCTGCTGTCCCGCCGGCGTGATGCGCGTCAGCGTGCGGCCCTCGCGCACGAAGATCTGGAATCCCAGCTCGTCCTCGAGCAGTTTGATCTGCTTGCTCACCCCGGGCTGGGAGGTATGCAGCTTCTGGGCCGCCGCGGTGATGTTCAGTCCGCTCTGGGCGATCGCCGCCAGGTAGCGCAGTTGGTGCAGTTTCATGCGGGCAAGCGTAGCGCAACGCCCCGGGGGCATCCATAACCGCCGCGCAGCGCCTCAGAAGCAATCATTCGTTCTAGGGCCGCCGGCCCCGTGGCTATAGTGCCGCCACCATGGGTGAGCTGCCAAACCGCATTGAACAGAAAGCCGAGGCCGTGCGCACCGCGCTCGCCGCGGCGGTGCGCACGCACGGACGCGTCGTCTATGCCAACAGCCTCGGCGCCGAGGCGATGGTGCTCACCGACATCATCTGGACGCATGTGCCCGAGATCGAGATCTTCAGCATCGACACCGGACGGCTGCACCAGGAGACCTACGACCTGATCGAGAAACTGCAGTGGCGCTACCGGCGCACGCTGCGTCTGGTGCACCCGCGGGCCGAGGCGCTCGAGCGCTTCACCACCGAACGCGGTGTGAACGGGTTCTATCACAGTCTCGAAGCGCGCCTCTCCTGCTGTGAGGTGCGCAAGGTCGAACCGTTCAAACGCGCCATCGCCGGATACGCCGCATGGGTCACCGGCGTGCGTCGCGAGCAGTCCTCCGCGCGCGCCCTCGCCCAGCCGCTCGAGTGGGATGCGCAGTATGACCTGTATAAAGTCAGCCCGCTGCTCGAGTGGAGCGAGGCGGAGATCTGGCAGTACATCCGCGAGCGCAAGCTGCCGTACAACGTGCTGCACGACCGTCAGTTCCCGAGCATCGGCTGCGCCCCGTGCACGCGGGCGATCCAGCCCGGCGAGAGTCACCGCGCCGGGCGCTGGTGGTGGGAGCAGCCCGAGTCGCGCGAGTGCGGCCTGCATCCGCGGGTGCGCGCCGTCGCGGCCGAAGCCTGAGTCGCGGTCCGGGCGCATGGATCATCTGCCGATCTTCCTGCAACTGCGCGCGGTGCCCGTGCTCGTCGTCGGCGGCGGGCGCATCGCGCAGCGCAAGATCGAACTGCTGCAGCGGGTCGGGGCACGCATCACGGTCGTCGCACCCGAGCTCACCCCGGCGCTCGCACAGCAGGCCGCCGCCGGGCAGCTCGAGCACCGTGAGGCCCGGTTCGCACCGGAACACCTCGAGGGCGCGCAGCTGGTCATCGCCGCCACCAACCTCAAGTCGCTGAACACCGCGGTCTCGCAGGCCGCACGCGCCCGCGTCCTTCCGATCAACGTCGTCGACGATCCGGAACTGTCGACGTTTTATTTTCCGGCCATCGTCGACCGCGCACCGCTCATCGTGGCCATCGGTTCCGGCGGCCGCGCCCCGGTGCTCGCACGCTGGGTGCGCGAGCAGATCGAGGCGCTGCTGCCCGCCGCGCTCGGCACTCTCGCCCGATTCATGGGTGCGCGGCGCGAGGCGGTACGACACCTGCTCGCCCCTGCCGCCCGCCGTCCCTTCTGGGAACGTGTCGCGCGCGGGACCACGGGGGCGCGGGTGCTCGCAGGTGACACCGCGGGCGCCGAACGCGCCTACGAGCGCGAACTGCGTATGGCGCAGCTGACGGCCTCGAGCGCAACTGGTGCGCAGCACCTCGGCGAGGTGTACCTGATCGGTGCCGGTCCGGGCGATGCGGATCTGCTCACGCTGCGCGCACTGCAACTGTTGCAGCAGGCCGACGTCATTCTCTATGACCGTCTCGTGCCGGCCGCCGTCCTCGAGCGCTCCCGCCGCGACGCCGAGCGGGTGTTCGTCGGCAAGCAGTCCGGACGGTCCTCGGGCGAGACGACCTCGCAGGCGCAGATCCACGAGCTGCTGGTGCACTACGCACGCCAGGGGCTGCGGGTGGCCCGGCTCAAGGGTGGCGACCCGTTCGTCTTCGGTCGGGGCGGCGAGGAAGCCGAGTGCCTCGCCCGTCACGGCATTCCCTACGTCGTCGTGCCCGGCATCACCGCGGCGCTCGGGGCGGCCGCGGCCGCCGGAATCCCCCTCACCCATCGTGAGGCGGCCCAGAGCGTCACCTTCGTCACCGGCCATCCGCTCAAGGACGATACGCTCGACTGGAGGGCGCTCGCCCGCGGACACCAGACGGTCGTGTTCTACATGGGCGTGGCACACCTGCCTCACATCTGCGCTCGCCTCATGGCGGCCGGCGCCCGCGAGAGTCTGCCGGCGGCGCTCATCGAGCGCGCGACACTGCCCGGACAACGCGTGCTGCGCGGGACGCTCGCCAGCATTGCGGCGCTCGCCGAGCGCGCTCACATCAGTGCCCCCGCCCTGCTCATGGTCGGTGAGGTGGCCGCGCTTGCACAACTGAGCGGCGCGAGCGACAGTGCCGATGAGCCTGCGGCCGAGCGTGCCGCGGCACTTCGCCCCCGGGAGAGCGTGCATGAGTGGTGATGCGGGGTTCGTCGGCGCCGTCGGTCAGACCCGCCTGATCCGACTGCGGCGCGTGAGCGAGGAGACCGGCTGCGAGATTTACGGCAAGGCCGAGTTCACCAATCCGGGCGGCTCGGTCAAGGATCGGGCGGCCCGCGCCATCGTCCTCGCGGCCGAGCGCAGCGGCGCCCTCGCCCCGGGCGGGACGGTGGTCGAGGGTACCGCAGGCAACACCGGCATCGGACTGGCGCACATGTGCAATGCGCGCGGCTACCGCTGTGTGATCGTGATGCCGGACAACCAGTCGCCGGAGAAGTACGCGCTGCTCGAGGCGCTCGGTGCTGAAGTGCACAAGGTGCCGGTCGTCCCCTACAGCCATCCGAATCAATACCAGAAGGTCGCCGGCCGGCTCGCCGAGCGGCTGCCGAACGCGATCTGGGCCAACCAGTTCGACAATACCGTCAACCGCCAGGCGCACCTCGAGACGACCGGACCGGAGATCTGGGAGCAGACCGGCGGGCGGATCGACGCGTTCACCTGCGCGGCCGGCACCGGCGGGACGTTTGCCGGTGTCTCGCACGCCCTGAAAGCCAAGCGCCCGAGCATCCGCTGCGTGCTCGCCGACCCGCCCGGCAGCAGCCTGTACGAATACGTGCGCAACGGCACGCTGAAGGCCACCGGATCGGGCTCGATCACCGAAGGGATCGGCATCGGGCGCGTCACGGCCAACCTGCAGGATGCGCCCATCGATGACGCCGTGCACATCGAGGACGCCGAGACGGTCCGTCAGGTCTACCAGCTGCTCTACGAGGAGGGTCTGTTCCTCGGCAGCACCAGCGGCATCAACGTCGCGGCCGCCCGCGCCGTGGCCCGCGAGCTCGGCCCCGGTCACACCGTGGTCACCATGTTGTGCGACGGTGGCGCCAAATATCAGTCGCGTCTGTTCAATCGCGCCTGGCTCGCGCAGAAGGGACTCACCGCAGCGGCGAACATCGGCCGCGGCGCAGAGCCGCTCGACCTGCGCGCCGTGATGAACGGCTGATCGTCACCATGCCCCTTGCGGCGCTGAGCGTTCCGCACGGTCTGGCGGCGTTTGCGCTCCTCGCCGCGGCCCATACGGCACCGTGGGCCGCCGGTCGCCTGCTCGGCCCGCGCTGGGCCGCACCCATCGACGGCGGCGCGATCCTGCCGGATGGCGCGCGACTGTTCGGGGCCCACAAGACCTGGCGCGGCGCGCTGGCGGCGCTCGGGGTGTGCACGCTCCTCGGGGCGCTGTTCGGCTATCCGGCCAGCCTCGGCCTGGCGTTCGCAGCCCTCGCCATGGCTGGCGACCTGCTCTCGAGCGCGCTGAAGCGGCGCCTGCGACTCGCGCCCGGCCGCGAGGTGCCGGGTCTGGATCAGCTGCCCGAAGCCCTCCTGCCGCTGCTCACCCTCGCCGGTCCGCTCGGGATCGGCGGGCGGAGCGCCACGCTCATCAGCCTGGTGTTCGCGCTCCTCGATCTGGCGGCCATTCCCCTTCGGCACCCGGGACGCACCCACCGGCCGCCGCGCTGATCGGCGCGCGCTCTGCGCGTCGCCCGGTGCGCAGCCCCCGCGCCCCACCGCGGCCCGGGCATGGCCCAGCCTGACCGGCGGGCATCCCGGACTCACGTTGACGCAGCGCTCGAACACAGGTACCTTTTTTCTAAAAGGTAGCATCACAAGCCCATGTCGGACGATCCCAAACTGGTCGCCTTGCGC
>JAJZSQ010000154.1 GCA_021849615.1 Pseudomonadota bacterium
CCGTATGTGGCCGGCTCAAGGAGTGTCTGCGGGTGAACGATACAGCAGGGTCTCGACGGTTCGGCGCGTGCCGCACGCATTGGTTGCTCGGCAGGCTCGGGATGCTCGGCGCACTGGCGCTGATCAGCGGCTGTGCCACCGTACCGGCCCATTACCCGTCGGCCACCGCCGAGGCGCACATCGGCAAGTCGCTGTTCAGCCTGGAGATGCGCTGGAGCACTCCGGCGCGGCTGCACGAAGTGCGCGGGCGGCGCATCGCCACCTGGCGATTCAATCAATACAACTATGCCGGCTGTGACGTGACGGTGCACACGGACCGCTCGGAGGTGATCCGGGAGGTCACCTGGACCAAGGGGTGCGGCCCGGTTGCGCACCACAAGCCGGTGCCTAAACCTCCGACCCCGAGCGCGCCGGCCGCGGCGGGCTGAGCCGGCACTGAATCTCCTGCGCGAGGCGCTCGACGGCCGTTCGCACGGCCGCACCGAGCGGCGCACCCAGGGTAAAGTCACCGGCTTCAATCGCGAACACCTGGCACTGCGCCGGCACCTGCCCGAACGTGCGCGCCAGCTCGAGCGCCGTGGCGAGCCCCAGGCCGTGGCTCGAGGTCGCGCCGTTCGGGAGGCAGAGCGGGTGGTGCGCGACGTCCACCCGATGCACCGTCCCGGGCAAGTCACCCGAGCGGCACGCGTCGATCAGGTAGACCAGCGCGGCGCCCGAGAGCTGCTCGAGCAGGGCGGCCGGATCGCCGTCGCTGTCGATGAGCGCCACGTCGGCCGGTACCCGTCCGCGCAGCGCCGCGAGGCAGGCGAGGCCCGCGGCATCATCGCCGCGCCAGGCATTGCCCAGACCGATCACCCGCCGGTGTGACTCCAATGGCCTCACGCGTCGATCTCCAGGCGCAGGAAATGCGTGGCGCAGGAGATGCACGGATCGTGGTTGCGCACCAGCTGCTCGCAGCGGCGGCGCAGCATCTCGGTCGGGCCGCTGAGCCACTCGCCGCTGAAGCGGCGCAGGTCCTCCTCCATCGCGGCCTGGTTCTGCGCGGTCGGCGGCACGATGCGCGCGAGCCGTATGGTGCCGTCGGCGGCGAGATCGTAGCGGTGATACAGCAGTCCGCGTGGCGCCTCAGTCGCGGCCATGCCCGTGGCGGCGCGCGGTTCGCACTCGCAGGCCGCCTGTGCCGGGACCTCGTAGCGCCCGATCAGGCTCAGGGCTTCCTCGCAGGCGTGCAGAACCTCTACTGCGCGCACCACGATGCTGCGAAACGGGTTGGTGCAGCGCGAGCCCAGGCCCGCGGCGAGCGCCGCTTCGCGCGCAATCGGTGCCAGGCGCTCGAAGTTCAGACTGTAGCGCGCGAGCGGACCGGTGAGGTAGGCCCCTGTGCCGAGCAGTTCGGCCTGCAGCGCGTTCGAGTGGCGCACCGGGTGCTCGCGGATGCGCTCCTCGAAGACCTGCGCAGGAATGTCGAGGCCCTGGTTCGAGACGATGCGTCCGGCATTGAATGGATAGTTCTGCGGGTGGCGCAGGGCGAGGAAGGTGTACGGCCGTTCACAGTCGGGAAACTCGAACGCGCCGGTCCAGCGGACGGTTTCCAGTGCCGCCTCGCGCGCCCAGCGCAGCCGCTCGGCGAGCGGTGCAAGCTCGCGCGGGTGCGGCACACGGTGAAATCCTCCCACCCGCACCGTGACCGGATGCACCTCGCGACCGCCGAGCGCGGCAATGATGGCATTGCCGGCCTGCTTCAGCGCAAGTCCCCGTCGCACCGCCGCGCCGTGCTCGCGCGCCATGGCGATGCCGCTGTCGTAGCCGAGAAAGTCCGGTGCGTGCAGCAGGGTGATGTGCAGCGCGTGGCTCTTGATCCACTCCCCGCAATAGAGCAGCCGGCGCAGATCGCGGATCGCCTGCGGGACCTCGATCGCCAGGGCGTCCTCGAGCGCGTGCACCGCACTCATTTGATAGGCCACCGGGCAGATGCCACAGATGCGCGCGGTGATGTCGGGCGCCTCGGTGTAGTCCCGGCCGCGCAGCAGCGCCTCGAAGAAGCGCGGCGGCTCGAAGATGCGCAGCTGCGCGCTGCGCACCTCGCCGTCGCGCACCTGCAGTTTCACGGATCCTTCGCCTTCGACGCGCGTCAGACCGTCGATCCGCAGCGTCCTACTCGCCATGGCGCTCACTCTCGCGCCGGAAGGCCGGCGCGTCCGCATTGAACGTACGGTACAGGCGTTGCAGCGCTGCGCGCGACACACCGAGCGCGGCCAGTGCGTCGCTCAAGGCAGTCGTGTTGGGGGTCTCCTGCGGACCGAAGCAGCCGTAGCAGCCCCGGTGACAGCCCGGGCAGATCGCCCCGCAGCCGGCCTGGGTGACCGGTCCCAGGCAGGCCTGGCGAGTGGCCACGAGTACGCAGGTGTGGGCCCGTGATTTGCACTCGATGCACAGACTGTAAGCGGGGATCGCAGGGCGGCGTCCGCGCAGGAATGCGCTGATCACCTCGAGCAGCTGCAGCTTGTTCACCGGGCAGCCGCGCAGCTCGAAGTCCACCGGCACATGCGCGCTGATGGCGCTCGAGTGCTCGAGCGTGGCGATGTACTGCGGGTGCGCGTAGACGGCCGCGACGAATTCCCCGGCGGCCGCGAAGTTGCGCAGCGCCTGGATCCCTCCGGCCGTGGCGCAGGCGCCGAGGGTGACCAGGTGATCGGAGCGGCGGCGCACGGCGCGGATGCGCTCGGCATCCTTCGGCGTGCTGATCGACCCCTCGACCAGCGAGAGCGCGTAGCGGCCTCGTACGGGGCGGCTCAGGGCCTCCGGAAAATAAGCGAACTCGAGCACCTCGGCGAGTTCGAGCAGCGCGTCCTCGCAATCGAGCAGACTGAGCTGGCAGCCGTCGCAGGAGGCGAACTTCCAGACCGCGAGGCGGGTTTTGCGCGGCGCCGGGTACATCACAGCTCTCGCACGCGCAGCGGCGCGCGCAGCAGCGCATAGGGCAACACCGGACCGTCACGGCAGAGCAGAAACCCGCCGAACTGGCAGTGGCCGCAGGTACCGACACCGCATTTCATGCTGCGCTCCATCGACAGATGGATCGCCTCGGGCGCCACGCCCGCCGCGCACAGCGCCTCGGCAGTGAAGCGCATCATGATTTCCGGACCGCACAACAACGCGAGCGTGCGCTGCGGATCGAAGCGCGCGTGCGCAATGAGAGCAGTGACCACGCCAACATGTCCCTGCCAGGGCGTCGTCGCGTGGTCCACCGTCACCTCGAGCGCGAGGTCACCGCGTGTGCCCCAGGCGGCCAGTTCCCGCCGGAAGAGAATGTCCCGCGGACTGCGGGTGCCGTAGAGCAGGGTGATCCGGCCATGCCGTTCGCGCTGCGCGAGCAATTGGTAGAGCGCCGGGCGCAGCGGCGCGAGCCCGAGGCCGCCGGCCACGAGCAGCACGTCGCGGCCGTCTGCCGCCTCGAGCGGCCACCCCTTCCCGTACGGTCCACGCACCCCGAGCGGCGCGCCCGCCTCGAGCCGGACCAGGGCCTCGGAGACCGCACCCACCGCGCGAACGGTGTGCACGAGGCGCTGCGGTGCCGCCGGGTCGCCGGAGAAGCTGATCGGCACTTCACCGACGCCGAATGCCGTGAGCATGTTGAACTGGCCGGCCGCAAACGGCGGCTGCGGTTCACCGGCCGTCTGCAGTTCGAGGGTCCACACCCTGGGTGCATCGCGCCGGCGCCGGTGCACGCAAACCACCCGAGGCAGGAGGGGCTCGGGTGCCGTCTGCGACACCGGGAACTCAGCGGCCGGTGCCATAGACATCGAGAAGCTGCAGCCGCGTCGCCTGCAGACGCTGCACGAGAACGGGCATGAAGCGCTTCATCATGTCGTAGCCGAAGTCGTGATCCGCTTCGCTCTTGCGGCGCAGGCAGTCCGCGTCGATCTGCACCGCACGGACGAGTTCGAGCGCCCGGACGTCATAGGACCACTGGTAAGGCGGCAGCAACCAGGAGAGGCCGACCAACTCCCCGGGTCCGAGCGTCTGCACGGCGAGCGTACCGCGGCCGGCTGCGGCGATCTCCAACACGACGTGGCCGTGGCGCAGCAGGTACAGCGTGTGCGCCGGCTCCCCGTGACGCAGCAGGAACTGACCGGGATCGATGCACACGTTGCGCGCGCAGCCGCTGATCAGTTGCAGACTCGCGGCACTGATGCCTGAGAAGACCGGATGTTGGGCGATGATCTGCGCCAGGGGCTGCACGGTGGGCTCCTCAGTCCGGCGTCTCGGCGCACAGGGCGGCAACTTCCTCGGTGAGGTCGATGCCGACCGGACACCAGCTGATGCACCGCCCGCAGCCGACGCATCCGGAGGTGCCGAACTGTTGCGGCCAGGTGGCCAGTTTGTGAGTGATCCACTGTCGGTAGCGGGCGCGGATGCTCGGGCGGACGCTGCCGCCGTGAACGTAGGCGAAATCGACGCTGAAGCACGAGTCCCAGCGGCGGGTGCGCGTGACCTGCAGCCCGCTGAGATCACTCGTATCCTCGAGATTCGTGCAGAAGCAGGTCGGACAGACCATCGTGCAGTTGCCGCACGCGAGGCAGCGGTCGGCGAGGGCATTCCAGCGCGGGTGCTCGGGACTGACGAGCAGCCGCGACACCCAGTCCGTTTCGGGCATCGCGCGGCCCATGGAGGCGGCAGTGTGTGCCACGACTGCTTGCGCCGCGGCGATCTCATCGTCGCGGGCGGCCCGGCGCGTCAGTGTCTCGAGCACGGCGGCACCTGCCTCCGTGGCGCAGGTCACGAGGAAGGTCGGCTCGCCCTCGGTGCCGAGTTCCGTCAGCGCCAGATCGTACCCTGAGGTCACCTCGGGGCCGGTGTGCATCGAGACGCAGAAGCAGTTGCCGCCAGCGTGTGCACAGTTTACCGCCACGATGAAGGCATCGGCGCGCCGCGCGCGGTACTCGGCATCCGGCGCGGCGCCCCCGAGCCAGACGCGGTCCTGGATGGCCAGCGCGCTCAGTTCGCAGGCGCGCACGCCGATGAGGGCGAGCGGCGCGTCGATGTGCGGCTCGGAATCCAGTTGCACCTTGCCGCCGGCGACGCCGGCCCGCCAGAGTATCTGGTGGGACGGAAAAAGAGGGCGCTTCCAACTCTGCGGGCCCACGGCGAAGCCGAATACCGTGTCGGTGTCACTCGGCCGCAGGCGGTAGGCACCCGGGGATTGTTCATCGGTCCAGCCGCGTGGCAGTTCCTCGACCGACGCGATGTCCTCATATGCGATGGCGCCGTCCCGTACGGTTGGCCCTAACGTGCGGTAGCCACGCTCGCGCAGCGCATCGAGCAGCTGCTGAAGCCCTTCCAGGTCGATGACGTGCGCACATTGTGTCTGCCGAGACATCGCAGATCCCTGGGCGGCCCCATGCCGCGTACTTCACATGATCGCGGGCCCTGCGGCAGCAGCAATACGCACATGCCGGCACCCCCGCGGACCGTCGACGGCGAGGGTCAGAGGACGCCACGCAACGCAGGTGGATGAAACCCGCTTAGTCAGCGTCGATGGGACGAGCCGGGCGCCGCGCGACGGACGGCGGCGCGATGCGACGAATGTGTCGAGAAATGCGCCGCCACGCGCGCCAGGCCGATGCCGGACCGGCGAGCTTCCTGAGCCATCTTGCGCCGCAGGATCCACGGCCCGATCACGGGCGGTCCCCAGAAGGCCGGCTCGAGCTCGATGTGCATGGCGAGGCAGGTCAAGCGGCGCTCCTGTGCGCATGGCCGCACGGTCCACCATGCATGACCCGAACGGAAGGAACCGCCGGGCAGCAATCGAGCGCGCAGCGTTCCGCCGTGCGCATCCGCGGCGGCCGTCATGATCTGAGTCTGATGCAGGGTGCGGCAGAAGACGAGGACGCACGCATGCACTGAGGTGAACAGCCGAACCACAGCCGGGTCCAAGGTCGGCTCGACCCGCACGGCACGCAAGTCCCGGTTGTAACGGGGCATCGCGCGGTAATCCTGCAGCGCGGCGAAGACCGCTCGAGGGGATTCACGCAAGGTCATGTGCAGGTCGATAGAGAAACGTGAGCCGTCGCGCACCACCCGCACGCCGAGAATGTGCGCGGCGCTCGCAAACGATGGCGAGGCGCTCAGGACGATGAGCACGGCGAGCAGCCCTGTGGCTCGCACATTCAGCCGTGAAAGGCGACCGGCTGGCGTTGCCCGCCGGCCGGGATCGCAATCGGTCATGCAGGTCATCCGACGTGTTGGGTGCGCGCGTCGAAATGCGCCGCAGAAGCCTAGCACACCCGACTCGCACCCCGTTTCGCAGTCGGACGGCCCGCCGGGTGT
>JAJZSQ010000155.1 GCA_021849615.1 Pseudomonadota bacterium
GCAATGCGGCCAGCCGCTCGATGCGGGGCCGATCCGTCACCAGCACGATATCGACCCCGAGGTCCGCGCCGCAACGCTGCAGCGGCGCGAGTTCCGCGACGCAGGGTGAACGCTGTTCGTAGGCACCTGGTGCGCTGTGCCGTTTGGGAATCGCGTGGAACAGCGCCGAGGGCTCGATCCGGTGCGCCGCACCCAGGTCGATCTTCAGTCCGCCACGTCCGGCCGGATGAAAGGTGACATCTCCGCGCAGACCCAACGCCCGCGCCGCGACGCCGGCATTCTCCGCTGCGCAGCCCAGACCCATGAACAGACTCTCGTCCTCGACATCCACGCCAGGCACGCGCCGCGTGAAATCCGGATGAATGAAGAGCTCCCCGTCGAGCACGTGCATCATCCAGGGCTGTGCATTGCGGTGACTCGGTGCCAGGGTCGCATAGCGCATCACCTCGTGGTGCAGCGCCGTCAGCGACTCCGGCACCATCTCGAGCGGACGCCAGAGCTCCCGCACGGCGGCGTCATAGGCGGACATGCGCCGCAACCCGGTGGAAGTAGTGGCCGCACCGCGGACCGCGGGCGCAGCCGCTGAAGTCGTGCTCGAGGCGAACCCTGCGTCGACGTTCATTCGCGTGTGCTCCCCATGTGAACACCTCCCGCCTTCGGGTCGGACTGCGCTCGGCGGCGCGTTCTGGGCCACCGGGTCTCCTCGTTCATCTGTCGAGCGCCCCGCGCGAGTGACGGAGGCGAATCGCTTGGCCGGTTCCTTCGAACCGCTTCCGGGTACATACCTTGATCAGACGTCTCAGCGCGATGTGCGCCGCTTCGCCTGATGGGACGGATCCGATCATCTGCAATGTCGGCGCGGGCGGACATCGTGGATATCCGCAGATGTTGCCATGTTGCCACTTTGTGTTGACTTATTCCGTCAACGCGCAGTGCCACCCGTTGCGCCGGGGCATCAGCACCGGGGTCGGAACGGATCCGTCAGCTCGACCGTTCAGCAGCTGGAGTCCATTGGTGTTACTCCATCGTCTGGCGCAGCCGCTCGAGGTCGATGAGCCTCACCTCATCCCCGTTCACTTCGATCAGGCCCGAGTCACTCAGACTGCGCAACGTCCTGGAGAGCGTTTCGGGGGTCACCGCAAGGTGTGCCGCGATGAGGACTTTGCGCGTTGGCAGTCTCACCGTGGTGGTTTTTGAGGCATCCGCGCCGATCAGTCCGAGCAGATAATGCACCACGCGGTAGGTGCTGTTCTTCAGCGCCAGGGTCTCGATTTCATCCCAGTGTGCCTGAATCCTGCGAGTCATCTGCGCCATCACCGCGCGGCAGGTTGCGAACGACTCCTGCAGGATGCCGAGGAACGTGTCACGGTCGAAGGCGAGCAGCTCGGCCGACTCGACCGCTGCGCCCGACACCGGGTAGCGCGGGATATCCATGAACAGGATGCTTTCGGCAAAGGTCTGCGGCGGGCGGATCAGACGCATGATCTTCTCATCCCCCTGGGCCGAGAGCCGATACAGCTTCACGCACCCGCTGCGCAGCAGGAAGAAGTGTCGGGCGGCCTCCCCACGCGCAAACAACGCCTCGCCCGTCTCGACGCGGCGCAGCACCGCACTCGAGAGCAGCCGCTGCTGCTGCATCTCGCTCAATGCCGCGAATAGATAATGGCGGCGCAGCTCGCGCATCAGCGCGGTGTCGGCCTGCATGCAGTCTCCCCACTGGGCGCGCGATGGCGCGTGCAACCGGTGTGCATCATTACCCTATACCTCGTTGACCCGCCGCTTCAACCCGTACGCCGCACCGTCGCCTTGATCTTCATCAAGGCGACGCGCCGCCGTGGCGCGCTAGCGTGCACGCATCGAGTCGCCTGAGGCGGCAAGGAGGACGTCGTGGCCCACGTCGTGACCGAAAACTGCATCAAGTGCAAGTACACCGACTGCGTAGAAGTGTGTCCCGTGGATTGCTTTCATGCCGGACCGAACATGCTGGTCATCGATCCGGACGAATGTATCGACTGTACGCTGTGTGTCGAGGAGTGCCCCGCTCAGGCGATCGTTGCGCACGAGGAGCTGCCGCCCGATCAGGCGCACTTTCTCGAACTGAATCGCCAGCTCGCTCAGCGATGGCCGGTGCTCGCCGCGAAGATCCCCGCCCCGCCCGACGCCGAGCATTGGGACGGCATCCCCCACAAGCTGCCGCTGCTCGAGCGCTGAGGCCCAGCACGATATCCCACCGAGACGTGCGCGTTTGTACCTATTGACCATTCGGCACCCTCCCGCATTTTAATATCGTAGTACGACCTACCAACGTCGCCGACGCCGGCTTTCGGCCGAGCGGCGCTCCTCGAGGAGTTCACTCATGGCGGAACAGATCACCCCCCGCACCGGCACCGGCGAGGACACCCTCGGCAGCATCTTGAAATGGGTGCTGCTCGCAGTAGCGGTCGTCACGTTCGGACTGTTCGGCTGGGCAACCCGGCGGACCTACCAGCTGGCACCACCGACGCCCGCGCGCTTTACCGCCCCCGGGGGTGCAACCCTCATGACCGCTCACGACATCGAGCAGGGCAAGGCGGGCTTCCAGCGTGCCGATCTGATGGACTACGGCAGTCTCTACGGCATGGGCTCGTATTTCGGTCCTGATTACACCGCGACCAACCTGGTCAAGCTCGCAACGCTGACCGAGGATGCGCTCGCCGATGAGCGCTACGGTGAGCCCTTCGCGGCCCTGTCGGCGGGCCGCCAGTTCGAGGTCAGGACGGCCATGCGCCAAGCGCTGCAGGGGCTCAACCTGACCGAGCCGATCGTCTCGGTTCCCGCGCCCCTGGCCCAGGCCATCTCGACGCTGCGCGCCCGGATCGCTGCAGGGCTGCTGGCCTCGGATGCGGCCAAAGGCTGGACGCGCGCACACAGCCTCGATCCGGCCACTGCGGCCCAGACGGCAGATTTTCTGCTGTACTCGGCGATCACCACGGTCGCGCGCCGTCCGGGCGGTGTCGCCTCATGGACGCAGAACTGGCCCAATGAGCCGCTGGTCGGCAACACTCCAACCACGAGCACGTTCATCTGGACCTGGATCAGCTTCGCCTTCACGTTCTTCGCCTTCGGCGCGGTGATCTTCATCTACGAGCGCTACATTCACAGCGCCGACAACGGCATCATGGAGCCGGCGTTGACCTTCGGCGCGCTCACGCCGAGTCAGCGGCGCATCGGCAAGTACTTCCTGGTCGCGGCCGGCGTGCTGCTGCTGCAGATCGCAGCCGGCACTGTGATGGCCCACTATTACTCCGACCGGACCAGTTTCTACGGCATCCCGGTGAATCGCTTCCTGCCATTCAACTTCGCACGCGACGTCCACATCCAGTCCCCGATCGTGTGGATCGGATTGTCCTGGATCGGCGCCGGGTTGTTTCTCGCCCCCCTCATCGGCCGCGAAGAGCCGAAAGGTCAGGCGTGGCTGGTCGATGCGCTCTTCTGGGTCACGGTGTTCATCGTCGTCGGGGCGCTGGCGGGCAACTATCTGGACATCATGGGCGATCTGCACCGCGGATGGTTCTGGTTCGGGGAGCAGGGACTGTCGTACATCCAGCTCGGTCGGGCCTGGCAGATCGGATTCTTCGCCGGCCTGGCGATCTGGAGCGTGCTGATGTTCCGCGCGCTGTGGCCGAATCGCCCGGCGGCCCGCGCCGCGCTGCGGGCGTTCTGGACCGGCCGGATCCGTCTCGAGCACCTGCTGTGGGCCTCGACCGCGAACATTGCACTGCTGTACGCGTTCGGGATGATCCCGCTCACCGGCATCGAGAAGTCCTTCACCATCACCGATTTCTGGCGCTGGTGGGTGGTGCATCTGTGGGTCGAGCAGTCCTTCGAGTTCTTCGCCGCAACTGTGAGCGCTTACCTGCTGATGGCCACCGGGCTGGTGTCGCGGCAGCTGTCCGAGCGGGCCGTGTACCTGGAGCTGATCCTGATCTTCCTCGGTGGCGTGCTCGGTACCGGCCATCACATGTACTGGGTCGGGGAGCCGGGTCTTTGGGTGGCGGTCGGCTCGATGTTCTCCTTCATCGAAGTGCTGCCGCTGCTACTGCTGGTGATCGAGGCGCTGCAGCAGCACCGGTTGATCCGCGCCGCCGGTGAATTTCCGTATGGACTGGCGTATCTGTACGTCATGGGCGCAGCCTTCTGGAACTTCGTCGGCGCCGGCGTGTTCGGCGGCGGCACGCTCAACGCACCGCTGGTGAATTACTACGAGCACGGGACGTTCCTGACGCTGAACCACGCGCATACGGCGTTGTTCGGCGCGTTCGGGTTGCTTGGCATCGGACTGATCTACTTCTGCCTGCGCTATGCGGCCGGTGCCAAGGCGCCCTTCAGTGAGCGGGCCGGTCGCTGGGCGTTCTGGCTGTACAACGGCGGACTGGCGCTGTGGATCGTGTTCAACTTCTTTCCGATCGGCTGGCCGCAGCTCGCTGCGGTCTATGAACACGGATACGCCTATGCACGCAGCCAGGCGTTTTATGACACGACGCTCTTCTGGCAGTGGATGCGCATGCCCGGGGACATCGTCTTCGCCGCCGGCGCCCTGTTGATGTCCTGGGACTTCCTGATCAAGCTGCGCCCGCTCCTCAGACACCGTCCGGCGCCCCAGTCCGGCGCCTCAGTCCTCGCCCACCCGTCGCAGCAGGAGGCCCGATGACCACCCCTCGCACGGCGGACGGTGCCGGACACCCGGTCCTCGCCTATGCCTTCCGGCCTTTCTTTATCGCTGCGGCGCTGTGGGCGGCGGTCGCCATCGGGCTGTGGATCGGCATGCTCACCACGGGGCGGTCCCTGCCGAGCCGGTTCGATCCGCTCGACTGGCACATTCATGCGATGCTGTTCGGGTTCGTGCCGGCGGCGATCGCCGGCTTCCTCCTTACGGCCGGGGCGAACTGGACGGGGCGTGAGCCGGTGAGCGGCGCGCCGCTCGCCCTGCTCGTGATCCTCTGGAGCCTCGCGCGCCTCGTCCAGGCGATCGGCGCCTGGCTTCCGCTCGGGGTCGTCATCGGGACGGATCTGGCTTTTCCGATCGCCCTCACCGGGACGGTGGCCCACGAGCTGATCGCGGCCCGCAACCGCCGCAACTACCCGATGATCGTGCCCCTCGTCGTCCTCACCGGGGCGCAACTGTTGATGGACCTCGCCGCGGAGGGCGGCTTCCCGTCGCTCGCCGGCTATGGCTGGCGACTCGGGCTCGCCGCGGCGTTGATCCTGATCTCGGTGCTCGGCGCTCGGATCGTGCCCAGCTTCACGCGCAACTGGCTGCTGGCCCGCCGCCGTGAACCCCTGCCGCCGACTGCAGGCCGGCTCGAGCTCGCTGCGCATGCACTGATGCTAGGGGCGTTGATGGCCTGGGCCTTTCTTCCGCAGGCACGCGCAGTCGGGGTGCTCCTCGTGAGCGGCGCGGTGCTGAATCTGTGGCGACTGCTGCGCTGGCGCGGCATGGCGACGCGCGAGGAGGCGTTGCTGCTGGTGCTGCACGTCGGCTACGCGTGGCTGGTCGTGGGCGTCGGGATGCTCGGCATCGCCACGCTGACGCCCTCATTTCCGTTGGCGGCGGCGATTCATGCGCTCACCGCCGGGGCCATCGGTACGATGATCCTCGCCGTGATGACTCGCGTCAGCCGCGGACACACCGGGCGCGCGTTAACCGCCGACCGCGCCACGATCTGGGTGTACGTGCTGGGGATGCTCGCCGCGGCGGTGCGGATCGCCGCGGCGATCGCCGCGCGTGCACAGGAGGACCTTCTCATCGCCTCCGCGGTGCTCTGGATCGGTGCCTTTGGCCTGTTCGCGCTGCGCTATATTCCGCTTCTGCTGCGCCCGCGCCTGACCGGGTGACTCGTGGCCCCCTGCCCTTGTGCGCTGTTCCGCGGACGGCACAGCACGCAAGGGCGCGAGGATCCGCACCGCTACGGATGGCGCCGACGGGCTCACCGTGCCCTAATGGATCCTCGGGTGCCTCACCGAGGAGCACGCGCAAGATGCCTGCCACGGACCTTCAAGGGCCGCGTCAACGCGATCGTCCGCGTCGACACAAGATTCTGATCGTGGGCGGCGGTGCGGGCGGGCTCGAGCTCGCCACGCGGCTCGGCGACCGGCTGGACCGGCCGCGTCGGGCACGCGTCGAATTGATCGACGCGAACCGCACCCACCTGTGGAAGCCCCTGCTGCACGAAGTGGCCGCCGGCAGCATGGATCTCAGTGTTCACGAGCTGAGCTACCTCGCCCAGTCGCACT
>JAJZSQ010000156.1 GCA_021849615.1 Pseudomonadota bacterium
CGTGCGTCGGTCGGCGTGGCGCGGATGCGCTGAAGATCATCGGTCGCCATTCGGCGCAGATTCCGGCGATCCTCGGATTTCGCGGCCGCGACGAGCTGATTCATCGCGACGATCTGGTACTGCTGCCTTCTTTTGCCTATGAACCCGCATAACGACAGCGCCGTGGGCGATCTGATGGAGCACCTCGGTCGCGGCGCGCTCCGTGCCGCCGCGGTGCTCGCGCAGGCCACCACCGCGCGCAAGAACGATGCGCTCACCCATGCCGCGGCGGCGATCCGCGCCCACCGCGCGCGCATTCTCGAGGCCAATGCGCACGACCTGGCGGCTGCGCGGGCCGCCGGTCTCGGTGCGGCGCTGCTCGATCGGCTCGCGCTCGATGAGGGGCGGATCGAAGCGATGGCGGACGGCGTCGCGGCGATCGCGGCACTGCCCGATCCGGTGGGCTCGGTCGCCGCCGAATGGCAGCGCCCGAACGGCCTGAGGATCCAGCGCGTGCGCGTGCCGCTCGGGGTGATCGGTATCATTTACGAGAGCCGGCCGAACGTCACGGCGGACGCCGGCGCACTTTGCCTCAAGGCCGGCAATGCCGTGATCCTGCGCGGCGGGTCGGAGAGTCAGCGCTCCAATGCGGCCGTGCATGAGTGTCTCACCGAGGGCTTACGCGCCGCCGGTCTGCCCGCCGAGTGCATCCAGCTGGTGCCCACGCCGGACCGCGCGGCGGTCGGCTACCTGCTCGCCGGCATGACCGAATACCTCGATGTGATCGTGCCGCGCGGCGGGCGGAGCCTCGTCGAGCGTGTGCAGAAGGAAGCGCGCGTGCCGGTGATTGGACATCTCGACGGCAATTGCCACGTGTACGTCGACCGCGACGCGGACGTGCGCATGGCTGAGACGATCGCACTCAACGCGAAGATGCGCCGCACCGGGATCTGCGGTGCCGCCGAGACGCTGCTGATCGACCAGGCCTGCGTGGCCACGCACATGGTGCCGGTGGTGCGTACGCTGCTCGATGCCGGGTGCGAGGTACGCGGGGACGCGACGATCCAGAGTGCCGATGCGCGGGTGCGGCCGGCCAGCGAGGACGATTGGTACACCGAGTATCTCGATGCCATCATCGCCGCGCGAGTCGTCGACGGGGTCGACGGGGCGATCGAGCACATCGCCCGCTATGGGTCGGCGCACACCGAGTCGATCGTCACCGAAAACGAAGCCACGGCCGAGCGTTTCCTGCAGCGCGTCGACAGCGCCATCGTGCTGCACAACGCCTCGACGCAATTCGCCGACGGCGGAGAGTTCGGCATGGGGGCGGAGATCGGCATCTCCACCGACCGGTTTCACGCACGCGGTCCGGTCGGCCTCGAGCAGCTCACCAGCTACAAGTACGTCGTGCGCGGCGCCGGCCAGATCAGGCCGTAGCCGCTCGTTCGAGCGCGGCCAGTCCGCCGCGCAGCGAATACACCTCGGCGTGACCGCGCGCACGCAGTTCGCGCGCCGCGGCCAGACTGCGGACCCCGGCGGCACAGACCAACAGACAGCGATGCGGCGCAAGCGCGTGCCCGCCGTAGAGCAGTTGCGCGAGCGGCACCGCACCGACCTCGGGGTGCGCCAGGGGCGTGTGCGCCCGCTCGGCCGGCTCGCGGATGTCGATGAGCACGAAGCCGGCGGCGTGCGCCGCGTGCAGCGAATCGAAGGCGAGCTCGACATCCGCAGCTTCGGGACTGAGCGCCGCTCGGCGCAGCGCGTGCTGCGGGCAATCCGCGGCGCGCCGCGCGCGCACCCGGGTGACGGCGAGGGTGGTGAGGTCCACCATCAGCACCGCATCGGCGAGCTGGCCGGGCAGTCCGAGCAGCCACTTCAGCGCCTCGAGCGCCTGCAGCGTGCCGAGCACGCCGGGCACCGGCCCGAGCACGCCGGCTTCGGCGCACACGCCGACCAAGCCGTCGCGGACCGTTTCCGGCCAGACGCAACGCAGGCAGGGGCCTTCGCCGGGCCGCAGCACCTGCAGCTGGCCCTCGTATTGGTAGACACTGGCGAAGATCGCCGCCTGGCCGCTCTGCACGCATGCGTCATTTAGCGTGAGCTTGCTGGCGATGGTGTCGGTGCAATCGAGAATCACGTCGTAGCCGTCGATCAGCGCCGTGACGTTCTGCGCATCGAGACGGGTCCGGTGGATCCGCACATCGAGCGCCGGGTTCAGCGCGCGCAGCCGCTCGGCGGCGAGTTCGACCTTCGGCCGGCCGACGTCGGCGAGCGCGTAGAGCGGCTGGCGATGCAGGTTGGAGGCCTCGAGCAGATCGGCATCCACCAGCCCGAGGCGGCCGACGCCGGCGGCGGCCAGATAGCTCATCGCCGGCACCCCGAGTCCACCGCACCCGACCACCAGGGCCGCCGAGTGTGCGAGCCGCGCCTGGCCTGCCGCCCCGACCTCGGGCAGCACCATTTGCCGTGAATAGTCCGGTTGCGCCTGCGCGTGCGCACAGGCGCCCGCGTGTCCAGGGTGATGCGCGGGGTCGGCGCCGAGGGCCGCCTCGCCGGTGTCCATGAACGGCGCGGCACAGCGTTCGCAGTTGACCCATCCGGAGTCGCCGTCGAGGTAGTGTTCCTTCTTCCAGATCGGGACGCGATGCTTCACCGCATCGATGATGTAGCGGCAGGCGAGAAATGCCTCGTGGCGGTGCCGTGCCGAGACCCCGACCCACACGGCGAGCTCGCCGATCTCGAGCGCACCGACGCGGTGCACGCAAGCGGCGCGCTCGACGCCGAAGCGCTGCAGTGCCTCGGTGACGATGCGCTCGCCTTCCTTGATGGCAAGCGCTTCGAACGCCTCGTATTCCAGCCGGCGCACCTCGCGGCCTTCGTTGTGGTTGCGGACCCATCCTTCGAAGCTGGCGTAGCCGCCCGCGGCGGGCGACTCCAGTACGGCGCGCAGCGCAGCGGGATCCAACGGTTCGGTGCTGAACTGGAACAGACTCATGGGGACATCCGCAGGCTGCTCGGGTGGTCGGCTCGGGCCGTCAGCCGCCGGCCACCGGCGGGATGAACACGACGGTATCCCCGTCGGCGAGCGGTGCACTCCACTCGGCGAACTCTGCATTCACCGCCACGCGCAGCAACTCCCGCGGCAGGGTGAACGGGTGGCGCCGGCGCAGCTCATCGTACAGCTCACCGGCGGTGGCCGCCGCACTGTGCAGCGACTCCTGCGCGCGGCCGGCCTGTTCACGCAGCAACGCATAGTACTGCACGGTGACCTGGCGTTCGGGTGCGCCGAGCGCCGCGCTCGCCTGCGCGAACTGCTCCGGGGTGTTGATGTTCTCCAGTGCCCCCGGCGAGGGCGGTTCGAGCAGTGCCGTGTCGGCCGAGATCAGGAACTTGCGCGGGCAGTTGCGCCCCGCGACCACGGCCGCAGCGAGTGCAGCGTGGCTCGAGGGCTCGTAGATCGCGCACAGCGGTTCAGGTAGCCCGTCGCGGCTCGAGCGGTAGGCGGTGGCGGCGCGGGCCGGGTCGCGCGCACCGATCAGGTGATCGAGGGTGCGCGCATCGAGAAACGGCAGGTCGCACGCGAGCACGAGCCAGGCGGCCTCGGGCACGCTCGCCTGGGCGGCGAGGATGCCGCCGGCCGGACCGAGGTCGTCGCGCTGATCGGCGATCAGCCGATAGCGGGCGCGCAGCGGATCCTCGCGCTGCTCGGCGCGCACCGAGACGAAGGCACGCTCGACCCGGCCCTCGAGCAGTGCCATCGTCCGCTCGAGCTGGGTCATGCCCTGATAGGCGAGTGCGGCCTTGTCGCGCTGCATGCGCCGGCTGCGTCCGCCGGAGAGCACCAGACCGTAGAGCGGCGCTGTGCTCACCGCGCGACTCCTGCGCGGTGAAAGGGGCGCTTGCCGCCGGATTTCGCGAGCAGACGCACGCCCGTGATCTGAATGTCGTGCGAGAGCGCTTTGCACATGTCGTACACCGTCAGCGCGGCGATCGTCGCGCCGGTCAGCGCTTCCATCTCGACGCCCGTGCGGTGATGTACGGCGACGCGGCAGCGAATGCGGATCTGCCCGCGGGGCTGCTGCACGATGTCCACCGAGCAGTGCTCGAGCCCGAGCGGATGGCAGAAGGGAATCAGTTCATGGGTGCGTTTCGCGGCCATGACGCCGGCGACGGTCGCCGTGTCGAACACCGGGCCCTTGCGGGTGCGGTGACCGCTGCGGCGCAGTTCGCGCGCCACCGGGGCGGGCAGCTGCACGAGCGCCTCTGCGGTGGCCTCGCGCAGCGTGACCTCCTTGGCGCCCACGTCGACCATCGTCGGGCGGTTGCGCGCATCCAGATGAGAGAGTGTCTTCGCCGTCATCAGCCACCAATGTAGAACATTTCGACCTTGTGCGCGTTTTCGTCCGCGAGCGGCCCCTGGCGTTGCTCGCTGTAGTTGTCGGTGCGCTCGCGCCAGACGCCCCGCAGCGCATCGAGCAGCTCATCGTCCGAGGCTCCGCTGCGCAGCCGGTCGCGCAGCGGTGTGCCGTGCGTTGCGAACAGGCAGGTGTAGAGCACTCCGTCGGAGGACAGCCGCGCGCGCGTGCAATCCCCGCAGAACGGCTGGGTGACCGAGGAGATGAACCCGATCTCCCCGCCACCGTCGGTGAACACGTAGCGCTCGGCAACCTCGCCGCGGTACGCCGGCTGGCGCGGCTCGAGCGGCCAGCGTGCGCCGATGCGGGCGAGCAGTTCGCGTGAAGGGACTACGGCGTCGCGCTGCCAGTGGTTACGGTTGCCGACATCCATGTACTCGATGAAGCGCACGATGACGCCGGTGCCGCGGAAGCGCTCGAGCAGTTCGAGCACGGTGTGATCGTTCACGCCGCGTTGCACTACCGCATTGATTTTGATCGGTCCGAGTCCCGCCCGGCGCGCCTGCTCGATGCCGTTCAGCGTCTCTTCCAGTCCGCCGAAGCCGCCGCTCATGCGCAGGAACACCTGCGGGTCCAGGCTGTCGAGGCTCACCGTGACGCGCTTCAGTCCGGCGGCGTGCAGCTCGCACGCGTACTTCGCGAGCAGCGTGCCGTTGGTCGTCAGGGCGACATCCTCGATACCCGGAATGCCGGTCAGATCGCCGATGAGGTCGGTGAGGTTCGGGCGCAGCAGCGGCTCCCCGCCGGTCAGGCGCAGCTTGCGCACCCCGAGGTGCACCAGCAGCCGTGCCAGGCGCACGATTTCCTCGAAGGCCAAGCGCTCGCGCGAAGCCAGAAACCGGTAGGTCTCGTGGAAGGTCTCCCGCGGCATGCAGTACGGGCAGCGGAAGTTGCAGCGGTCCATCACCGAAATGCGCAGATCGTGCAGCATCCTGCCGCGCCGGTCGCGCAGTCCGGCCGGCGCGCGCGCGCTCAGAGCATCACGGACGGTCATCCCTCCCGTTTACCACTGGCAGCCCTCGAGCGCCATCCTCCAGAGGGCTACCAGCGGTACAGCGGCACGACGAATCCGGCCGGATAGGTGTTCGGGCCGGGCGGCAGTTGCACGAACCCGTCCGTGCTCGCGAGGGCCGTGAAATCGCCCGAGCCGTGGGTCGGCTTCGGCCGCGCCCGGCAGCAGCCGTGCACGTCGGTCACCCGCTGCACGGGCAGGAAGAACGTGAGCGGTGCCGGTACGGTGAAAGGCTCGGTGAGCGCGATCAGCTCCGGTGGACCCGCGCTCAGCCCCTGCGCGGCCGCCAGCGCCGGCAGCACATAGCGCGAGACGCATACGGCGGTCGAGACCGGGTTGCCCGGCAGGGCGAGCACGGCGGCGCCCGAGGGGGCCATGCCGAACCACAGCGGCTTGCCGGGCCGCTGCGCGACCTTGTGAAAAATGCAGTGCACGCCGAGGGATTCGAGCGCCTGTGGCACCAGGTCGAGTTTGCCCATCGAGACCCCGCCGCTCAGTACCAGCACGTCGTGGGTCTCAAGGTGAAATTTCAGCCGGGCCTCGAGCTCGGCCGCATCATCGCGCAGGTGCTCGGTCGCGATCCGGGGGTAGCCATGCAGTTCGAGCGCCGCGGCAATGGCATACGCGTTCGAGCGGCGCACCTGATGTTCGAGAATCGGTTCACCCGGCTCGATGAGCTCGTTGCCGGTGGAGAGCACCGCGACCATCGGTTGGCTCGCCACCCGGACCCGGGCCTTGCCGGCCGCGGCGGCGAGCGCGATCTGCGGGGGTCCGAGACGCATCCCGGCGGTGAGTAGCCGCTCGCCCTGGCGTGCATCCGTGCCGCGGGGGTGCAGGTGCTGTCTCGGGGCAACCG
>JAJZSQ010000024.1 GCA_021849615.1 Pseudomonadota bacterium
GGCGCCTCATCCAGGATTGGCCGTCCTGCGCGAGAACAGTGCGTTCACCGAGCGCAAGACCGCCATGGGTCTACGAGATTCTCATGGGTCTCAGCCCCCTTAGCCGCGGCATGCTCTCCTGCCGCACCGAATCCAGTGCACTGCAGGGACAACGTCAATGCCGACCGGTGGCGTCCCCAAGGCGACGCCGCAGATCGCTACTTGGGCTTGTCCGGTCCCTGAGGCTCATTGAATGAAATTGCCCGTAGCACGCCGGAGTGAATCCACCCGTTCGCGAAGATTGGGCGATCCGCGCAGGCAGCAGCCTGCTCCTGCGGCTTCCCGGGTTCGGGTAGCCTTCAGGCCGCTAATCGCTTGACCTTCGGGCGTCCGTGCTGACGCACCTGCCATAGGTCGTATTGCGCCTGAAGATTGATCCAGATGTCCGGCTCAGTGTCGAACACGCCAGCTAGACGCGCCGCCATATCCGGCGACACGGGGACACGGCCGTTCACAATCGCCGATACGTGCTTACGACTCACTCCAAGGGCGTCCGCCGTCTGCGTGATCGTCACCCCGAGCGGCCCCATGTACATCTCCTTGAGGATCTCACCGGGGTGGGCCGGGCAGTGCATCCGACCCGAGCTCTCAATGGTAGTCTTCATAGTCCACCTCGTACGCGTGTCCGCCCTCGAAACGGAACGTCACGCGATAATTCTCATCTACCCAAACGGAATAGCGCTCGCCATGCAACGGATGGAACCGCATTCCGGGCATCGCCATCTGCGCCGCCTGGGTCGCGGCATTGAGGGCGGTAAGGATCAGATTCAGGCGCTTTGCGTGCTTCGGTTGCACCTTTCGGGCACTCCCAGTCTCGAAGAGCGCTGCAAGCCCTTTGTGCCTGAACGTCTTGATCATGCACGAGTAGTGTAACCTGATCAGTGACGGACCGCAACCTATATGGTTACAGGGCGTTCTTCGGTGAGCCAGGTGCGCTGAGCGAATGGCTTCAAGAACGAGCGCGAAACCCGACGCGCCGACGACCGCTAAACACGCTTCCAACGGCGGCAACGGGGATGCCCGACGGAGCGCTCAGGGTCAAATGACAGCGGATATGGCCTCGGATGCTTTCCTAAGCGAACTGCTGGCGACGGCCAAGCGATTCAATGCCACCGCCGATCCGGCTGCCCCCGTCGCCGAGCAGATCCGCCTGCTGGAGAAGGAGAAGGCGCGCGCCGCCGAACTGGCCCTCTCCACCGACGACGAGGTGTTTATTAATCTCGTGGCGGAGAAGAGCCGCCACATCGAAGCGCTGCAGCGGGAGATGGCGGCGGTACGCAAGGACAATGCGCTCGCCGACCATGTGGCCGCGTTGACCGTAGAAGGGCTTCGCGAGCTGCTCGCCGAGCAGCGGCCAGAGAAGGCCCTTGAAGTCCTGGTCGAACGAGTCGTCCTAGATCCCGAGGCGCTCACCTGCCAGATCGAATTCAAGGCGGTGCCGGGCGAGCGAAAGTGGCTATCTGTGGCGTCCCCAAGGGGATTCGAACCCCTGTTACCGCCGTGAAAGGGCGATGTCCTGGGCCTCTAGACGATGGGGACCCGGATCATAAGACCACGCCACCGGGGGAGCCCCAGGGCGCGGGGGCGGCAAGATTACACGCCCTGAGGCCGCCGAACAATGGCGGCGTGCAGTCGGGGCCGAGACCGGGCGCCGACCAAGACCCCGAAGCCTGCCTCTGTCACCAAACGAGCGCCGGCAGGGTGAGCAGTGCATCAGGGTACGTGATTAGTACCGAATCTGATACGACAGACCGATGCTGCTGCCCGGATCGTTCTGGGGCGTGGTGCCCTGCGCCGTGGCCGTGCCGTTGCCGAGGCGCGTCTCGAGCTTCAGGTGTGGCGTGAGGATTACATCGACGCGGATCTGACTCGAGCCCTGAGTCGTGTGCGAAGCAGCGACGTAGACGCGGTTCGAGATGTACTTGCCGGCCGTGAGACTTGCTCCACCGGACGCCGAGCCGGCGCCCGCCGCGCCCGTCCCGGGCGCGACACTCGCCACCGAGAAGGTATTGAGCCCGAAATAGTGCCGGATCCAGGTGAGCGGATTGTAGCGACTGGCACCGCCGCCGCCGATGCCGCTCAGGCTGGCCAGACTCGCACCGGTCTCGGCCAGCTCGTACGGCGTCAGCTGCGAGGCCGGCTTGCCGAACAGCAGCAGCGCGAGCAGATCATCCTGCGGCAACTGCGGACTGCTCGAGAGGGAGATCTTCGGCGCGTCCGCGAAACCCGTGACGCGCAGCGTCACCGTCGTGGCCGAGGTATACACGACCGTGCTCTGCGCAACGAAATCCAACGTCGGATCGATCTGCCCGCGCAGTCCCTCACCGTTGAACCCGACCCGCCCGTGGGTGAAATTCAGGCGCGTGCCGGCCAGTGAGAACGACCCGCGGGTCATGGTGAAGCCACCGCTGACGTGCGGCGCGGTCGTGGTCCCGGAGATCTCGAGTGCACCGCCCAATTGGGCGTCGAGTCCGCGGCCGCGCACGAAGATGGACTCCGGGGCCTGCAACTTCAGCCCGAGTCCGATCACGAGTCGGCGTCGTGTGCGACGCGGCCCGGCGGTCTCACCCGGACGGATCACGTTCAAGGTCGCCACGTTCGGCGGAAATCCATTCGGGATGCTGATCGCCGCGTGCAGGATCCGGATCGCGCCGGTGAGATCCAGCCGATGGCGCAGAGTGCCGGCGACATGCAGGTCGGTATCGAGGTCGGCGGTGAGAATGTCGCTGGTCACCGGCTGGATGTCGTGTGCGCGCAAAGACACGTCGACCGGCACCCCCCGCCGCAGCACACCGATCGTGCCGGTGGCCGACAGCTGCCCGCGTCCGGCACGGGCCGTGAGCGTCGCAATACGCAACACCCCGTGGTCGCCGACCAGACGGGCATCGACGTCGCTGAAGTGAATGCCGTTGGCGTAATCGCGCAGATCACCGTGAGTCAGCTGCACGACACCCCGGATCTCCGGCGCCCTCGGGTTGCCCTCGATGTGCGCATCGACCGTGAGCATTCCCTGGGCACGATCGCCGCGGGCCTCGAGCATCGCATTGGCCAACGCCGCATCCAGGGTGCCGGCGAGTTTCAGATTGAGCGCACCGGCGGCGACCAACGGTGCCCGCCCGCTCACGCTGAGGCGTGAGGCGCGGCCCGCCTCGAGTGCGGCGGCAAGGTCTGCGACACCCCCTTGCAGGCGGGCCGCGCCGTGCGCATTGAGCGCCGGCAGTCCCTGCGCGGCCGGCCCGGCAAATCTCACACCGGAGAGCGCGAACGACACCTGGCCACTCGGCGCGGTACGTGGACCTGCCAGCTGCACTTCAGCCCCGAACGTGCCGTGGGTGAGCACATCGGGCACGAACACATTGATGAGGCCTGCGTCGAGATGTTCGAGCGATGCGCGCACATCGAGAGCCGGCGAGAGTTCCCCGTGCAGCGCAAGCACGGCCCGCTGCAGGCCGAGACGAAGATCGCTCACCCTAAGACCCTGCGCAAAGGCGATGCGGGCCGGCGCCAGCAGTCGCAGCGTCTGACCGCGGTACTGCGCGCTGAGATGCAGCAGATCGAACTGCCGCACCGCAGCGTCGAGCCGGCCCATCACGGCCAGACTCGCCGGCGCACCGCCCACGGCGGGGGATTCGGCGGTGACGGCCGTCTGCAGCGCATCGATCGGGCCCGAAGCGGACACCGTGAGCGCGCCCCGCACGACGCCGACCTTAAGCGCCCGCCCCGAGAGCGCCAGTCGTGCGGTCGGCTCACCGGCGCGCGGCAGGAACTGCAGATGCGCATCGATCTGCCCCGTGAGCGCCGTCCCGGCGAGCGCTTGAAAATCGCTCAGCTGCCCGATGTGCAGCTGCCATCGACCACGGACCGCAGCAAGCCGGGCCCCCGACGTCAGCGCACCGGACAGATCCAGACTCCTCCAGTGCGCCTCACGCACCGCGACACTCAATGCCCCGTCGGCGGTGCGCGCGAGTGCCACGTCGAGCTTCAAGGGTGCGCCGTCGAACATCCCTCGCGCCCGCACTGCGGCCTGCAGCGCCGAAGGCACGCCGCGCGCCCGAAGTGTCGCCTCGATCTGCCCCGGCGGCGAGCCGCGCACCGACAGCATGGACCGCGCCTGCATGTCGATCGTCAGCGCAGGCAGCGCCCCGTCGGCCGACCCGCGGACCTGAAGCGATCCTCTCGTCGCCGGCCAGAGGCGCTGCAGGCTCGCGCTGGAGACCTGCCAGCGCGCATGCAGCGAGCGCACTCCACCCGCCGCAGCCCCGCTGCGATGACGTTCGGCGCGCGCCGTCGCGGAGAAGGATATCGCGTCCCCCGTGAGTTGCAGACGTTCGAAATCGGCCCGCGCGGGCGAGAGACTCGCCTCGAGCATCAGGTGCGCCTGCGCTCCGAGTGCCCGCGCGAGCAGGCTGGCACCGGTCACATGCCCCCCGCCGCGCACCGTCAAACGGGTCGTTGCACCGTGCTGCGCGAGCCCGCCGGAGAACTGCAACGTGCCACGAACATCCTGGTGGTAGAACGCGGCGAGCGGCGCCAGGTCCGGCATCCGCAGCGTGAACGTGGCGCTGCGCGGCCCTGTCGTCAACGCTCGCCCGAAGACCTCGAAGAGCCGATCGGTCAAGCGGATCTGCAGCGGTCGATGCGCGGCGCGCAGCTGCAGCGAGGCATCGAGGCGCAGTGGCGAGCCCTGCAGCAGTTGCGGATACGAGCCCGGCAGACGGATTCCGCGCGCACTCGCATGGACGGTGAGCACGCGCCCATCGGCGTTCAGATGCGCGTCGAGCGCCCCGAGCGCGGCACCCTCGTTCAGTTGCAGTCCCTTCAGCTCGAACACGCTGCTCGCCTTCGCCGAGGACAGCGGTCCTTGCCAGCGGCCCGTGAGATCGAGACGCTGCCAGGCGAGCCCGGCTCGGGGGGCCATCGCCGGGGAGGTGATGGTATAGGCTAGATCCGCGGAGTGTCGTGTGAGGTCGATCGTTCCGCCGATCCTGGCGTCGAGCTTGCCGGCATGGCCGGTGAAGTGCAGCGTCTCGGCTCTGCGGGGCCCCTGCAGGCTCGCGCTCACCTGCAAGGGTCCAAGGCTTGGCAGATTCACCCAATGCGCCAGAGGACCGCCGGCCGGCTCCTCGAGCAGCAGCGCCGCGGTCACACTCGACGGTGCTGCATGCCAGGTGAACACGTAGAGCCCCTGACTCCTGGTGCGCCGGGCGTGCACACTGACCTCGGCGTCCTCGATCGAACGGAAATGAACCGAGCCGTGCACCCGCAATCGGGCCTGGTGGCCGGCGGCGGCCGGCTCGAGCAGCAGCATGCCGATCCTGACACGGTCGAGATCGATGTGCGGCAGGCGCATCACACCGCCGCTGCTGGAACCGGAACCGGTGCGGACCGGCCGTCGCAGCACCTCGATGCGCGCTGCGTTCAGCGCCTCGACGTGCAGATCCCACCGCAAGAGCGCCAGAGGCGACCAGCGCAGCGAGAGATCCTCGGCGCGCAACCAGGGGCCTCGGGCATCTGCGAGCTGCAGCTGGGCGATCGTGACCTGTGACGGGAAGCGTCCCTGAAGTCCGCTGAAGCGCACGCGCCCGTCGGTGAGCGCGGCCGTTTCGTGCTCGAGCAGGCGACGCCCGGCGCGTGTGTTGCCAGCGAGAATCACCCCGCCGATGAAGAGCACGATGAGCAGGGCGATCGCGCCGAGCGTCACACCCGCATAGCACAGCACCCGGCGCATCAGAACGCCTGCCCGAGGCCGATGTACACCTCGAAACGCCCGCCGTTCGCGAGTTGACGCGTCGGGACGGCAAAGTCGAGCCGGATCGGACCGATCGACGTGTAATAGCGCACGCCCGTACCCACGCCCACACGGTATACGCTGCTCGAGCCGCTCGCGACACCGCCGGCGTCGGCGAACAGCACGAAGCCGAACTTGGCACCCACGCGCTGGCGCAGCTCGAGATTGACCGCCTGCATGCTCGTGCCGCCCTCGGGCAGTCCGTCGGGAAATTGAGGACCGATCGACTGATAGCGATAGCCGCGCACCGTGCCGCTGCCGCCGGCGTAGAAGCGCTGGTCGGGCGGCAGGCCGAACTGGCTCGCTCCTTCGGCCACACCGGCGATCAGCCGCGCAGCGAGCACGGTGCGTCCGGCCGGATCGGCGGCAATCAGCTTGTGCACGTCAAAATAGGTCGCCGCACTGCCCTGCACGATGACGAACAGCTGCGCCCCGGAGGCGCCGGTGGAGAGCGTCGGGGAGACCGTGAGCGAGAGCCGCATGCCGTGCGTCGGGTCGAGCAGCGGTGAGGCGAGGTCCGTTGAATCGAATTGCGCCGAGAGCGGCAGCGCGACCAGGTTGTACTGATCATACTGGCCTTCCTGCGTGATCTGTTCGTGCTCGTACGAAGTCCCGGCGCTTGCCACCCATTCTGAAGAGAGGCGCCGGGTCAGGGTCGCGGCGGCCGTCGCACCGTTTTGGGTATAGGCCTGCAGCGTCTGGCGCAACGCGGCCACCGAGAAGCCGAGGGTCTGACCGCGGCGCCGGAAATCAGGGATGTCATACTCGAGTCGCGCGTCGTAGCCGGCCCCGGTGCTGGCCGTGCCGCCCAGATCGATGGCGCTCGCCGAGGCGCTGAGTCGCTGGCCACCGCCGAAGACGTTGCTGTCGCTCCAGCGCACACCGCCGCTGGCGCCGAGGTCGCTCGAATAGGCGGCGTTGATGCCAAACGCGTAGCGTTTGCTCTCGCGTACCAGAAACGTCAGCGGCGCGAGCCCCTTGGCATCCGCGGCGCCCAGGCGGACCGTGACGCTCGAGAACAGCCCGAGTCCGAGCAGATCCTGACGCGCCTGCTCGATCCGGGCCGCATCGTAGCGCTGCCCGGGATGGATCGGCAGACTGCGTTGCACGAACGACGCGTGCACGTGCTCGAGTCCCTCGATGCGGATCGCGCCGATCCGCACCTGCGGACCGCTCGTGACCTGAAACTTGAGATTGAGCACGTGTCGGCTCGGGTCTTCGTACGCAACCGGCGGGTCGACCTTGGCCTGTGCATAGCCGGCGTTCTGCAGCCTGCGCTGCAGTCGCTCGCCGGCGGCCAGAACCTCTGCGGCGACGGCCGGCGCCCCGGAGGCGAGTCCGAGCAGCGCGTGCGGCAGCCCCAGCGTCCGCTCGATGCCCGCCGGCACCTTACCGTCGACCTCAATGTGACCGACGTGAAAGAGAGGACCGAGCGATGCGGCGATCTTCACGGTCGCATCGGTGCCGTTCGGCAGCGCCTCGAGGGCCTTGCCGAGCCCGAGGCTCTCCAGACGCCGGCCGTCGATCGTGATCGTGACCGCGCCCTGGTAGTACCCGAAACTCTCCAGCACCGTGCGCAGCCGCTTCACGTCGGCGCGCGCCCGCGCGATCAGCCCGTACGGGCCCACTGGAGCCGTGCCGTGCAACGCCTGCAGCTGCGAGGTGAGCTTCAGGGTCGAATCGACCGAGTCGCGTCCGCTCGAGACCCACTGCACCCGGTAGGGCTGTGGGTTCGCGGCCTGCGCCACGGATGTCGCGAGCCCCGCGCAGATCAACAGCGCGAGTGCGCCGGGGGCCTCGTGCCCCCGGCATCTCCGGGCGAAGAATCGGTGTTCCATGGCCGCTATGGTAAACAGTCGGCTCGCCCGAGGTGCGCCGGCCGCGCGCAGCATCCGGCGGCAGAGGCACTGGGGGTGCGAACCGGCATGAGCGTGCGAACCGCCCCTGCGCAGATGCACGACGCAACTTTTCTGCCATGCACGGTGTTCTGGATGGCGCGACGGCGACTCGTACCGCCCGGTAGGGGAACGGCGCGAGCGTCCCACGACCGCGCCGGTGCACAAAGCCACCGCGCCACTCACACTCGGACACAACAGACGGGGAAGGCAATGCGGGATCGACGCAACGTGCTCAAGGGTCTCGGCGCATCGAGCCTCCTCGTACTGGCGGGACGCCGGCCGGCCGAGGCCCGCGGGAACCCCGAGCCGACGCGGGCACCGTCAGCGCCGTCCGGCACCAGACGTGACGATCTGCCAGTCACCTGCATACCGTTCACCCTGTTCGGCCGGCGCGGGCAGCTGGCCGTCCGCTACGGCGTCACCGTCGATCCCGATGCACTCGGCTTCGATGTGATTCCCGGTCTCGGACTGCATCCCGAAGCCTGCCGGGGGTACCCGACGATCCACGCCATCATCGAGCATTACCGCGGCGCGGGGTACCGCGCGCTCTGCGGGTGGATCCAGGTGATTACCGCCGAGCGCTCTCGGGGCGCACCGGCCGCGGCGGCCCCGTCCGACACCTCGATGTCCGTCGACCAATTTCCCTCGATGCTCGGCATCGACATGCCGTTCGCGATCACCGGCTTTCTGCCCGAGCTGTTCGATGCCCCGTGCGGCAACCTCAATGGCTACGATCGCCTCCGGTGGACGGCCGATACGTTCCTCACCACGGTTCCGCTGCGCTCGCGCAGCGAGCCCATCCACCGGCTCGCCGGGGTGCGCTGGGGCTACATCTATGACACGGGCAGCAAGGATCGGCCCGTCTCGCCCCTGCCGCTTGCAGTGACCAGCGGGCGGGCCTGGAACGCCCTGCTGCCGCTGCTGCGCACACGCTTTCCCGACTGGCGATTCGCCGCGGAAGGATGAGTCGAGCGACGCCCGCGGGTCGGCAAGAGCGCCGCGCTATGCGCCCGGCAGGTGCCGGATGTGCTCGGCGATGCGCTCGGCATCCGGCCGGCTCGCCGGGTTGTAGACCACCAGTATCAGGTCGGTGCGCCCGTCGACTGCGAACGCGGAGTACTCGAACGTGAACGCGCCGAGCAGCGGATGGCGGATCTTCTTGACGACCTCACCATACGACCCGCCATGGACTTCGTTGTCCTGCCACATCGCGGCGAACTCCGGACTGCGGCTGCGCAGTTCATCGACCAGCGGCTCGACGTCCCGGGCCGCGCCCGCCCGGGTGGTCTCGAACCGGAACGCCGCCAGCACCGCGCGCGCCACACCGCGCCAGTCGTACTGTGCGGTGCGTGCGCGCGGATCGAGAAACAGCCAGCGCAGGATGTTGCGCTGCTCGGGGGACTGTTCGGCGTAATCCATCAACATCACCGTCGCGGCGCGATTCCAGGCGACGACATCCCAGAGCGCGGTGCGGATGATGGCCGGACTCGGATCGAGCGCATCGAGCACGCGCTGCAGGCGGGGGGTGACTCCGGCGCGACTCTGGTAGCGCACTTCGGGCGGGCGGCCCAGTGCGAGCACAAACAGGTGCTCGCGCTCGGCATCGGTGAGCAGCAGCGCATGCGCGATGCGCTCGAGCACGTCGGCCGAGGGCGCTCCGCCGCGGCCCTGCTCGAGCCAGGTGTACCAGGTCGGGCTGATGTTCGCCCGCTGCGCCACCTCCTCGCGGCGCAGCCCGGTGGTGCGCCGCCGGCCGGTGACGAAGCCGAGCGCACCGGGATCGAGCTTCTGCCGACGCTGCCGCAGGTAGGTCCCGAGCCGGTTTTCAGGGGTGACGGGGCGGTCCACTATTACGATTTATACCAGGATAATCTCACTTCTTTACCAGGATACCCCAAGGCCGCAGAGTTGTCCCTCCCCTCTGATGAAAGGACGACAGCATCATGCGTGTATTTGTCACCGGAGCCACGGGCTTCATTGGATCCGCCCTGGTGCGCGAGTTGATCGAGGCCGGCCACCAGGTCCTTGGGCTGTGCCGCAATGAGGCCAAGGCCGCCGCCCTCGCCGCCGCGGGCGCGGAGGTGCACCGCGGTTCGCTCGATGACCTGGAGAGTCTCCGTCACGGTGCCGCGCAGTGCGATGGCGCCATCAACCTCGCGTTCAATCACGAGGTCTTCAACGACTTTGCCCGGTTCACCGAAGCCGGTCAGCAGGAGCAGCGCGCCATCGAGGCGATCGGTTCGGTGCTGGCAGGCTCGGCCCGTCCCCTCGTGCTGACCTCGGGCACCGGACTGCTCTCCCCGGGGCGCCTGGCGACGGAACAGGCGCCACTGCCGCCCGGCGGCCTCGCTCTGCCGCGCAACCCGGAAGCGGCCGGCGCGGCGCTTGCCGCCCAGGGCGTCAACCTCTCCATCGTGCGCCTGCCGCAGGTGCACGACACGCACCGTCAGGGCCTGGTGAGCCGCTGCATCGCCATTGCGCTCGAGAAGCGCTTCCTCGCCTACGTCGGGGAGGGCCTGAACCGCTGGCCGGCCGCCCACGTGCTCGACGTGGCACGGCTGTACCGTCTGGCGCTCGAGCACGCACACGCGGGCGCCGTCTACCACGCGGTCGGCGAACAGGGCGTGGCCCTGCGGGACATCGCCCACACCCTCGGTGCGCGCCTGCAACTGCCGGTGCAATCCCTCGCGCCCCAGGACGCCGAGGGATACTTCGGCTGGCTGGGCGCGTTTGCGGCAGCGGACATCCCGGCCTCGAGCGACTGGACGCAGCGCACGCTCGGCTGGCATCCGAATGGCCCGGGCCTGCTCGCGGATCTCGAGCGGCTCGAACTGCCACCGGCCTGAGCGCGCAAGCCGGGGCGGCGGACCGGCACGTCCGCCGCCCCGGCGACCCGCGGGACGCACAGCGTGCGAGTCCATCCGCCGGCATGCGCTACTATTCCGGCCCGGACCCATCGAAGCTGGAGGCGACACGTCCCATGGCGAATGAACATTTCCCGATCGATCTCAATCAGCTGCGGCCCCTGAAGCTCGATCCGAAGCTCGGCACCCTCACGGATGCGCAAAAGGCCGACCTGCGCCACAACATCCAGCTGTGCCGCGACGCGATCGTGTTCTTCACGGCCCTCGCCGGCGCGCGCGGGCTCTCGGGCCACACCGGCGGTGCGTACGACACCGTGCCGGAAGTGATGATCGTGCGGGCCTTCATCGCCAACGGCGCGCCCATCGTGCCGGTGTTCTACGACGAGGCCGGTCACCGGGTCGCAACGCAGTATCTGCTCTCGGTGCTCGATGGGGCGATGCCGGCGGAGCGGCTGCTGCATTACCGCGAGTTCGACAGCGGCCTGCCCGGCCACCCGGAGAAGAAGCTGACCCCCGGCGTGCAATTCAGCTCCGGGCGCCTCGGGCACCTCTGGGCATTCTGCAACGGTGTCGCGATGGCGAACCCGGACAAGGCCGTGATCCTGCTCGGCTCCGATGGCAGCCAGATGGAAGGCGACAATGCCGAGGCGGCGCGCCTCGCCGTGGCGCAGCAACTGAACATCAAGCTGCTCCTCGATGACAACAACGTCACCATCGCCGGCCATCCGCAGCAGTACATGCCCGGCTATGACCTGACGCGCACGCTGTCCGGCTACGGACTGACGACCGCCACCACGATGGGCGAAGACCTCGATGCGCTCTACACGGACCTCGCCCGGGCGTTCAGCGATGCGCGCCCCCAGGCGGTGGTCATCAAGCGCCCCATGGCCCCGGGGATCGCCGGCGCCGAGGGCAGCCCGCACGCGCACGAGGTCCTCAAGACCGAAACGGCCATTCAGTATCTGCAGGCGCGCGGCGGCTACGACGCGGCGATCGCGATGCTCAAGGCAGCCCAGACGGACAAGAGTCCGCTCACCTACCGCGGCTCCTCCGGCGTCGGCAAGAATCGCGACGATTTCGGCAAGATCGTCAACGAACTGCTCGACGGCATGACCCCGGCGCAGCGCCTCGCGAGCGTCAAGGTGTTCGACAACGACCTCGAGGGCTCCTGCGGCTTGCACCACGTGCACAAGAAGTACCCGGAAGTGTTCGTGCGCGGCGGCATCATGGAGCGCGGCAATTACTCCGCCGCCGCGGGCTTCGGCTCGCAGCCCGGACGCCAGGGCATCTTCGCCACCTTCAGCGCCTTCCTCGAGATGTGCCTCAGCGAGATCACGATGGCGCGACTTAACTTCGCCAACGTGCTGGCGCATTTCAGTCACAGCGGCGTCGACGACATGGCGGACAACACCTGCCATTTCGGCATCAACAGCATGCTCGCCGACGGCGGACTGCTGCCGGCGCACGGCGAGGACACGACCCGGCTGTATTTCCCCGCCGACCGTCACCAGTTCGCCGCCTGCGTCAAGCGCATCTTCAACGACCCGGGGCTGCGGTTTCTCTTCAGCACCCGCGCACCGGTCCCGGACCTGCTCGATGAATCCGGCAAGCCGCTCTACGAAGGCAAGCCGTTCGAGCCCGGCAAGGACTACGTCGTACGCTCCGCCCCCGCGGGCAGCGGCTACATCGTCGCCATGGGCGAGACCGTCTATCGCGCGCTCGATGCCGTGACGACGCTCGCCGAAAGCGGCATGAAGGTCGGCCTCATCAACAAGCCAACGCTCAACGTGGTGGACCCGGAGATGATGCAGCGTCTCGCCCAGGCGCCGTTCGTGCTCGTGACCGAAGGGTGGAACGTGCGCACAGGTCTGGGCAGCCGGTTCGGGTCACAGCTGCTGCAGGCGGGCTTCAAGGGACGCTACAACCACATCGGCACGTACCGCGAGGGCTGCGGCGGACTGTGGCAGCAGATGGGTCATCAGGGTCTGGATCCGGCGGGGATCGCCCGCGCCGTCCAGGCGCTGCGCTAACCCGTTCGAAGACAGCCCGGGCGGTGCAGCCTGCCGGTCCACCGGCGCGCTGCACCGCCCGAGGTGTCGTACCGGCGCACCGCTCGCCGCGGCGTGCGTGCGGCTAGGCCGGCAGCCGCCCTTCCGTCCAGAGCCGCTCGGCGATGCCCTCGAACGCCGTCCAGGTGGCGCGGGCCAGTGCCCCGCCGACACTCACCCGACGCACCCCGACTGCGGCGAGCGCTGCGACCGACAACCCCGTCCCGGAGAGATTCGCGTTCACGGGTTTATCGAGCGCGCGCACCAGCCGGGCGATGGTCTGAAGATCCTTGATCCCCGGCGCATACAGGCAGTCGGCACCCGCCCGGCTGTACCCCGTCAACCGCTCAACAACCTGGTCGAAATCCGGCTGACCGAGCCAGAACGCTTCACAGCGCCCCACGAGGACAACATCCTCTCCGGACCGATCGATCGCCTCGCGGGCGGCGCGAACGCGCTGCACGACCTGATCCAGCCGGTACAGTCCCTGGCCGAGACGGTCCTCGATCGACAGACCCGCCACGCCCGTTTCGATGCAGCGCGCGACGTTGCCCGCGACACCGTCCGGACTGTCGGCGAAGCCCGCCTCGAAATCTGCATTCACCGGCAGATCGGTCCGAGCGACCAGCAGGCTCAGGTGCTCGAGCACTTCCTCCAGGCTCATCTGGCCATCGGCCTTGCCCAGCGCCCAGGCGGCGCCGGCGCTGGTGGAGGCCAGCGCCTGGAAGCCGAGCTTCGCCAATCGGATTGCACTGCCACCGTCCCAGGGATTCGGCAACACGAAGCAACCGCTCTGATGCAAGGCGCGAAATGCCGCGCGACGCTCCGCAATCGAACGCATGATCGTCTCCTCACTCGGCCGGTGGGGGTGTGAAGCGCAGCGGTCCAGCGATCCGATTCCAGGCATTGATCGCCGCGACGGCGAGTGTCAGCCGCAGCACCTGACCGTCGCTGAAGTGATCGCGCAGCGCCTCCCGGGCCTCGGCGGTCTGTTCGGCTCGCGACTCAGTCACGGCCTCGGACCAGGCCAACGCGGCGCGTTCCGCCGCAGTGAATCCGGCCGCCTCGTGCCAGACGGCGAGCTGATCCAGCTTGTGCGCTGCGACGCCCGCCTTGCGCGCCCAGTTCACGTGCAGCTGGAGACAGTAAGCACACCCGTTGAGCTGCGACGCTCGGACTTTGATCAGCTCCACGAGCCCCTGGTCCAGCCCCTGCCCGGCACTCTGGCTGAGCGTACGCAGCGCCGCCACCGCCTGGGGGAGTGCCGTGACAAAGTCATCGAAGTCCAGGCTCGGGGATGCACTCATAGGGGCTTCGGCACGTCTCAGCGTTGCACATATCAGGGCCCGAATATATTATTCGTGCCCTGATATATGAGCAAGCGCAAAAGACTCCAGCCGCCGAGGACGGCCATTCCCGCCATCGGCGAAGGCAAACGCGGCGCGGCGGGTCATCTGGGGTACTTGCTGCGCCAGGCGGCCCATGCGCAGCGCAAACGGATGGATCGGATCCTTGCCCCTCTCGACCTGACGCACCCGCAGTTCCTGGTGCTCACGATGATCCGCGCCTATCCCGGCTGTTCGAACGCCGACATTGCCCGCCTGACGATGCTGACGCCGCAGACCGTCCACGCCATCATCGCCGTACTGCTGCAGAGGAAGTGGGTGGCGCGTCAGGCCCACCCCATCCACGGCCGCGTACTGACACTCGTCCTGAGCACCTCGGGGGAGAACCTGCTCGATCGCGCGCGCAGTGCTGCGATGACTGCGGACGAGCTGCTGCAACGGTCTGTGAGCGCTGAGGCACTCGCCGCCATACGCCACTGGCTGGTCAGCGTGGCGCACGACGACGCCGACGAGTAGTCCCTCGCCACACTTGTCTAGAGCTGCGCCTCGATGAACGCCTGAAGCTGGCCGCGGCTCATCGACCCGACGCGCACGTCCACCGGCCGACCCTGCCGGAAGATCATGAAGGTCGGGAAATCGCGGACGCCAAAGCGCGTCGGTGCCACGGGGTTTTCATCGGCATCGAGCGTCACGACCATCAATCGGCCGGCGTACTGCGCCGCCGCCTGCTCGATGAGCGGACGCATGATCCTGCACGGCACACAGCGTGCCGCCCAGTAGTCCACCAGAACCGGGTGGGCTGAGGCGAGAACCTCCGCATCAAACGTCTGATCCGTGACCACCTGCGTCATTCCGTCCATTGCCGCCTCCCCGATGAACCGCATGGCCCCATGCTATTGTTCTCTTCTCCGGGATTAAAGCGTCGTTACTGATCTCTTTATTCGCTTCACCGAACAATCTATGGATAAGTTCCAGGCGATGACCCTGTTCGTGCGTATCGTCGAAACCGGCGGCATCGCACGCGCCGCCGAGGGACTGCACATCCCGAAGGCGACGGCCACGAATCTCCTGCAGGGCCTGGAAACATCACTCGGCGTGAAGTTGCTGCATCGGACGACTCGACGCGTGAGCGTGACGGAGGATGGCGCCGCGTACTACGAACGGGCCCGCGCACTCCTCGCAGAACTGCGCGAGGTGGAAGATGCGCTCTCGCAGCGCACTACCGCGCCGCACGGGCGGATCCGTATCGACGCGCCGACGCTCATCGCCCGCAGCGTCATCCTCCCGGCGCTGCCGGCGTTCTTTGCCGAGTACCCCGACATCGAGCTGGCGCTGTGCTGCAACGAGCGTCACTTCGATCTCATCGCCGACGGGATCGACTGCGCATTGCGCATCGGCGAGGTGACCGACACCTCCCTCGTGGCACGTCGCGTGGGCGACCTGTACTTCGCCACCTGCGCCGCACCGGCCTACCTCGCCGTCCACGGCGTGCCGCAGCATCCGCGCGAACTCGCGACGCATCGCTGCATCAACCGGTTCTCGCCCCGGACCGGTGATACCGTCCAATGGGTCTTTTCCAAGGGCGCCGAGCGCATCGCGGCGGTATTCCCGAGCCATCTGGCGCTCGAGGACGAGAACAGCTACGTCACGGCCGCTGAGGCGGGTCTCGGCATCGCCCAGCTGCCCGCCTTCGTGCTCAAGGACGCCATGGAACGCCGCGCGCTCGAGTTGCTCCTGCCGCAGTGGCTCGCGGAACCCGCGCCGCTGCAGATCGTCTATCCGCACAACCGGCACCTGCAGCGCAAGGTCCGCGTGTTTGTCGACTGGCTGGCCCGACTGCTGAGCGAGCACGACGGCATCCAGCTGCGCTCGAGCCTGCCGGGGAGCGGCTCGGAGTCAGTCTCGGCCCACACGGCGGACCTGCCGTGTCCTCAGGCCGCACCGCGCCGCTGAATCACTCCGGGACGGGCGCTGCGCGGGCCGCCGCTTTCAGCGCCGCCACGAAGTGCTCCCGTGCGGCATTGCGACTGCCCGTGCGGGTGAGAATGCCCAACTCGATGCTCACGGCCTTGCGCCGCAGGCGCCGGTAGCGCACGCCGGCACGGCGCAGGTTGCGTACCGAGGCCGGTACCAACGCGAAGCCCATTCCGCTCGAGACCAGTCCGATCACGGTCTGCATCTGCCGCGCCTGTTGCGTGATGCGCGGGGCGAAGCCGAACGAGCGGCAGTAACTGATGGTCAGATCGTACAGGCCGGGGGCGATGTCGCGCGGCGGGACGATGAAGCTCTCCTTCGACAGGGCACGCAGATCGATGGCCCCGGCGTCCCGCGCCGCCGGGTGCGCCGCCGGCGCGGCGAGCACGAGTTCCTCGCGCAGCAGCCGCTCGAACTCCAAATCGGGCGCATCCACCGGTGCCAGCGCGATACCCAGATCCAGACGCCCGGCGCGCAGAAGAGGAACCTGGGCATCGCTCGTGAGCTCATGCAACTGCACCTCGACCGCCGGAAAGCGTGCCCGGAAGCTCTGCAGGGCGGGCGGCAGGACACCGTAGTCGGCAATCGACACGAACCCGACCGAGAGCACACCGAGCTCGCCGCGCGCAGCGCGCAGCGCCTGCTGGCGCGCAACGTCCAGCCGTGCGAGCACGGCCCGCGCTTCCTCGAGGAAGGCCGCGCCCGCGCCACTCAGAGTGACGCCCCGAGGGGTGCGCTCGAGCAAGCGCACGCCGAGCTCGGTCTCGAGGCTCTTGATCTGCGTCGAAAGCGGTGGCTGCGAGACGTGCAGCCGGTGGGCCGCCCGCGAGAAGCTGCCCTCCTCGGCAATCGCGATGAAATAGCGCAGCTGGCGCAGTTCCACTATTCGTAAACCCTATAGGAGATACATCGATATCGTATTATCCCCTATAGCAGATCCGGATTCACACTATCGTCCCCGACCATCCAGTGCGGCTCGCCGCCGCCTCAGGGAGCCGCGAACATGCCCGTTTATCGTTCCCGCACCAGCACCGCCGGACGCAACATGGCCGGAGCCCGCTCCCTCTGGCGCGCCACCGGCATGAAGGATGGCGACTTCGAGAAGCCCATCATCGCGGTGGCGAACTCCTTCACGCAGTTCGTGCCCGGGCACGTGCACCTGAAAGATCTCGGCCAGCTGGTCATCGGGGAAATCGAGCGGGCCGGCGGCGTCGGCAAGGAATTCAACACCATCGCGGTGGACGACGGCATCGCCATGGGCCACGACGGCATGCTCTACAGCCTGCCCTCGCGCGACATCATCGCCGACAGCGTCGAGTACATGTGCAATGCGCACACCGCCGATGCACTGGTGTGCATCTCGAACTGCGACAAGATCACCCCGGGCATGCTGATGGCGGCACTGCGGCTGAACATCCCGACGGTGTTCGTCTCCGGCGGCCCGATGGAGGCCGGCAAGGTGCAGCTCGCCGGCAAGAGCGCCTCGCTCGATCTCATCGATGCCATCGTCGCCGCTGCCGATGAGCGCGTCTCCGACGCCGACGTGCGCACCATCGAGCGCTCCGCGTGTCCGACCTGCGGCTCGTGCTCAGGGATGTTCACCGCCAACTCGATGAACTGCCTCACCGAGGCGCTCGGACTATCCCTGCCCGGCAACGGCACGCTGGTCGCCACACATGCAGACCGCGAGCAGCTGTTCCGTACCGCCGGTCGTCTGATCGTCGAGCTCACCCGGCGCTACTACGAGCAGGACGACAGCCGCGTCCTGCCACGCAACGTCGCCTGCAAGGCAGCGTTCGAGAACGCGATGTCGCTCGACATTGCCATGGGCGGCTCGACCAACACCGTGCTGCATCTGCTCGCGGCCGCCGAGGAGGCGGGCGTCGGCTTTCGCATCAGCGACATCGACCGGCTCTCGAGGCGGGTGCCGAACCTGTGCAAGGTCGCGCCGTCGAGTCACTTTCACCTCGAGGACGTGCACCGGGCCGGGGGCGTCATGGCCATCCTCGGGCAACTCGAGCGCGCCGAGCTGCTCGACACCTCAGTCCCCACGGTTCACTCCGAATCGCTCTCCGCGGCGCTCGAGCGCTGGGATATCACCCGTTCCCAAGAGCCGAGCGTGCACGAGTTCTTCCGCGCCGCACCCGGCGGCGTGCGCACTCAGGTGGCGTTCTCACAGAACCGCCGGTATAACGAGCTCGACACGGACCGCGCCGCCGGGTGTATCCGCAGCCGCGACACGGCCTACAGCCAGGACGGCGGCCTCGCCGTGCTGTATGGGAACCTCGCCGAGCGAGGCTGCATCGTGAAGACCGCAGGCGTCGACGCAAGCATCCTGCGCTTCCGGGGGCCCGCGGTCGTGGTGGAGAGCCAGGAGGACGCGGTCGAGCGCATCCTCAATGGCGGGGTGAAGGCCGGCGACGTCGTGTTGATCCGTTATGAGGGTCCGCGGGGCGGCCCCGGGATGCAGGAGATGCTCTACCCGACGAGTTACCTCAAGTCCAAGGGACTGGGTAAGGCCTGTGCGTTGATCACCGACGGGCGCTTCTCCGGCGGTACCGCAGGGCTGTCCATCGGCCATGTGTCGCCAGAGGCCGCCGAAGGCGGCACCATCGGTCTGGTAGAGAGCGGAGACACCATCGTCATCGACATCCCGGCACGCACGGTGCACGTCGAGGTGAGCGATGAGGTGCTGGCCGAGCGACGCACTGCACAGGCTGCTCAGGGCTGGAAGCCCCGCAGCGCCCGTCCACGCAAGGTCAGCGCCGCGCTGAAGGCGTATGCCAAGCTCGTCACCAGCGCCGACCGGGGCGCGGTGCGCAATCCGGAGCTCCTGGGCGACTGAGTTCGCACGACACGAGTCGCCTCCTGAGGCCCCCGTACGGCGCGGATGCCTGCGGCTGCACAGTGTGACCGGCGAGCCCACAGGATAACTCCCGCGTACGCCTGAGCGGATCGGCGACGTTTGCGGCGTACCCCGACGGCTCGATTTTCGACGCGCATCGCACTGTGCCCCGTCAACCCGGCGGGCAGAGCCGCGCTATGGGGAGCATGACCAGACCGGGTGCAGAGACGAAGCAGGCGGGCAGCCTAGATCCGGCGCAGCGCGCCGATGGCGTACGGGCCCGACAAGTGCGGCGGGCGATCGAGCGCCAGGATCGGGCGGCACCGGACCTTGAGGTGCCGCCGGGGGCCGCTCCCCCGCGTCACAGACGCAGCACACCTCTTCGCGCAGGCGCGCTCGCAGCGCTGGCGCTGCTGAGCGGCTGCGTCGCGGCCGCTCCCGCCCCTGCCGTGTCAGCGCCGCATCCCATTCCAGTGCCCGAACGCCGCGCCGAGATCCTGGACGCGGCCGCCCGCGCCCATCCGACGGCATTCCTGGATCGAATCGGTTGGGGCGCAGACGCCGCTGAGCTGCGTCAGTTGCAGCGGCTCGGCGCCACCCGGTTCCTCGAGCGTCAACTGAATCCGCATGCGCAGGCCGACATGCCGGCGCCGATCGCCCAGGCGCTCTCCCAGTTGCCCGTCCGCGCACCGCTCGAGACGTGGATGCCCCGCCTCGTGGTCGCAGAGCGGCGTCTGCGGCGCAACCGACGCGGGTCGCGAGGCACCCAAGCTGACGCGCAGACGTTCCAGCGCGAGCTGAAGGCGTTGCATCGGCGCATGAACGCGCTGACTCGAGAGGCCATGGACGATGAGCTGCTGCGCGCCGTCTACGGGCGCGACTCGCTGCGCCAGCGCCTCATCTGGTTCTGGGTGAATCATTTCAATGTGTTCCGCGGCGGCAACATCGGCCCGATGATGGATGACTATGTACGCAGGGTCATCGCACCGCACGCCCTCGGCCATTTCCGCAGCCTCTTGCAGGCGACGATGTTCTCCCCGCAGATGCTGCTGTACCTGAACAATGCCGAGAATCACCGCGGCCACATCAACGAGAACTACGCCCGCGAAGTCATGGAGCTTCATACCGTCGGTCTCGGCGCCGATTACACGCAGCGTGACGTGACCGACCTCGCGCATGTGTTGACCGGACTCGGGGTCGACTTGATCGACAGGCCCGTGCGGGTGCGACCGGCGCTGCGCGGCTGGCTCTGGCAACGCGGCCTGGTGGTATTCAATCCCGCCCGGCACGATCCGCAGCCCGAGCGCGTCATGGGCCACACGTTCTCGGGACAAGGTGTGGGAGAGATCGAGCAGGTCATCACCCTGCTCGCCGATGATCCGGCCACCGCCCGTCACATCAGTCTTGAGCTCGCGCAGTATTTCTGCGCCGATCAGCCCTCCCCGGCCCTGATTGCCGCCATGGTGCACACCTGGCAGCGCACCGACGGGGACATCCGCGCAGTGATGCGCACCCTGCTGACGAGTCGTGAGTTCAGCGCGAGCCTGGCGCATCCTCAATTCAAGGACCCGATGCGCTATCTGATCTCCGCCGTGCGCGCTAGCGTTACGGGACGGATCATCACCCATCCGCAACCGCTCATCGGCATGCTCTACCGGCTGGGAGAGCCGCTCTATGGCCGAAAGACCCCCGACGGCTATCCGCTCGACGCCGACGCCTGGAGCAGCCCGGGGCAACTCACGGCGCGCTTCGCCCTGGCGCAGCAGCTGGCGGCCGGCGCACCGGCGCTGTTCAGGTCAAGTGGCCGAGGGTCGCGAGCGCGCCCCGAAACTCCCGCCACTGTCACCGGATCGCCGCGTGTATCGCCCCCTGATCTTGAGCACAGTGCCGTATTCGTCGCGAGCGAGCCGACCCTGAGTCGCGCCACCCGGACCGCCCTGGCGCAGACCCGCCGTCGCGTGCGCTGGAACGCCTTGTGGCTCTCCTCGCCGGAATTCATGACCGAGTGAACATCACCCCGACACGAGCCGAGAGGGTTTAACCATGCATCGTCGGCATTTCCTGCAATCCGCGGTCGCAACGTGCCTTCTGCCGAGCGCGCGCGTCTGGGCCGCCGGCGGCACGGCAGGTCCCAAATTCGTATTGGTATTCCTGCGCGGCGCCTACGATGCGACCAATGTGCTGGTGCCGTATCAGAGTGATTTCTACTACGAAGCGCGCCCCCATATCGCCGTGCCGAGACCGGGAAGCGGTGCGGACGGAGCATTGCCCCTGGATGCGGATTGGGCACTGCACCCGGCACTGCGCTTAAGCATGCTCCCGCTCTGGCAGCGCAAACAGTTGGCGTTCGTGCCCTTTGCGGGCACTCGGGACATGACGCGCAGCCACTTCGAGACCCAGGACCACATTGAACTCGGACAAGGTCCGCAAACGCACGATTTCAATGACGGATTCCTCAACCGCCTCGTACAGCAACTCCACGGGCGCGCCCGACCGATCACATTTACCGCGGAAGTTCCATTGTCTCTGCAGGGTCCGGCGCGAATTCCCAATATCGTGCTCAACCACCCTGTGCGTGCGCAGATTGCACCGCAGCAGCAAGCAAAGCTCGAGCAGATGTGGCGCGACACGTCGCAGGCGGGTGCCGTTGCAGAAGGCTTCTCGGTACAGAGCGAAGTACGACATGACATGGGCATGGGTCGCTGGGCGGCCGAGATGCGCGCCGCGAGTCGCGGCGCGATCAACCCCGGAGGATTCGTCAGCGTTGCTGCCCGGGTCGGCGCGCTCATGCGCGACAGCTTCGACATCGGATTCATCGACGTGGGCGGCTGGGACACCCATGTCTACGAGGCGACGGCGAATGGCGCCCAGGGTCAACTCGCGACGAAGCTCGCGGCACTGGGTGACGGGCTGGCGGCGCTGGCTCGCGCCACCGGCCCGGCCTGGCGCAACCTGACCGTCGTCGTCCTCAGCGAATTCGGTCGCACCTTTCGCGAGAACGGCAATCGCGGCACCGACCACGGTCACGGCACCGTTTACTGGGTGCTCGGCGGCTCGGTGCGCGGAGGTCGGATCGCGGGTGAGCAGATCGCACTCTCGCCCACAACGCTCAATCAGAACCGTGACTACCCCGTGCTCAGTGATTACCGGGACGTGCTCGGCGGCGTGTTCGCACGCCTGTGGGGTCTGAAAGCACATGAGGTCGGCGCGGTGTTCCCGGGCGCCCGTCCCCGCGATCTCGGACTCGTCTGAGAACTTCCACTCGAGCCAGCGCCAGGGCAGCCGGTCGAGGCGCCCCGAGACGAGCGTAGCAGAGCGAGAGTAAAGGAACTCGGCCGCGGAGGGTCCCTGGATGATGGCGCTCGTGCTGCGTCGTGAGCCCCTCGCAGCACGCCCGAACGGGCGCAGCAAAAGCGCCCGGTAACCGGGGGCGCCGATCGGGGCGCGGCACGCGCATCGAAAGACTAGACCCCAGAATACGATTTGCGGGCGGCTCTGGCCGTTCGGTTCGGAGAATGACCGCGCTCCGCGCTTGTGTCACGCCCTGAAGCAGCATGGCTTAAGACACTGCCACGTCGTCCTAGGCCGATATGTGACGAGGATTGGCCGATATATGGCCGATTTCGCTTGAACTCCTCGCAGATGGCCGATATATTGGCCGATAAATGGCCGATAAATCCACTCTCCTGGGTGTCCTGAAGGCTGCACCCGATCGCTGGATGTCCGCTGCCGAGCTAAAGGGAGCGATCGGCGATGTCCCCGACCGCACGCTGCGCAACTGGCTCGCGGCTCTCGCCGGAAACGGCGACATCGAGACCCGCGGCGAGCGCAAGGGTCGTCGGTATCGATTGCGATCACCAAGCGCGCTCGCGGGGCACGCAGCGGCGGGAGCTGTGCCCAACAGCCGGATTCCGGCCGCGATCTTTTCCGCACAAAACGCGGCCCTGCTCAAGCGCATCGAGGCGCCGCTTTACACGCGATCGCCGGCGACTTACCGAGAGGAGTGGCTGGCAGCGTACGTGCCGAACGAAAGTGCGTATTTCTCGGTCTTGCAGCGTGAAGCATTGAAGGCGCTCGGCAAACGCGATCCGATCTTCAGGCAGGCAGGCACTTACATTCGGAAGATCTACGATCGCCTGCTCATCGATTTCAGCTACAACTCTGCCCGACTTGAAGGCAACACCTACACGCTGGCAGACACCGAGCGGCTCTTGCTGCAAGGCACAGCGGCACCTGGAAAGCCGGATGCCGAGCGCATCATGATCCTCAATCACAAGGAAGCAATCGCCTACCTCGTGCGTCAGGTGGAGACGCTGGAACCAGACGAATCGGCGATTCGCACGATCCATTACCTCCTTGCTGACAGTCTGGTGTCGCCAGGAGCGGCCGGCCAGATCCGCAATGAGAGTGTCCGCGTCTCCGGCACCACCTATGCGCCGATCGAAGGTAGAGAGCGCCTCACGAGGCTCCTCAATGCACTGCTTGCGAAGGCGCGCGCGATAGTAGACCCCTTCGAGCAGAGCTTATTTCTCCTCGTGCAACTCTCTTACCTGCAGGCCTTCGTGGACGTGAACAAGCGAACGGCACGACTTGCGTCGATCATTCCGTTGATCCGGGGAGACTTCGTGCCGCAGTCGTTTGTGGAAGTGGACCCCGACGCGTACCTGAAGGCAACGATCGTCCTGTACGAGCTTAATGAAGTCGGGCCGCTCGCAGATCTCTATGTCTGGTCGTACCGTCGTAGCTGCGACCGCTTTGATAATCAGGCAAAGGTCATCGGGTTCGACGAGATCTCGGCGCTATACCGACCATTGCGCCGCGCGATGGTGGCGGAATTGGTGCGGCAAGCCGTACCACCGGCAAAAGTGGCGCAGTGGATCACGGCGCATGTTCCAGGCAACATCGAGCCGCAGCATAGAGAAAAGTTCTTCTCGGACGTGCAAGCGGAGCTCGACAATCTCGACACCTCGAGGATCGCCGGACTGGGAATTACGGTAGAAGATCTGGCGCGCTGGAAACAGCAATCATAAGGGGGAATTGGCACCCCCGACGGAGCCGAGCGACTCCGTCGGCAGGTCAGCGCCTCGAGCAGGCGAACTGGCGTCACCCGTGTTACCGCCGAGAGAGGACCCGTCCGGATGCATTCTTCGTGCGCCGGGCCCAGGCTGCCGCCCCTGCCGGACCAGGCGCGCAAGCCTGCACGCACCTGGCACGCCGGACACGCGCCGGATGGCCGAGCAGAGATTCGCCTTGGACCAGGAGTAAGTATGGTGGAGCCAGACGGGATCGAACCGTCGACCTCTTGCATGCCATGCAAGCGCTCTCCCAGCTGAGCTATGGCCCCACGCGGAGTGGGCCGCGAAGGTACGGAAGCTGCGTCGCTCTGTCAAGGGGATTCACCCTGGAGCGCGCGCAGCGTCCCGCACCGCCAAGGTGAGGATTCAGTCCCCGACGGGCATGCTCAAAGCCGCCTCGATACGGGCCAGGGTTCGCTCGCGCCCGAGCAGCGCGAGCGTGACGTCGATCGGCGGGGACACCGCCGTCCCGGTCACCGCCACCCGCAGCGGCTGCGCCACCTTGCCGAGGCCGGCCCCGAGCGCCGCGGCCAGATCGTTGAGCACCCCGTGCACCCCCTCGGCGGTCCACTGCGGCAGGGCGGCCAGGCGCTCGCGTACTTTCGCCAGCATGTCCCGTCCGCCGCCGGCCAGATGCTTGGCAGCCGCCTTCGGATCGATGTCGACCCGTTCGACGAAGAAGAAGCGGCTGTTCAGCGCCATCTCCTTCATCGTCTTGGCGCGCTCGCGCTGCGCCACGATGATTCCCTCGAGGAACGGCTGGTCCTCGCTGTCGAGGCCGATGCGGCGCAGGTGGGCGCGCAGGTGCGGGACGAGTGCGGCCGGAGCGGCGCGCATCATGTGCTGCTGGTTCAACCACAGCAGCTTCTCGGGATTGAACGCCGAGGCGGCCTTGTTCACGTCCTTGATGTCGAACGCCGCGATCATCTCCTCGCGTGTGAACACCTCCTGATCCCCGTGCGCCCAGCCGAGACGCACCAGGTAATTCAGCAGCGCATCGGGCAGATAGCCCTCCTCCTCGTACTGCAGCACGCTCACCGCGCCGTGGCGCTTGGAGAGCTTCGCGCCGTCGGGCCCCAGAATCATCGGGACGTGCGCATAGGTCGGCGGCGTCGCGCCGAGCGCGATCAGCATATTCATCTGCCGCGGCGTATTGTTCAGATGATCATCGCCGCGGATCACGTGCGTGACGCCCATGTCCATGTCATCGACGACCACGCAGAAATTGTAGGTGGGCGTACCATCCGAACGAGCAATGATCAGATCATCGAGTTCGGTGTTCTGGAACGTCACTGCGCCGTGCACCAGGTCCTCGACCACGACCGCGCCCTCGGCAGGGTTGCGGAAGCGCACGACCGGCTGCACCCCGGCACGCGGCTCGCGTCCGTGGCGGCAGGCGCCCGGATAGCGCGGCTTTTCCTTGCGGGCCATCTGCTCGGCGCGGACGGCCTCGAGTTCCTCCTTGGTGCAGTAGCAGTGATAGGCCTGCCCGGCGGCGAGCATCTGCGCGATCACGGCGCGATACCGGTCGAAGCGCTGCGTCTGGTAGAAGGGGCCCTCGTCCGCGGTGAGCCCGAGCCAGGCCATCCCATCGAGAATGACGCGCACGGCCTCATCGGTCGAACGTTCCCGATCGGTGTCCTCCACGCGCAGGATGAACTTGCCGCCCATGCGCCGGGCATAGAGCCAGCTGTAGAGCGCCGTGCGCACGCCGCCCACGTGAAGCATGCCAGTGGGACTGGGCGCAAATCGGGTAACGACCGTCATGAGAGCTCGATTGAACTGCCAGGGGGGCGCGCATCGTACCAAGCGGGCCGGAACAAGGCATCCCGCCCATCACCGCACATAGAGGGTCAACGGGCGAGCCGATCGCGCGTTTTCACCGCCAGTGGCACCGAAATTGCGCACGTTCGCAGGGCGACAGAAATTCAGCACCCGTTCAGTGGCAGGGCCTCAGTCTCTTCTTTAAAGAGCATCCAGCGGAGAAGTCCATGCGCACCCGAATTCTCGGCTACCTCCTGCCGGCACTGCTGCTGGCAGTCCTGCCGGTGGCGGCCTCGGCGGGCATGTTCATCGGCGTGTCGGTCGACGTTCCGCCGCCGCCGCTTCCGGTCTACGTCCAGCCGCCCTGCCCGCAACCGGGCTTCATCTGGGTTCCCGGATACTGGGCCTGGGGCCCGTACGGCTATTACTGGGTACCGGGCACCTGGGTGCTGCCCCCGCAGGTGGGCCTGCTGTGGACGCCCGGCTACTGGGGCTGGGATAACGGCGCATACCTCTGGCATACCGGCTACTGGGGACCGCGAGTTGGGTTCTACGGTGGAATCAACTACGGCTTCGGCTATGACGGGGATGGCTTCTACGGCGGTTACTGGCGCGGCGGGATCTTTTTCTATAACCGGGCGGTGCTGCGCGTCGGGCCGGGCTTTGACGACGATTACTATCACCCCGTACCTCGACCCGTGTACTACCACCGCGACTTCGACCACGTCAGCTACAACGGGGGGCCCCATGGCATCATGGCCCACCCGACCCGCGAAGACCTGTTCGCCGCGCGCGAGCACCATTTCGCGATGACCCCAGAGCAGCGCCAACACGTCTTCATGGCGCGGGGTGATCGCGTGCTGCGTGCGAATTTCAATCACGGACGCCCCCCCATCGCGGCGACGGTGCGTCCGACTCTGTTCCATGGCCGCGGCGTACTCGCCGCGCGTGCGGCCGGCGGCCCGATGGTGCGTCGCGGCCCCCAGCCGAGGTTCGTGCCCCATCCGGCCGACCGACCCGCCTGGGCTGCTGCCCGACGCGACACGGGGCCTCATCCTGGGCCCCAGCGCTTCAACGCTGCGCCGCATCCGTGGGCCGGACCCCGCGCGATGCAGCGGCCGGGACCTGGCATTTATCGACAGCCGCCCGCACCGCGCATGCAGTACCGGCCGGCGCCCCAGTTTCAGGCCCGACCCGCACCGCGCATGCAGTACCGGCCCGCGCCGCAATACCGTCCAGTTCCGCAATTCCGGCGCGCGCCGCAGTATCACCCTGTACCGCAGTATCACCCTGTACCGCAGTATCACCCTGTACCGCAGTATCACCCTGTACCGCAGTATCACCCTGTACCGCAGTTCCATCCTGCACGGCAGTTCCACCCTGCACCGCAGTTCCGCCCGCATCCGGGACCTCGCCGGCCGCCGCGCTGGCGTTGAGGCTCACGCGCCCGGCGCCATGCGCCGGGCGCTTTCCCGCAGACGGGCCAACTGCGCCGCAACCGCCACGATGAGTCCGAACAGCACCATGGCCAGCAGGTTCTCGAGCCGCTTCAGCGGCTGCACGGGCGGGCCGAAAGGCGCCGCCGAGAGCGGTACCACCAGATAATTCATGACCCCGTAGATGACGATCCCGTAGGCGGACCCACCGCCGAGCGGATGCCGACCAAGCCTCGGCCAGCGCAAGATTGCGGTCACGTAGATGCCCGCGATCACCAGCGCCATCGCCCATTGCAGGAGCAACCCGGCAAGTGCCGCCCCAAGTCCGTCATGAAATGCACGGGCACCAAGGACACCGCTCGCAATAGCCTGCAGAATGACATGTGGAGGCAGGGAGTTGATGAGACATGCCGAGCCGATGTCGACGGTGCCGGCGATCCACCCCCCGCTCAGCACAGCGAACAGTGCCGCAGAGCGGACCGACGGGTCCGGCACCTGATGCACACTCACCATGACCCCTCCGGCTCGACCCAGAGCCCCGGCAGTATCGAACCGACCGGGCGAATAGGCAATTTTGCGTATGGAGCGCGCGCGAGCCGCTGACCAAACTCAATGTTCCGCGCGCTGTGGCGGCGCGGAAGATCCGGGGCAGGCCCGATGCCACTCACTTCCACCGCCCGAGGAGTGTCGATGTACCTGGTCGCGCTGCTCGCTCTAGCGCTCGTATTGTGTGCCGGCGCGCTGCTCGCGGCGTACTGGCTGCGCAAGCGGCCCGCACTGAAGTCCTTGGTGTGGGTCGTGTTCGCCTGCATCGCCATTCTGACGATCGGCGCGACCCTCCTGTACACATCGCTCAGTAGAGGTTCAGCGCGTACTTCCGCGACAGCCCGCTCGCCGCAAGCAATGGTCGCGGCGCTGGCGAGTCAATTGCGCGCGCAGCCGAACGACCTGAGCGGCTGGATGATGCTCGGGCGCTCGTACCTGGTGCTGAAGGATTATCCGCTCGCAGCACATGCCTACCGGGAGGCCGTGCGGCTCTCCCCGGAGAACACGCAGGCCCTGCTCGGGGAAGCGCAAGCGCTGATGCTGAGTGAGCAGCACGCGCTGACGGGGCACGCCGGTGATCTGGTCGAACGGGCGCTGGCGCACGCTCCGAATGACCCGCAGGCCCTGTTCTTCGGCGCACTCGTCGCATTGCATCGCGACGAGTGGGTGCTGGCGCGCCGCCGCTTCACGCGAGTTCTCGCGCTCGCACCGCCGCCGGACATACGCCACATCGTCACGCAGCAGCTTGCCGCCATTGACCAGCACCTCGGTACGAAAACACCGATTTCCCCGTCAGCCGGTTCGGCCGTGATCCGGGTGCGACTGGAATTGTCCCCGGCGCTCGCCCATGCCGCCCCACACTCGGCGCCGCTGTTTGTGTTCGTGCGTGATCCGCACCACCCCGGACCACCCCTGGCCGCCAAGCGCCTGCGCAGCGAATTTCCGCAGACCGTCGTGCTGCGCCCGACCGATGCCATGGTCGCGGGTCTCGCCTTCCGCGCCGGGGAGCGAGTCGAGGTCATCGCAAGGATCGCACCGACCGGGGATCCGTTGAATCGGCGCGGCGATCTGTCCGGACAGACGCGCTACCGCGTCGGGCGCGACGGACTGGCCGAAATCCGCATCGATCACGTCACACGTTGATGGGGCAACCAGGGGACGCTCGGACTTGCGTACCGGCGCGCCCGGCCAGGCGCATCGCGCCGGCAAACTCGATGACCTGACCGAAGCTCAAACCACCATCGTTGCAAGGCACCTGCTCGTTGAGACAGACGCACAATCCCTCTTCGGCCAGGGCGCACTGAGCGAGCTCGACCAGCAGCGCATTCTGAAACACCCCGCCCGTCAACCCGACGTGCCTGAACCCCTCGGCCTTCAGCGCCCGGGCCACGGCTGCGATGCCTGCCGCCAGCGCGGCATGAAAATCGTAGGCGGCACGCGCCGCATCTGCGGGCACTGACAGCAGCGGCTCGATGAGCGGCTGCCAATCCAGTCGCAATACCCCGGTTGCATCGGTCAGCAGGCGTGGCTGCGGGTAGGGACGCTCCTGGCCACCCGCCGGCACCGCGCGCCGCGCCAGCGCCTCGAACCGCATCGGCGCCTCGCCCTCGTAGCTCGTCACATCGACGCCGAGCAGCAGCGCGGCCGCCGCATCGAACAGGCGACCGGCCGCACTCGTCAGCGGCGCATTGAGCCCGGCGCACCAGGCCTCGTGCACTACGCGGTCCTCGTCTCGCCCCGGGAGACATACACCGAGTTCCCAGCAGATGCCGGCGGCGCTGCGCCACGGTTCGCGCGCCGCGCGTTCCCCGCCGGGCAGCCGGAACGGTCTGAGGCTCGCACGACGGCGCCACTGGCCGGGCGTGCCGCTGAACACCTCTGTGCCCCAGAGCGTACCGTCGTCCCCGAGTCCGGTTCCGTCCCAGGCAAACACCAGCATCGGCTCCTCGGGATCGTGCTCGGCAGCAAGGCCCGACGCATGTGCGCGGTGATGCGCGACCGTGCTCACCGGCAGTCCCGCCGAGGCGGCCCAGCGGCTCGCAGCATAGTCCGGGTGCGCATCGCAGATGAGCTGCGCGGCGCGCACGCCATACAGTCGCTGCAGATCCTCGATGACCTGCAGAAACACCTCCACGCTGCGCGCGCTGGCGAGGTCGCCGATGTGCGGGGAGATCACCACACGGCGCTCCCAGGCGAGCGCCACGGTCACCTTCTGGTGACCGCCCGTGGCGAGCACCGGGCGCTCGAGGCGCCAGGGCAGCGAGCGCTCCACGGGACCTAGCCCCCGGCCGATCCGCACCGTGCGCACCCGCCCGAGCGCCGTGCGCACCACGGAATCATCGGCCGGACGTGCGATCGGGCGGTTGTGGTGCAAGAGGGCATCCGTCACGGCACGCAAATGACGGGCCGCCCTCGCCGGATCGGTGATGACCGGCTCGCCACTGAGATTACCGGACGTCGCCACGACCGGTCCGCCGAAGTCCCCGAGCAGCAAGTGATGCAGCGGACTGTAGGGCAGCAGCACGCCGATCTCGGCAAGCTCAGGTGCGATGCGCTCCGCGAGCGCAGCGCAAGCTCGGCGTCGGGCCAGGACGATGGGCCGAGCCGGTGAGCGCAGTTGCCGTACCTCGTCGGCGGACAGTTCGACGTCGCGCCGGACGCAGTCGAGGCCGTCTTCGCCCTCTTGCGGGTACATGACGGCCAGCGGCTTCGCTGGGCGGTGCTTGCGCTGGCGCAGTCGCGCGACGGCGCTCTCGCTGCGCGCATCG
>JAJZSQ010000157.1 GCA_021849615.1 Pseudomonadota bacterium
GGAGAAATCGCTGCGCATCGGTCAGGGGTACGGCGAAGTGCGCTGGGATACGCAGATCACCAACCAGAACGGAGAGACCGTAGCCCAGTATGACGTGCTTACCATGGTGAGTGAGCACGAGCTGCCGGACGGCCCGGCGAGCTGAGCGGCGCACCGCTCAGGTGTGAGCGGCCTGTTCGAGCAGACCACGCTGTTCGAGGACCTGCAGCAGCAACTGATAGGCGGGTGCCGAGGCGCTGGCCTCGGGCGGCATGCGACCCTCAGCGAAAGCTGCGCGTGCGAGGCGTACCAGGACGGCGGGCAAGTCGGACTCTGGGATGCCACCCACTTTTGCGCCGCGGTAGGTGCTGAGCAGGGACTGGATGGCTTTGGGCAGACGTTTGGTGTCCACACGGCCATCGGCGAGGCGGTAGGGGAGCTTCCAGCTCGAAGGCCGATTGATGTCGGGCGCGTATGCAAAGCACTCTGCCGGCAGTGCATATTTCGGGTGCAGGAGCCCTTCGGGGAGTGCGGCGGTTTGCGCGGGCACATCATCCGTGATCGGAATTTCAGCTCCGCAGCGCGGGTCGTCCCGATGGATGCCGTACAGGCTGAGGTGCCACAGCGCTTCACTGGGCTGCGACACGCTCAGGTCGAGCATGACCCGATCGATCAATGCGCCGGCAATGAGGTCGGCCGCATAGAAATATCGACCATCTGTGGCCGCAATTTTCCGGATCTTCTGGGCATCGGCGTAGCGGCGCGCTTGCGTGACGGCCTGCTCGAGTGCGGCGCGGCGCGGAAACAAGGTTCCCGGGCGTTTCACCTCGATGATCAGGTATTTGAGCAGGTTGCGACTGACGACGATGTCGGCGTACTCAAGCTGGTACATCATGTCGCCGACGCTCCATTCCAGCACTCCCGTAAAGAGATCCTCGATGATTGCTTCGGCCACCTTTTTCGCTTTCCGCGCCGTGACGCAATCGGTCGGCGCGTTTGGCGAGAAACTCGGCCCAGGCTTGTGGCAGGTGCTCGATGAAGCGTCGATATGCGGCCAGAGGCGGTTCGTTCGTCGTTGGCATCCGGAAGACTCCAGGTCTGCTTATTGTCGTTGCCGGGAGCATCTAATACACGGGATGGACCTCGGTGGGCAACCAGTCAAACTGGGAGAGATTCCCGCCGCCGGCGGCTCGCGCATCAGCGGCAGGATCTCGCCGAATCGTGAAACGTGGGGTAAGGCAGTGGTCGGTTGAGTCCGTCTCTGCTAGCTTGACGGTGTCGACGGTTCGCACGCACCGTTCGTCAGCGCCGCGCTCGCTCGGAGCGTATCCCTGACGCGCAAGGTGGCGCGGGTGAACAGGAAAGATCCACTCAAAGAAGGGGACCGCTCATCAATACGATCGTGTATCTGGCATCAACGTGGATCATTCCGGCGGTGCTCGCCATTACACTGCACGAAGCCGCGCATGGTTACGTCGCGAAGCGCTTCGGGGACGACACCGCCTGGAAACTCGGGCGGGTGACCTTTAATCCGCTGAAACACATCGATCCCTTCGGCACGATCCTACTTCCGGGCCTGCTGCTCCTTGCCCATGCCCCGTTCCTGTTCGGCTACGCGAAACCGGTTCCCGTGCAGTTCGGGCGCCTGCGCAACCCGCGCCGTGACATGGTGTGGGTTGCCGCCGCGGGACCGGGCATGAACCTGCTCATGGCCACGATCGCCGCGTTGCTCCTGCACACCGTGGGATTTCTGCCGCCGGTGGCGGGCCGGTGGCTGCTCGAGAATCTCATTCACGCGATCGAGCTCAACGTGATTCTCGCCGTGTTCAACCTGATTCCACTGCCGCCGCTCGATGGCGGGCGGGTCGCCGTCGGCCTGCTGCCGAATGCGCTCGCGGTGCCGCTGGCGCGCCTCGAGCGCTACGGCATGCTCATCGTGATCGGAATGCTGCTCGTGCTGCCGGTCGTGGCCGAGCGTCTTGGTGCGCACTTCAATCTGTTCGGCGACCTCGTCGGTCGTCCGACCCAAGCGCTGATCAGAGCCATCCTGTTCCTCACCGGGGTGCATTGACGCGCACCTCCCGCGGCCCGCGCGGTGCGTCGGGTCACGAAACGCTCACCCCACTGCCGGCGGTCCGAGGCGATGCGCATCGTCGGCCGGCGAGCCGGGCTGCGCAGCCCTATGCCGGCCGCGTGCGGCCGGCATAGGGCCGGATGCCGATCAGCCGCGCGGGCCGGTCGTCTCGGTCGCGTTCTGCATGTTCGCCGGTGCAGGTCCCCGTTCCCCGGCGCCGCGCGCAAGCCGTGCGGCGATCTCGGCAACGTGACGTCCCTGGAAGTGCGCGCCGGCGAGCTCGTTCTCGCTCGGCTGGCGCGATCCGTCGCCGCCGGCGAGCGTCGAGGCGCCGTACGGACTGCCGCCGGTGATCTCGTCCATGCGGGTCAGCCCCGCAAAGGCGTACGGCAGCCCGACGATGACCATGCCGTGATGCAGCAGGGTGTTGTGAAAGCTGGTGATGGTCGTTTCCTGGCCGCCGTGCTGGGTGGCCGTGGAGACGAACACGCTGCCGACCTTCCCGACGAGGGCGCCTTTGACCCACAGCCCGCCGGTCTGGTCGAGGAAGTTGCGCATCTGTGCGGCCATGTTGCCGAAGCGCGTCGGGGTGCCGAAGATGATCGCGTCGTACTGGCCGAGTTCCTCGACGCTCGCCACCGGGGCCTTCTGTTCGGTCTTCATGCCGGCTTTGCGGGCGAGTTCGTCGGGCACCAGCTCCGGAACGCGCTTGACGGTCACCGTGACGCCGGCGACCGATGCGGCACCTTCGGCAATCGCCTGCGCCATGCGCTCGACGTGTCCGTAGGAGGAGTAATAGAGGATCAGGATCTTGGCCATGCGAGCACTCTCCAGTGGTCCGTGAGCCCCGCAGTATACGACTGGCGCGCGCCGTCATCCTGCGCCCGATGTCGATGATAGACTGCGCAGCGCATGGAACCGAAGCGGCAATCGGATGAGGGTACGCCGAGCGAGAGCGCCCGTCGGCCCCTGGCGCTGAAGATCACCACCATTTCGTGGTCTGACCTCGCCCACACCCTGATTCCGATCCTGCTGCTGAGCGCGGCGGCGATCTGGTTGACGCTGCACTTCGTGCAGCCGGCGCCACCGCACACCCTCACGATCAGCGCCGGACCGCCGGGCAGTTCCTTCGAGCTCGCCGCCGAGCGCCTGCGCACCCTCCTGGCGCGCAACGGTATCACCCTGAAGATCCGCGCCTCGCAGGGCTCGGCGCAGAACCTCGAGCGGCTGATGCGGCGGCACTCGGGGGTGAACATCGCATTCGTGCAATCCGGCAGTGCCCCCCCGGGGGCAGCCGGAGCGGCGCCGGCGCACAACCAGGACGACGACGGGCACGGACTGGTCTCCCTCGGCAGCATGTTCTACCAGCCGCTGGCCATCTTTTACCGCGGCCCGCGGGTGACCCGGCTGTCGCAGTTGCGTGGAGAGCGCATCGCGATCGGCAAAGCGGGCAGCGGCACGCGTGCGCTCGCGCTGACGCTGCTGAAGGCCAATGGCATCGCTCCGGGCGGACCGACCCGCCTGCTCGACCTCGAGGGCAGCGCCGCGCGCGATGCGCTGCTCGCCGGCCGGGTCAACGCCATCTTCATGTCCGGGGACTCCACCCCGCCGGCGGTGATCGTCAAGATGGTGCACACCCCGGGGATGCGCCTGTTCGACTTCGTGCAGGCGCCGGCCTACGTCAGACGCTTCCCGTACCTGCATGCGATGCCCATACCGGCCGGCGCGTTCGACCTCGGCGCGAACCTGCCGCACAAGCCCATCGTGCTGCTCGGGCCGGCGGTCGAACTGCTCGCGCACGCCGACCTGCACCCGGCGCTGTGCGATCTGCTGATCCAGGCCGCGCAGCAGATCTACGGCCAGGCGACGCTGCTGCACCCGGCGCACGTGTTTCCGAATACGTCCACGTATACCTATCCGCTCGACACGGAAGCGGCGCGCTTTTACAAGACGGGCGACAAGAGCTTCACGTACCGGTATCTGCCGTTCTGGCTGGCGAGCCTCGTCAACCGCATTCTGGTCGTGCTGGTGCCCATCGTCGTGGTGTTGATCCCGGGACTGCGGTTTCTGCCGCAGTTGTACGGCTGGCGGGTCAACTCGCGCATCCACCGGCGTTACGGCGAACTGATGGCGCTCGAGCGCGAGTCGCTCGGGCCGCTTACGAGTGAGCGGCGCGCGGCGCTGCTCGATCGGCTGCATCAGATCGAGCGGGCGGTGATCCTGCGCAAGATGCCCGGTTCGCACGCCGAGCAGCTCTATCAGCTGCGCGAGCACATTCAGTTCGTGCGCAGCAACCTAGCGCGCGCCGCGCACGAGTGAGCCGCTGATCAATGTCCGGGCGGTGCGGCGGAGGGCGGGTGCACCACCACCCCGTGTTGCCAGAAGAGCGTCGCGCGGTGCTGGAGCACGGCAATGAAATGCTGCACGGCGGGCATGTGCGTGCCGAGCAGCCAGAGCAGCACGGCAAACAGCACCAGTCCGCCGAGCGCATCGGACACGGCGTGCGCGCGGTAAGGGCCGGAATACCTGTAGGGCGAGTGCGCATGACGCAGCGCCCGCAGGGAGCCGGCGAGCAACTGATAGAGCAGCAGCAGAATCACCACCGCCGCCCAGAGCGGCAGACGGGCAAAGGACCAGCCGAATACCGTGCCGTTGGCAAACAGAGAGAGCAGAGCCAATACCCACGCGAGCGTCACGAGCCCGAGCAGGATCCCGAGCGCGGCGCGGCTGAGATTCGCGACCAGCGCAGCCAGCGGCGGCAGCGGCGGGGCTTGACCCGGCGGCGGCGGCCAGCCGCGTGCGCTGCGATGGTAAGCCCGCCATTGCGCACGGTTGGCGCGCCACTCGCGCCGCCACTGCTCCCGCGTCCGACGCCATTCCCGCCGCCAGCGTAACCGGTCGGCCGTTGAGCCGTCCGAGCGGGCAGCGTAGGCGGCTGCACCGGCGAACTCGGCCGCCTTGCGCTTCCATTCCTCAACCAGCATGCGGGCGTTGAAGGGCACGCCACCGGCGGCGGCCATCTGCTCCGGGGTGTCGGCGTAGGGCACGATGAACATCAGCGCCAGATACGCCAGCACCGCGAGTCCGCCGGTGAGCAGCGCGGACACGACGAAGATCAGGCGCACCAGTGTGACGTCGACGCCGTAGTAGACCGCGAGGCCCATGCAGACCCCGCTCAGCAGGGCGCCGTCGCTGATCTGGTACAGCCGCTTCGGGGCGCCTGCTGAGGATGCGCAACCCGATGCGCCGGGGCGCGCGTCCGCTGGGGAGGCGCCGACACCGGCGCCGCCGCCGTCACTGACCGGCCCCATCTCGCCGATGACCTGCTCGATTTCGGCGCAGGTGATGACGTTTTTGTGGGCGCTGAGGAAGCGTTCGCTCTTGTCGGCGATCGCCTGTTCGAGATCGGCGAGGATCTCCACGCGGTCGGGGTTGCCGGCGAGCGCCTGTTCCGCGGTGTTCAGGTACTGCGCGAGCGCGCATGTGCGTCGTCCTCGAGTTGAAATACGCGGCCGCCGAGACTGACTGCAACTACTGCTCGCATGGCTGATCCCCCCCAAGAGATTGAATCGTCCGGTTCAGATGGGCCCAGTACGCGTTGAACGCGGCCAGCTGCTCGGCGCCGCGGGCCGTGAGACGGTAGTACTTGCGCGGCGGGCCGGTGTCGGATTCCTGCCATTGATAATCGAGCAGGCCCTCGCGGCGCAGCCGGCTGAGCAGCGGATAGAGCGTGCCTTCCTGACTGGCGAAGTCCGTGGCGGCGAGTGTCTTCAGAATGTCGGCGGCGTAGACGCTCGCGCCGCTGATGATGCGCAGCACCAGGAATTCCAGGAATCCTTTGCGCAAGGCGACCAGTTTGGGATCGTCCGACATGGGCTTGTGATGCTACCTTTTAGAAACAAGGTACCTGTGTTCGAGCGCTGCGTCAACGTGAGTCCGGGATGCCCGCGGTTCAGGCTGTGCAATGCCTGGGCCGCGGTGGGGCGCGGGGGCTGCGCACCGGGCGACGCGCAGAGCGCGCGCCGATCAGCGCGGCGGCCGGTGGGTGCGTCCCGGGTGCCGAAGGGGAATGGCCGCCAGATCGAGGAGCGCGAACACCAGGCTGATGAGCGTGGCGCTCAGCCCGCCGATCCCGAGCGGACCGGC
>JAJZSQ010000158.1 GCA_021849615.1 Pseudomonadota bacterium
ACCGAAGGGTGTTCCGGAGCCCACAGCGCTCGTGATGTTCGTTTCCGGACTGCTGCTTCTGGGCGCATTTCGGCGCGTCCGCCGCGCCTGAATCCGGCGCGGTGCCGGGGCGCGCGCGGGCAAGTCCCGAGCGCGCCCCGCCCCTCCCTGAGGTCTGTCATCTGCCGGACGACCGCGATGGCCGCCGTGCCTACCGGCCTGACGGGTGCACACGGGGTCGAATGGGGTGTAGCCGACCCGTGCAGCCGACCCGTGCGTCCGCCACGCCGTGCGGATCAGAGATTCATGCCGCCGGAAATCAAGATGCACTCCCCGTTGATCCAGCCGCTCTCCGGTGCGAGCAGGTGAGCAATCGCCCCACCGATGTCCTCCGGCAGACCGACTCGACCCAGGGCCGTGACGGACGCGATGGCCTGGTGGACGTGCGGATTGTCGCGCACCACCCCGCCGCCGAAGTCTGTGGCGATGGCCCCCGGCGCGACCGTGTTGACGGCAATCCGCCGCGGACCGAGTTCCTTCGCCAGATAACGGGTCAACACCTCGACGGCCCCCTTCATCGCCGCATAGACGGCCTTGCCCGGATAGGTGAACCGGGTGAGCCCTGAGGAGATGTTGATGATGCGTCCGCCATCGGCGATGAGCGGCAGCAGCCGCTGCGTCAGAAACAACACGCCCTTCAGATGGACGTTCATCAGCCGGTCGAACTGGGATTCGGTGACTTCGGTGAGGCTCGCATCGTCACCGAAGCCGGCGTTGTTGACGAGGTAATCGAAGCGCTCGGCGCCGAAGTGCTGCTGCAACGCCTCACGCAGCTGCACAGCGAATGCCTCGAAACGGGCGATGTCCGTCGTATCGAGCCGCAGCGCTTGAGCGCGACGCCCGCCGGCGCGGATCTGCGCGACGACGGCATCCGCCTCAGTCCGGTTGCGGTGATAGGTGATGAGGACGTCCGTGCCGTGCTCGGCGAGTTTCAGCGCGGTGCTGCGCCCGAGGCCGCGGCTGCCGCCCGTAATCAATGCAATGGGAGTCTGTGTCGTCATGGTCTAGCCCTACTCGTGTGCGGAAAGAACGTGGGAGTGGACTGTATTGGCCTCTCATTTATGGATAAAGACCCATTCTCTTGCTATCTTTGTCCAATATTTTTGAACAATAAGGGGCCGCCGGATGAACCAGCTCGAGGCCATGCGGATTTTCGTGCGGGTCGCCGAGCAGGCGAGCTTCACCCGGGCGGCCGAGAGCCTGGGCCTGCGCAAGACGAGCGTGTCCCACGCCGTGCAGACCCTCGAGAATGCCCTCGGTGCGCGGCTGCTGCACCGGACCACTCGCCGTGTCCAGCTGACCCAGGACGGCCAGGCGTACTACGAGCGCGCGCGCGAACTGCTCGCGGAATTCGACGAGCTCGAGACGCTGTTTCAGCGCAGCGCCCAGGCGCTGCGCGGCCGGCTGCGCGTCGACATGCCGAGCGCCATGGCCCGCAAGCACGTTCTGCCCCACCTGCCGGCGTTCCTCGCCGCGCATCCGCACCTAGAATTGGAGCTCAGCAGCACGGACCGCTACGTGGACGTGGTCCGCGAAGGATTCGACTGCGTGGTGCGCGCCGGCACGCTCGACGACAGCCGGCTGGTAGCCCGACGGCTCGGCGTGTATCGGGTCGTCAATTGCGCCAGTCCCGAGTACCTCGAGCGGCACGGCGTGCCCCACTTGCTGGAAGATCTGGCACACCATCAACTCATCCACTACGTCAGTACGCTCGGGGCGCGTAGTCCGGGCTTCGAATATCCGCACGGGCATGAGTACCGAACTCAGCCCATGCCCGGGGTGCTCACAGTCAACAGTGCCGATGCGTACGAACATGCGTGCCTCGCGGGCCTCGGCATCATCCAGGCCCCCGCGCCCGGCGTGCGCGAGTACCTCCAGAGCGGCGCGCTGGTGGAAATCCTGCCGCAGTACCGACCCGAACCGATGCCGGTCTCGATCGTCTACGCGCACCGGCGCAACCTGCCGCGACGCGTCGAGGCGTTCATGGACTGGATCGCCACGACGATGCACCCGCATCTGACCGACTGACATCGGGAAATCCTCCCGCCGGGGCGCATGCGGCGTCGGCACGCCGCGCCCCACGAGGCAGGCTGACCCGAATGGGGTATAAAGCCCCGATCCGGGGCGGCCGCGGGCGGACCGCGCCGATCGCACACAGAAAAAAGGAACGTCACACGATGAAGAAACTCATCCTCGCCGTGCTTGCCTTCAGCTGCGGCTGCGGCGGCAGCGTCTATGCCAAAGGGGCACCGCCGGTGCCGCAGCTCAAACCGACCGAAGTCACGACTGCAGGCTCGGTCACGGTGAATGGCGAGCGCATCGGCTACCGCGCCGTGACCGGCACGCTGGTGGTTCACGCCAAGGGCTGGAACCGCTACGCGCCCCCGGGCGACAAGAAGAACCCGACCGCCGAGGCGGACATGTTCTACGTCGCGTACTTCAAGCGCGGCGTGCCGGCCGCCAATCGCCCGATCACCTTCCTCTTCAACGGCGGCCCGGGCTCCTCCACGGTCTGGCTGCACATGGGCGCATTCGGCCCGGTACGGGTCGTGACCGCCGATCACACGCATACCCTCCCGGCGCCCTACCAGATCGTCAACAACCACTTCAGCCTGCTCGATGCCAGCGACCTGGTGTTCGTCGACGCACCGGGCACCGGCTTCGGCCGCATCGCCGGCCCCAACGCCGCGCATTCGTTCTACGGCGTCGATCAGGACGTGCATGCCTTCGCGGTCTTCATCCGCAAGTTCCTCTCGCAATACAACCGCTGGAATTCTCCGAAGTACCTGATCGGCGAGAGCTACGGCACGATGCGCGCGGCGGCTCTGCCGCTCGCGCTGGAGCACGAGAGCATCGATCTGAACGGCGTCGTGCTGCTCTCGGACATCCTCGACTGGGACCTGATGCCGGACAATCCGAAGCTCAATCCCTCGGTCGATCTGCCCTACATTGTCGCACTGCCGAGCTATGCGGCCACGGCCTGGTATCACCACCGCATCCCGAACCAGCCGCAACACCTTAAGCCGTTCCTGAAGCAGGTCGAGCACTTTGCCACGCACAGCTACACGCTCGCGCTCATGCAGGGCAACAGTCTGCCGCAGGCCAAGCGCCAGGCGATTGCCGAGAAACTGCACGAGTACACCGGGCTGCCGGTGAGCTATCTGCTGAAGTCGAACCTGCGCATCGAATACGGCGCGTTCCAGAAGGAACTGCTCGCCAACGAAGAACTGACCACCGGGACGCTCGACACCCGCTTCACCGGTCCGACGCTGAACCCGCTGAGCGAGAATGCCGAATATGATCCGCAGAGTGCGGCGATCAGCTCAGCCTACGTTTCGGCCTTCAACACCTACGTGCGCCAGACGCTGCACTACGGCCAGAACCAGAACTACAAGCCGGAAATTCCGGTCTACAGCAGCTGGGACTACCGCCATCAGCCGCCGGGCGCGAGCCACCCGCTGATCCAGCTGCCGAACGTGCTGCCGGATCTGGCCATCGCGATGAAGCGCAATACGGATCTGAAGGTGATGGTCAACGGCGGCTACTTCGACATCTCGACGCCCTTCTACGAAGGCTGGTTCGAGATGCACCACCTGCAGATCCCGCCGAGTCTGCAGAGCAACATCCAATATCACTACTACCGGACAGGGCACATGATCTACGTGCACGTGCCTGCGCTGAAGCAGCTGCACCACAACATCGTGGCTTTCATCCGCAGCACCGACAACCTGAAGTAAGCCTCTGCGACAGCGCCGGGACCTCGTGCCGCTGGGACCATGCGGCACGAGGCCCCTCTGCGGAGGCGATCCGCGGCCGCAAGCAGCGCCGGAGTCGGATGGCGAACGCTGCACGACACGCGAATCTGCCTCATTCAGGCCGGACCCTGCACTCCTGTGTCCGTCATGGGACCTGCAATGGAAGATCGGGGCGCCAGAGACTCTGCACGCTCAGCGGTCCGATCCCATCGGGTGAAAGCCGCCGCTGCGCATCCGGTTGGCGCGCGCGCGCAGTACCGCATTGACTTCGCTCAGCTCCGTCGCCGCCTTGATGCCCTGGGGCCGATACACCAGCGCCTGCTGGAAGCTCGCCTGCGCCTGGTAGAGGCGGCCCCCGGCGAGCGCCGCGAGTCCTGCCCGCACCAACTTCTGATATCCCTCGGTGCCGAACGCCGCACGCACGCGCAGCAGATCCGCCTTCGCTGGTGCGTAATCCGGTTCGCGCGCCACCACCTGGCGGAAGTCAGACATCGCCTGCGAATACTGCCCGGCGCGCTCGGCGCGCCGTCCGTCGCTCATCAGCGGGAGCACCGCCCGCAACGCATGCACGCGCCGCTCGCCTTCGATCGCGACCGTGCTGGCCGCATCGATCCGCCGTGCGAGTGCAAATGCGCTCGCAGCCGCGGCCAGTCGTCCGGTGGCCAGTGCATCGCGGCCGCGTTTCAGCTGCGCAGCCAGCATCACGGGCATGCGTTGCTCCAACGCCGCGAGCCGTAGTGATGCTTCGCGCCAGTGCGCGCGGGCGAGCGCCGCATCGCCGGCTTTCGCTGCACGCTGTGCCGCCGCCGCCTCACGTTTCGCGGCCGCAAAATCCGCCGCACCCCACTGCGCCGCACCGCGGGCCGCGAGCGCATCGAGGCGCATGCGGAAATCGCGAGGCAGCACATCGGACCCGACTGGGGACCCTGCCGGTTGCTCCCGCACCGGCGCGGTGAGCGCATTCACCGCCGTGCTCACGGGCGTGGCAGGGCGAGCCGAGGAACCACCCTCGACGGACGAGACCACCGCGGCCATCAGTTGCTGCCAGCGGCTTTGAACCTGCCGGCTCGGCTGCCATCGCAGCGCCACCGCCGCGGCACCCATGCCGCACATCACACCCACGACGAGGTACCGCAGCCGGCGCGGCCGAGCGCGCTGCCAGCCGCGCGCACCAGACCGGGCACCGGATCCGGGCGGATACAGGCCGTGCAGCGGCGGCGCATCCTCAACCTCCATGAACGGATTGACCGCTTCGCGCGCCAGTACGGGCTCCGTCACCGTGGGCTCCGTCACTGTGCTCGATGGTTCCGGCGACGCCACTGCCGCCGGCTCCACTGCCGCCGGCTCCACTGCCGCCGGCTCCACTGCCGCCGGCTCCACTGCCGCCGCCGGCGCACTGACCGGCCGCACCACGGGCGGCTCGCGCATCTCGTGCGCCCCGACCATCCGCTCCATCAGCTCGGGCCCGTGCAGCCCCGCAGCCCCACTCGACAAATCCGCGAGTTCCGTCAGATCCAGTGCCAGGGTGGCATTCAAGGTCATCTCGAGCTCTTCGCTGACCTGATGCATCGAAGTCGGCCGTTCATCAACGTTCTTCGCCAACATGCGCATGACCAGCTCGATCAGCTGCACGGGCGTCTGGCGCGCCGGCACGAGCTGCGGCACCGGCCCGTTCTGGACCTCGTCTGGATCGAAGTTGGGGAAATACGGGGGCTTCCCGGCCAACAGCTCATAGGCCATCGCGCCGAACCCATAGAAGTCATCCGCCGGACTTGCCGGCTCGCCGCGCAGTTGCCCCGGACTTGCGGTAAAGGGCGATCCACCCCACGCGCGCGTCACGGCGTGCTCAGCGCCGGACCCGGGGAGCACCGCAGCCACGCCGAAATCCGCGAGCTTCGCCCGGCCACTGCGGTCGAAGAGCACATTGCCCGGCTTCAGATCGCGGTGCACGACACCGCGCGCATGGGCATAGCCGAGCGCATTGGCGACCTCGAGCAGCACCGGGACGATCTCGAGATATCCCTTGCCGCGCAACCGAGCGAGGGTCCCGCCGTCCGCGAGTTCCATCGGCAGCACGACACAGCCCTCCAGTCGCTCCGGCGGCAGCACCCGCAGAATCCCGCGATGGCGCAACAGCGCCGAGGCGGCATACTCGCGCTC
>JAJZSQ010000159.1 GCA_021849615.1 Pseudomonadota bacterium
GGAAGAGCCTCCACTGCCTTCGGCATCGAGGGCGGTGGCGCAGCGACGACCATGGGTATCGAGGGCGGCGGCGCCAGCATCAAGGCTGCCGGTATCGAGGGTGGCGGAAGAGCCTCCACTGCCTTCGGCATCGAGGGCGGTGGCGCAGCGACGACCATGGGTATCGAGGGCGGCGGCGCCAGCATCAAGGCTGCCGGTATCGAGGGTGGCGGTCGGAAGTAGACTGGGTACGGAATGAGTCGATAAGGCAAGTTCCTTACGCGAAAGCAAAGAAGAAAGCCGCCGGCATTTCCAGAGGAAATGCCGGCGTTTTCTTTTACAGAGACCGATTAGCTGGCGAGTTCGGCACGCAATTCCTTGCGCAGGATCTTTCCTACGTTGCTCTTCGGCAGTTCCTTGCGGAAGTAGACGTGCCTCGGGACTTTGTACGCGGCAAGGGATTTGCGGCAGAAATCGATAATGTCCTGAGCCGTGACCGACGGATCCTTCGGCACCACGAACAGCGCAACCACCTCTCCGGAGTGTTCATCGGGCTGCGCGATGGCCGCAGCCTCCAGGACCGCAGGGTGCGTGACCGCAATTTCCTCGACCTCATTCGGATAGACATTGAAACCTGACACCAGGATCATGTCTTTCTTGCGGTCCTGCAGATACACGAAACCCTTCGCGTTCATGTATCCGATGTCCCCGGTTCGCAACCACCCGTCGGGCGAGAGCACCTCCGCGGTCTCATCGGGCCGATTCCAGTAACCGCGCATCACCTGCGGGCCACGCACGCAGACTTCTCCAGGCTCGCCGATCGGCAGATCATTGCCGGCATCGTCCTTGATCGTCACCTCAGTCGACGAAATGGGCAGGCCCACCGATCCGTTGAAGTCATCGCCGATGGGATTGATCGCCACCGCAGGGGACGTCTCGGTCAACCCCCACGCCTGACTGAGGATCTTCCCGGTGACCTCCTTCCAGCGCTGCGCCACCGCGGCCTGCACGGCCATACCACCGCCCAGGGTGATTTTCAGGTGACTGAAGTCGACCTCGGCGAAGCCCGGCGTATGCAGCAACGCGTTGAAGAGCGTATTGACGCCGCTGAAGAATTCGAACTTGTGGCGCTTCATCTCCGCGACCAGCGCCGGGAAATCCCGTGCATTGATGATGAGCACGTTCTTCCAGCCGAGGTACGCGAACAACAGGCAGTTCGCCGTGAGCGCGAATACGTGATAGAGCGGAATCGCGGTGATCAGCGTGCCCGGCTCGCCCGTGAAGTAACCGTCGATCCAGGCAAGCGCCTGCAGCAGGTTGGCGCAGAGGTTGCCGTGCGTGAGCATGGCGCCCTTGGCGACGCCGGTCGTTCCGCCGGTGTATTGCAGGAAGGCCAGATCGTCACTGCCGAGCGGCTCGGGGCGAAAACGCAACTCGCGTCCCGTCCGCAGCACGCTGCGCAGCATCACGGCCTGCGGAATGTGCCACGGAGCGACCTGCTTGCGGTGGTGCCGCACGACGAAGTTGACCACCCATGATTTCGGCACAGGCAGCAGATCGCCAACCGCAGTCACCATGATGTGCTTCAACTGGGAATGCGGTGCGACTTCCTCCACGACGTGTGCGAAGTTCTCCAGCACCACGATTGCGAGCGCACCGGAGTCCTCCAGCTGGTGCGCAAGTTCACGCGCCGTGTAGAGAGGGTTGGTATTGACCACCACCAGACCGGCGCGCAGCGCTCCGAAGAGCGCCACCGGATACTGCAGACAATTGGGCAGCATGATGGCGATCCGGTCGCCCCTGGCGAGTCCGACCGACTGCAGCCAGGCCGCGAAGGCACGGCTGAGCTCATCGAGCTGCCCGTAACTGAGTGTGGCGCCGAACTGCTCGTATGCCGGCAGCTCGCGGTATGCGGTACAGGCATGCTCCACCAGTTCGGCCAGGGAACTCAGCCGCTTCAGGTCGACCTCGGGCGGAACACCGGGAGGATACGACTGCAGCCAGATTCGGTTCATCGCGACGCCCCTTACTCTACGGTCAGCGGCGGCGGAACCGCCCGTGCCGGACGATCACTCGTCCGCGTGCAGCCGAGTGTAACGTGAGGCCGGGTGGGGCGGAATCCGCACCTTTCGCGCCCACGCAGCGCCGACACCCTGTGCGCCAACTCACGGAAAGGCACCCCTGCGAACCGTATGCTGCATGCCATGAGCTGCCGGGCGGACGCTCGGCCCTGGTGCATCCGTTGCAGGCGGTGGGACCGCCGAGCGCTCGCGCCGCAGTGGAGAACGTCTCTTGGGAAAAACGCCACAACCCGGCGCACCCGTACACCCCGCGCAGGTGTCCGAGGATCTCGACCTGCTCGAGCAGACCGTCTCGCTCGAGGGCCCGCTGCCCGGACGGCGCGACGCCTACGGACTCGAGCCGCTCGAGATCCCGGGCGACTGGGTGCTCGAGGGAGAACCCCGGGCGCGCGAGAAACCCCTGGCCAGCAGCACCGACGGCGCCGCTTCGGCATTCATGTGGGACTGCACCAGCGGCCGGTTCCAGTGGGAATATGCCGCCGAACAGATCGTACACGTCGTGCAGGGGTGTGCGATCGTTGAGATCGCCGGGGTCAGCCGGCGGCTGCAGGCCGGCGATACGCACGTCTTTCCCGGCGGTTCCAGATTCCGCTGGAGCGTACCGGACTACGTGCGGGCCGTCGGGTTCCGCCTGCGCGCACCGGCGGGAGGCAGCCTGGGCCGCCGCATTCAGCAGGCGCTCGCCGCGCCGTGGCGGGCGCGGCGCACACGCCCGGCCTGATCGCGCTTCCGCCCGCCTACTCCCCGGCGCTGCGCTGCAACGGGCTGTTGCCGAGGAAAATTTCGATCTTGTCCCGGTAAGTCCGCGAGAGCTTCAGCTCCTGCCCGCCGTCGAGCGTCAGGAAGTACTCTCCGTTCATGTGCGCACGCAGACTCTTGACGTAGCGGAGGTTGACGATCGTGGAGCGGTGCACGCGCTGGAAGATGCGCGGATCGAGCACTTCCTCGAGCTCTTTCATCGTGCCGCGCAGGATGTGCGTATCGCCCTCGGCGTGCACGCACATGTAATCGCCGGCCGCGTCGATCCATTGAATGGAGGTGACCGGCACACGCGCGGTGTGCCGGCCCTGTCGAATCGGCAAGATCTGCGGGTGGCTGGCCTCGATCGCCGTGCTACCGTGCTCGAGGATGGTCTCGAGCTCGATTTCCCCGGCCCCGGTGATCTCCGCGACCACCTCCATCAGCTTGTCGCGCTGATCGACTGCATGGCGCGCCTGCAGATTCTGCCGGACGCGGTCGAGCGTCATCTCGAAGCGGCGCTCATCGACGGGCTTCAGCAGATAATCCACGGCGCGCGCCTCGAAGGCGCGCAGCGCGTACTGGTCGAACGCGGTGACGAACACGACCAGCGGAACGCTGTCCTGCGGCAGACGCGCGAGCACCTCAAAGCCGGACAGCACGGGCATCTGGATATCCAGAAACACCACATCGGGGTGTTCGTGCTGGATCACGCCGACCGCGTCACGGCCATTGCCGCACTCGGCGATCACTTCGAAATCCGGCGTCTGGCGCAGCAGCCGTTCGATGCCACGCCGAGAGAGCGCCTCGTCGTCGACGATGACGGTCTTGATCTTCATGATGTTTCACCCGCAGCACCCGCTCAGGGACTGCGGAAGGGGTCCAAGCTTACCCTATCTGGACTCGTCGGCGCTCGGCGACGCGGCGCCTGGAGCGCCTGCGGACCCCTGCAGCCGCGCAATCGGCAGCGGCCGCGCGAGCATCGACCCCTGACCGAAGTCGCAGCCGACCGCGGTGAGCCAGCGCAGCACCTGCTGCGTCTCGATCTGCTGTGCGGCGCAGTGGATGCCCAGTACCTTGACCGCCTGCACGATCGCCACGACTACGGCCTGCGCAAGCTTGTCTTTCAGCGCGGCGGTACACAGCCGCGGGTCGATCTTCACCAGCCGTACCGCCTTGGACCGCAGCAGCGGCACCACGGCCGAGTCGAAGGTGAACCCATCGATCACGACGAAACATCCGAGTCGCTCGCACCCGTTGATGAAGCGCTCCACCGAGGCGCGCCGCTGCGTGCACAACGGCTCGGCAATCTCGAACCCGACGCTCTCCGGAGAGATGCCGCTGCGGCTGAAGCCGGCACTGAGCTGGCGCAGAAACTGCTCATCCTCGAGCGTCGCGATCGACAGGTTCAGGGTGAAGGCGGTGGGCTCGAGCGTCCAGTCCGCCCGGTGCGCGGCCATCCACGCCAGCAGGCTGTGCATCGCCAGCGCATCGAGGGCAGCCGGGTCGCGGTTCTGCCGCGGCGTCCCCCGGGGCAGCACCTCGAAGCGGCGCATCCGGCCCCCGCTGCGCAATTTGACGAACGGCATCACCTCGAGCGCCACGGTCTCGACCGTGGCGTCGGGGGCTGCTGCGGCCGCCGGCGGCTGCAGCACCGGGGGCTCCGGTGGTGGATTCGGTGCAGGCTTCGACGCAGCGTCGCTACCCTTCGAGGCCGAGGTCCCGGCCGGCGGCTCGAGTTCGAGCGACAGCGCCCCGTGCACGAGCAACTCGTCCACCGCGGCAGGCGCAAGGACGCGTGCCGCGACGGGCGGCGCCGGGGTCGGTTCCGCGGGCGGCGCATCGTCTGCCAGGGATAGCAGCATCCCGGTCGGATCGTGATCGAGCCGCCGCGCCGGCGCATGCGGGATCGCCGCGCCGAGGTCGCGGATCAGGGCCTGGACCGGTCCGGTGGCGATGCGCCCGAGCAGCCCTTCCCCGCCGGCCTTGGTATCGGCCAGGACCATCACCAGCCCGGCCAGTTCCGAGCGTGCCGCGCGGACCGCGAGAAACACCGCCACGCGTCCATCCTCGACGCGCGCCTCGAAACTCTCCCCGGCGCGGCCGAAGCGCTCCAGAGCGTCGGTGACGAGCGCGTGCTCGTCGGGGCCGAGGGCTCCCTCGCTCAGCCACAGCACGTTGCACTGGATGTCACAGATGGACACCGAGTGCAGGCGCAGTGGCGGCAACGCCTCGCAGATGCGCCGGCCGAGTGCCTCGATACTCTGCGCCACCGCGGTAGAACCAGTGTCTTCGGAGCGAGCGCTGTGCAGTGCCGCGGCGTGCATGACATTTCCCATGGATGAGCGGATCGAGGGCTGAAGTGTACGCAAAGGGTGACACTCCGGTGCCCGCGGCGCCGTGAACTCCCTCGCGTTCCGCCGGACGGTGCGGAACGACGAAGCTCGCGGGCGCGATGTTTGTCATAACCGCTTGTCATATTCGTGCAGCCGCGGGCCAGCATTCGCCCAAAGGTTTGACATATGGGGCGGCTCGCGGGATGGCCCGGGCCGCGCCAGTGAACACCCAGCCGCCCGCCCGGCCGGCCATGGGGACCACGAGGCACGAACCTACCGGCGGGAAGGAACGTTACTCGGGAGTAGGATACGAACGAAAAACGGTTAAAATGGGACCCGCAATTCCCGCCCGCGGAGATCGATCATGTATCGCGCGCCCTTGAGAGAGCTGCGTTTCGTTCTCGAGGAACTGCTCGGCAGCACCGCCCTGAGCGACTGTCCGCAATATGCCGAGTATTCAGATGAGCTCGGCCGCACCGTCCTCGAAGAGGCCGGGCGCTTCGCCGAGTCGGTGCTCGAGCCGCTGAACCGCCCCGGGGACCACGAGGGGGCGCACTGGAGCCCCGAGGGGGTCCGCACGCCCGAGGGCTTCAAGGACGCGTACCGCCAGTTCGCCGAGGGCGGCTGGCCGCAGCTCGGCGCCGACCCGCGCTTCGGGGGACAGCCGGTGCCACAGGCGCTGAGCAATGCCGTACAGGAGATCCTGGCCTCGGCGAACCTGGCGTTCAAGCTCTGCCCGATGCTCACCCACGGCGCGGTGCATGCGTTGTCGGCGTGCGCCTCGCAGGAGCA
>JAJZSQ010000160.1 GCA_021849615.1 Pseudomonadota bacterium
GTCGCCGATGAAATCGGACTGACGGTGAGCGTCATCGGCACTCCGGCCGAAGAGGTCGGCAATGCCAGCGGCAAGATCCTCCTGCTCGAGCGCGGTGCGTTCGCGGGCGTCGATGCGGCCATGATGGTGCATCCGGCGCCGATCGACATGTGCCGGGCGAAGATCATCGCGGCCTCGATGTTCGACGTGCATTGCACGGGCAAAGCCTCGCATGCCTCGGCGTTTCCCGAGCTCGGCATCAACGCGGCCGATGCATTGACCGTGGCACAGACGGCCATCGGGCTGCTGCGCCAACACATCCGCGACACGGATCGCATTCATGGCATCGTCACGCACGGCGGCGATGCGCCGAACGTCGTGCCGGCACATACTTCGGCTCGTTACATCATCCGGGCCGAAACGCTCGAGCAACTGGACGAGTTGCGCGAGCGGGTGCGCCGATGCTTCGAAGCCGGAGCGCTCGCCACGGGCGCGAGCGTGCAGATCGTCGGGGGCGAGAAGCCGTACGCGCAGATGCGCCACGATACGCGCATGGCCGAATTGTATCGGCGCAATGCCGAGCAGATCGGTCGGTCGTTTCCGAACCCTGAGGTGTGGGAGCACCGGCCGACCGCCTCGACCGACATGGGCAACGTCTCGCTCGCCGTCCCGTCGATTCATCCCATGATCGGCATCAATTCGCTGCCGGCAGTCAATCACCAGCCGGAGTTTGCCGCCCATTGCGTCAGCGCCGATGCCGATCAGGCGCTCGCCGACGGGGCGCTCGCCATGGCCTGGACCGCAATCGACCTGGCGGCCGGCGCTGACTGACGCGCCGGCTCGTGCAGGCGCCGGCGCCGGTCAGTGCAGCTCGAGCACCTGTTCGTCGCGATAGGCCGAGGGCACCGACAACACGATGCGCTCACCGGCATGTAATCCGGAGAGCACCTCGATGCGATGGATCGAGCCGACGCCAAAGCGCACTTTGCGGCGCACGGCCCGGTCCCCCTTGGGCGTCAGGACGAAGACACGAGCCTTCTTGCCGCTTGCGATCCCGTCGGGCCGCGAGACGAAGTCGACATGGTGGAGCGTTGCGACGCGCAACGTCGCATCCACGCTCTCGTTTGCACGCGAGCCAGCCGGCGGCGTGCCAGTGAGGCGCACGTAGACCGTGACCACGCCGCCCTTGACGGTCGGATCGACGCGCAGCACCCGACCGGCGACCAGTCCATCATGCGTGTCGATGTTGACTCGCAGACCGGGTTTGACGTCCGCGGCGGAATACTGGCTCACATGCAGTTGCGCCATCAGCGCATCGGGTGAACTGATGCGCGCCAGGTCTGCCCCGAGGGACACCTGCTGGCCCATCTGTGAGTTGATTTCCTCGATCTGGCCGCCGACCGGCGCCCGTACGGTGAGCTTGGCGAGCTCCGATTCGCGCAGCGCCGTCAGCACGGCCTGCTGCTCGACCCGCTCGCGCTCGGCGCGCAGCAGCGCGCGGTTGCCGGATTTCAGTCGTGCCAGGCGCTGCTCCTCCAGATGCAGCTGCTTCTGCTGCAGCCCGTAGCGCAGCTTCTCATCGGCATACTGATAGTGTCCGACGATGCCCTCGGCGGCGAGCGTGCGATCGGCCGCGACGTGCATCGCCGAGCTTTCGAGGTGCACTTTCATGCTCGCGATCGTCGAGCGCTCATTGAGGACTGCGCTCTGTTCGCTCTGCTGCTGCGCGATCAGATCGGCTTTCGCCGCGGCCAGGGCCGCCACGGCGCTCTGGGCCGAGTTGGCGAGCTGCGGGTTCGAGAGCGTCACGAGCGGTGCGCCGGGCCGGACCCGTTCGCCGGGTTCGACCCACACATGCTCGACCACACCGGTGGCCGGTGCGGCGATCCAGCGCGACTGAGCCGGAAAGAGCTTGCCGGTGGCCTTCACCCGGACCGGAAACGTGCCGTGCTGCACCGTGCCAATCGACAGGCTGCTCACCGCGACCTGGGCCACGTTACGGGTCCGCGCCTGCCACGCCCAGCCGGTGCCGGCGAGCACAGCGATCAGCGCCGCGACGATCCAGCCGCTGTGTCGCCGCCACCACGGATGCGGGGGCAGCGGTTGGTGTCCTTCCCAGGCGGGAACCCGGAGCGATTCTGGCTCAACACTCATGCACGTCCTCCACCGGAGCTGCTTCAGCGGCGCCTGCCGGCTCAGCGCGCCGCGGCGGTCCCAGCCGCCTGGATAATCTAAAAATATCGTTCTGACCGCGCCGCCGTGCGGCACAGTCTTCAGTTCCGTCCGTGGTGCCGGCCGGCGTCCGCTGGACATGCCCGCGGGACCGGCGTCACGGTCGCCGCCGCCGCAGGCCGCTGCAGCCGAGGGGCGTCAGGCCAGGAGTGGTCCGGTGACGAGCGTCGCTGATCGGCGACAGTCAGAGAACTTGCCCGGTCTACCCCCTGTGTGTCAACCGCGGAGTAAGCCTTGACTATGCGGGCGCGGCATCCTGGAGGATCCGGCGGAGCGCAAATCTCCACACGGCTGGTGCGTGACGCGAGCGTTTCGCGAGGGTCAGGCCAGCGCGAGGGCCGCCCGGCGGGCGCATCTATGCTCGCTCGGTCTGAGCGCTGCTCGAGTACGAGCGGATGGCGCCGCAAGTCGTGGGCGGTGCGGCTCCGTACTCCGAACTATTCTGCACGAGTCGTGTGCGCGCGGCTGTGGCCGAGTCCACAGCCCGTCGAGGAAATGGGGCGCATCGGCTCAGCGCCGCATCCCGCGGGGCACGGTGCACCGTTCAGGCGGCGAGTCCGCGTGCGGTGATCTCGCGGGTGTTGCGGCTCAGCCGTGCGGCATCGAGGATGCGCTGCAGCTCGGCGCGCATCCTCGCCTGGCGCGGCGAGTCCATCCGCCGCCACGAACACAGCGGCGCGACCAGCCGGGCGGCCACCTGCGGATTGATCGGGTCGAGCGCCAGGATGATGTCGGCGAGGAAGGCGTACCCGGCGCCGGAGGCATGGTGAAAGTTCACCGGGTTGCGGTTGCTGAAGCTGCCGACCAGCGCGCGGACGCGGTTCGGATTGCGCAGATCGAAATCCGCATGGCGGGCGAGGGCGCGCACCGCGGTCGGGGTCTCGGCCAGGGAAGCGCACGCCTGGATGGCGAACCACTTGTCGAGCACCAGCGCGTCGGACCGCCACCGGGCATGAAAGGCCTCGAGCGCCTCGGTGCGCTCCGGGCAGTCGACGTGAGACAGCGCGGCGAGCGCCGCCAGCACGTCGGTCATGTTCGCGCCGCGGTCGAACTGGGTCTTGGCGAGCCTCAGGCTGTCGGCCTCGCCCGCGGCGAGCAGGTAGGCCAGACAGGTGTTGCGCAGGGCTCGCCGCCCGATCGCGCCGCTGTCGATGCGGTACGGTCCTGAAGCCGTGAGCCGTTCGTAGGTGGCGCGTAGTTCCGTGCGCAGAGCGTGCCCCAGGGCGCGTTTTGCAGCCTCGCGTGCCGCGTGGATTGCCTCCGGATCGACGAGCGCGAGCTGATCGGCGAGGTAGGCCTCGCCCGGCAGTGCGAGCGCTTCGGCCGCAAATGCCGGATCGGCCTCGGCCGCCGCGAGTGTCGCCGCCGCAGCATCGATCACGGCCGGCTCGAGCACCGGTGTCTCGCCTTGCCGCCAGGCTTGCGCCATTGCCAGCACCACTTCGGTCGCATAGCGCTGGCCGGCATCCCAGCGCACGAACGGATCGGTGTCGTGCGTGGCGAGCAGGCGCAGCTGAGCGGCGTCGAGGCCGTTGAGCCGCACCGGGGCGGAAAATCCGCGCAGCAGCGAGGGCACCGGCCGGGTGGGCAGGCCTTCGAATACGAAGCGGGACTGCTCGGCGTCGGCCAGTAGCACGCGCGGGCCGGGCGGCGGGGTCGGCTCCCCGGCGAGCCGCACGGGCAATTGCGCGCCGTGCTCCCCGAGCAGACCGATGGCGAGCGGCACCACGAGGGCCGTCTTGTGCGGCTGGCCGGGCGTCGGGGCCGTGCGTTGAATCACGGTGAGTACGTAGCGGCCGCTGGCGGCATCGTATTCGTCGGCGACGGTGAGCTCCGGAGTGCCGGCCTGGTGGTACCAGCGCTTGAAGCGGCTCAGATCGACCCCCGAGGCGTCCGCCATGGCGGCGACGAACTCATCGATGGTGACCGCCTGGTTGTCATGGCGGGCGAAGTACAGATCCATGCCGCGCCGGAAGGCGTCGCGGCCGATGATGGTGGCCATCATGCGGATGACTTCGGCACCCTTGTTGTACACGGTCGCGGTGTAGAAGTTGTCGATCGCCTCGTAGCAGTCGGGTTGTACCGGATGGGCGAGGGGCCCGGCGTCCTCGCGGAACTGCGCCTCGCGCAGCAGGCGCACGTCGCCGATGCGTTTCACCGCACGCGAGCCCTGATCCATGCTGAATTCCTGGTCGCGATAGACCGTCAGGCCCTCTTTGAGCGACAGCTGGAACCAGTCACGGCAGGTGACGCGATTGCCGGTCCAGTTGTGGAAGTACTCGTGGGCGACGACCGCCTCGATGCTCTGGTAGTCGGCGTCGGTTGCGGTCTCGGGGTTCGCGAGCACGCATTTGGTGTTGAAGATGTTGAGGCCCTTGTTCTCCATCGCGCCCATGTTGAAGTCGGACACGGCGGCAATGTTGAACACGTCGAGGTCGTACTCGAGCCCGAACCGCTCCTCGTCCCACCTCATCGCCGCCTTAAGCGAGCGCATCGCGTGCGCACAGCGCCCCTCGTCGCCGGGGCGCACCCAGATCGCCAGCGCCACCTCGCGTCCGGAGCGGGTGGTGAAGCGATCGCGTACCGCGACCAGCGGACCGGCGACCAGTGCGAACAGGTAGCAGGGTTTGGGATGCGGGTCGGTCCAGGTGATGCAGTGGCGGCCGTCGGGCAGCGTCTCGAGCGGTCCGGGATTGCCGTTCGAGAGCATCACCGGGCAGGCGGTGCGATCGGCAAGGATGCTCACCGTGTAGCGCGCCATGACGTCCGGGCGGTCGGGGAAATAGGTGATGCGCCGGAAGCCCTCCGCTTCGCACTGGGTGAAGAAGGCGCCGTTCGAGACGTAAAGCCCGGAGAGCTCCGTATTGGCGGCGGGGTCGATACGGGTCTCGATCTCGAGCAGGCAGGCGTCCGGGACCGCATCGATGACCAGCGTCGTGCCCTCGAGCCGCCAGCGCTCGGCGCCGAGTCCGACGCCGTCGATCGCGATGGCGAGCACCGGCTGGCCGGCCCCATCGAGTCGCAGTGCGGGGTGGCGCTCGGCGGCCGGGTTGCGCCGCAATGCCAGCGCCGAGCGCACCCCGGTCGCGTGCAGATCGAGGCTGAACTCCAGGTGCACCGTATCGACGAGATAGGCGGGCGGCTGGTAATCGGCGAGCCGGGTCTCGCGGGGCGCGGGTGCGGGGGTGGCGGCGGGAGAGTCGGGCATGGCGCGTCCGGAGTTCAAAATGCACTGGAATGATGAGGGCGAAAACTACCACAAGGACAGGCGGATTCCGCTGCGATCTGCCCCTGAGCGGGAATGGCTCCCGCGGCCGCCCGGTGCGCACGGGCGCGGTCTCGTGCGCTCCCCGGCGCGGGGCGCGCGCGAGGGGCTATCGAGCCGTGGCGCGCAGCACCAGCGGACTGCGACCGCGGGCCTGCGGTCCCATGGCGTACAGATACGGCCCCGTGACCTCATCGGGCGCCGGATGCGCACCGCCGGGTTCCCCGGGGTAGTGCAAGCGCCGCCCAGGGGTCATGACCGCTCCGGTGTCGATGCCGAACACGCGCAGCGGGTGCGCGCCGTCGGCGTGATA
>JAJZSQ010000025.1 GCA_021849615.1 Pseudomonadota bacterium
AGATCACCTGCGCGCCCTGGCACGCAAGGGGGTCATCGCGCTGGTGCCGGGCGCCTCGCGCGGCATCCAGCTGAAGGACACCATCCGCGAGCAGATCGGGCTGCCGCTGATCGGGCGAGTCGCGGCCGGCCGGCCGATCTTCTCCGAGGAGAACATCGAGGCGCGCCTGGACATCGATCCGGGCGTATTCCAGCCACGGCCGCATTACCTGCTGAAGGTCACCGGCATGAGCATGAAGGATGCCGGCATCCTCGATGGTGATCTGGTGGCGGTGCATCGCACGCCCGAGGTGCGCAGCCGGCAGATCGTCGTGGCGCGCCTGGAGAACGAGGTCACGGTGAAGCGCTATCGCCAGGAAGGCACCGTCGTCTGGCTGCTGCCGGAGAACAGCGACTTCGATCCCATCCGCGTCGATCTGAAGGAACAGTCGCTGCTGATCGAGGGCATCGTGGTCGGCGTATTGCGCCGCGGCAAGAGCCACGGCCTCATGTAATGACGGGAGCCGGCGTGCATGAGCGCCGATGGGCAGCGGTGCAATGCGCCGCCTCCGAGTGCCGCACGCACCGACTCGCGCCTTGAGCAACTACTGGCGCATCCGGCGCTGTGGCGTGCCGGCTCCGCTGCGCGGGGTGCGGTGTGGCCGAGCGGGTTTGAGCCCCTCGATGCGGGCCTGCCGGGAGGCGGCTGGCCGCGCAGCGGACTGATCGAGATTCTTCCCATGCGGTTTGGTCAGGGCGAGCTGCAGCTGCTGCTGCCGGCGCTGGCGTCCATCACGCGCCGGTCCGAGGCGCGCTGGTGCATCTGGGTGGCCCCGCCGCTGCAGCCGTTCGCTCCGGCGCTGGCCGCGGCGGGCGTTGCACTCTCGCGGCTGCTCATCGTGCGCGCACCGATGCGTGGCCGGCGGCCGACCTCCCTCTGGGCCTTCGAGCAGGCGCTCGGCTCCGGCGCCTGCGATTGCGTGTTCGCCTGGACGAGGCATGCGCCTGCACGGCACATCCGCCGCCTGCACCTCGCGGCGCAGCGCGGCAACACGCTCGGGGTGTTGTTCAGAACGCGCGAGGCGGCCGGCGAGGCCTCCCCGGCGATGCTGCGGGTCGCGCTCGAGCCGCGCGGTGACGGCGCGCGGGTCACGCTGCTGAAGAGCCGCGGCGGGGCGCGCGGTGCGCTCGATCTGACCTGGGCGGCGGCTGCGCATGAGTCGCAGAGGATGCCGTGAGAGCACCGAAGACGCTGGATCTGTTTGCCCCGGAGCCTCCGCCGCGTCGCGTGGTCCCTCCACCTGTGCAGCCGGTGCAGATGCGCGAGACGCCCGCGCGGCCCTCACAGGCTCCGTTGTGGCTCGCGGTGCATCTGCCGCAGAGGGCACAGGCGGCGGATCCGGCTGCGCCGCGCGCGCTGCACTCGCTCGCCGCACGCGCGCAGCGCTTCACGCCTCGGATCAGTCTTGCGCCGCCCGACGCGGTGCTGCTCGAAGTGCGCTCCAGCCTGCACTTGTTCGGCGGCGTGCACGGACTGCGCCGGGCGATGGCCGGGGAGTGCACCGCGCTCGGCCTGCCGGCCATCCTGACCTTCGCGCCGACCGCATCCGCCGCACTCGCCGGCGCGCGGGCCGGACGGGCGTTCACGGTGTTGGAGGCGGGGCAGCTGGTCGGTTCGCTGGCGACGTTGCCGCTGGCGGCGCTGTGCTGGTCGCCGGAGCTGATCGAACGGCTCGCGCGCATCGGCGTACGCACCGTCGGGGCGGCGCTGCGTCTGCCGCGCGCCGGGTTCGCGCAGCGCTTCGGCGCAGCCCAGCTCGCGGAGCTCGACCGGCTGACGGGACGAGCGGCCGAGCCGCGCGAGCGCTTCGAGGCGCCGCAGCGGTTTCGTCGTCGCCGCGAGCTGCCGTACGAATCCGACGGCCACGCGCTGCTCGCCGCGACGCTGCGCTCGCTGCTCGAGGAGCTCGGTCGCTTCCTGACCGCCCGTCAGTGTGGCGTGCTCGCACTCGAGTGCCGGCTGTGGCATCGGCAGGCTGCACCTACCCGCTGCGTGCTGCGGCTCGGCACACCGCTCGCCGATGCGGCGCGGCTGGCGGCGCTGTTCGATGAGCGGCTGCGCATGCTCACGCTGCCCGAACCGGTGCGCGCCTGTGAGCTGCGCGCTGGATCGCCCGTGCCGCAGCCGATGCACACCGGTGGCCTGTGGCAGCCGGGAGAGCGGGGCGGACTCGCCACGGCGCCGGGCGTGGAACTCATCGAGCGGCTGCGCGCCCGCCTCGGTCCCGAGGCGCTCGAGACGCTCGCGCTCGTGGCCGACCGTCGTCCGGAAGCCGCGTGGCGCGCCGGACCGCCCGCACCCGCACCCGCACCCGCACCCGCACCCGCACCCGCACCCGCACCCGCACCCGCACCCGCACCTGATGCCGAGGCGCAGGCGGCGGTGTGCATTGCCCGCCGCCCGCTGTGGCTGTTGCCGGCGCCGCGACCGCTGCGCCAGCGCCGCGGACTGCCGCGCTGGCGCGGGGCGCTGCACCTCGAGGGCGAGCCGGAGCGCATCGAGACCGGCTGGTGGGACGGTGGGGAAGTTGCGCGGGATTACTACAACGCCCGCGATGGACGTGGCCGGCGGCTGTGGCTGTTCCGCGAACGCGAGCCGCCGCACCGCTGGTTCCTGCACGGCGTGTACGGATGACCGACACCGCGGAAGCGAAGCCGTTCCCCGGGCCTCCTCCGTACGCGGAGCTGCATTGCCTGAGCAACTTCACGTTCCTGCGCGGCGCCTCTCATCCGCAGGAACTCATCGCGCGGGCCGTGGCACTCGGCTATCGTGCGCTCGCCCTCACCGATGAGTGTTCGCTCTCGGGCGTGGTGCGCGCGCACGTGGCAGCCAAGGAGCACGGTCTGCAGCTGATCGTCGGCACCGAACTGCGGCTGGCGTGCGGTCTGCGTCTCGTGGTGCTCGCCACCGACCGGCACGGTTACGGGCGGCTCTGTCGCCTCATCACGCTCGGCCGGCGCGCCGCACACAAGGGCCGTTATCAGCTCACGCGCGAGGATCTGGCCGCGACGCTCGAGCACTGCCTGCTGCTGTGGCTGCCCGGTGAGCTGGCGCAGGCCGAGCAGGCGCACTGGCTCGCCGGACAGTTCCCCGGTGCGGTCTGGATCGCCGTGGAGCTGCTGCGCGGCGGCGCCGATCGCGCGCGGCTCGAGGCGCTCGAGCGCATCGGGCGCGCCGCCGCGCTGCCGCTGGTCGCCAGCGGCGATGTGCACATGCACGTGCGCGCGCGCCGAAGGCTGCAGGATGCGCTGACGGCCGTGCGCCTGAACGTGACCGTCGCGGAGGCCGGCTGGAACCTCTATCCCAACGGCGAGCGCTATCTGCGCGAACCGCAGCGGCTCGCCAAGCTCTACCCGCCGGCGCTCATCGCCGAGACGGTGCGCATCGCGGCGCGCTGCACGTTCTCGCTCGATGAGCTGCGCTACGAGTATCCGCGCGAGCTGGTGCCCGCCGGCGAGACCCCCGCGAGTCATCTGCGCCGGCTCACCGAGGCCGGGGCGCAGCGGCGCTGGCCTGAGGGCATTCCGCCGGCCGAGCGCGCTGCCCTCGAGCACGAACTGGCGCTGATCGGGGAGCTCGGCTACGAGCCGTACTTTCTCACCGTGCACGATCTCGTCGATTTTGCGCGCCGCCGCGGCATTCTCTGTCAGGGGCGCGGCTCGGCGGCCAACTCGCGGGTGTGCTACTGCCTCGGGGTGACAGCAGTCGATCCCGGGCGCGGGGCGGGGCTGCTGTTCGAGCGGTTCATTTCCCGGGAGCGCAACGAGCCGCCCGACATCGACATCGACTTCGAGCACGAGCGGCGCGAGGAGGTGATCCAGTACGTCTACGCCAAGTACGGCCGAGCACGCGCTGCGCTCGCCGCCACGGTGATCCAGTACCGCTCGCGCAGCGCGCTGCGCGATCTGGGCCGGGTGTTCGGGCTCGAACCCGAGGCCTGTGCCCGGCTCGCCCGGGTGATGCAGTGGTGGGACGGGAACGAGGCGCTCGCCGAGCGGTTGCGCGCCGCGGGGTTCGATCCGGCGAGCCCGCCGCTGACGCAGCTGGTGCCGCTGGCGCGCGAGCTGCTCACCTTTCCCGGTTTTCCGCGCCACCTCTCGCAGCACGTCGGCGGGTTGGTGATCAGCGCCGGGCGGCTCGATGAGCTGGTGCCGATCGAGAATGCGGCCATGCCCGAGCGCACCGTGGTGCAGTGGGACAAGGACGATCTCGATGCGCTCGGTCTGCTGAAGGTCGATGTGCTCGCCCTCGGCATGCTCACCGCACTGCGCAAGGCGATCGACCTGGTCAACGATCTGCGTGGCACGCGCCACGCACTCGGGTCACTGCCGGCGGAGGATCCGCTCGTGTACGAGATGATCTCGCGCGCCGACACGGTCGGGGTGTTCCAGATCGAGTCGCGCGCCCAGATGGCGATGCTGCCGCGGCTGAAACCGCGCTCGTACTACGACCTGGTCATCGAGGTGGCGATCGTGCGCCCCGGGCCCATCCAGGGCGACATGGTCCATCCCTACCTCAGACGCCGCCAGGGACACGAGCCGATCGAGTATCCGAGCCGCGAGGTCGAGTCGGTGCTGCGGCGCACCCTCGGGGTGCCGATCTTCCAGGAGCAGGTGATGCAGCTGGCGATGGTGGCGGCGGGCTTCACGCCGGGGCAGGCCGATCAGCTGCGCCGCGCCATGGGCGCCTGGAAGCGCAGCGGCGGTATCGGGCATTTCCGCGACATGCTCCTCGAGGGCATGGCCGCGCGCGGTTATCCGAGTGAGTTTGCCGAACGGGTCTACCGGCAGATGATGGGGTTCGGCGATTACGGCTTTCCGGAGTCGCACGCGGCGAGCTTCGCGCTGCTGGTGTACGACTCGGCCTGGCTGAAGTGTCACGAGCCGGCGGCGTTCACCGCCGCGCTGCTGAACAGCCAGCCGATGGGCTTCTACGCTCCGGCGCAGCTGGTGCGCGATGCGCGCGCCCACGGCGTGGAGGTGCGTGCGGTGGATGCCGAGGCGAGCGAGTGGGACTGCACTCTGGAGCCGAGCGGGGCGGCGCAGCCGGCGCTGCGGCTCGGTCTGCGCCTGGTCAAGGGACTGACGCGCGCCGGCGCGGCACGACTCATCGAGGCCCGCGCCGCGGGCCCGTTCGCCGGGCTGCACGACCTCGCCCGGCGAGCTGAATTGGAGCGCACCGACCTCGAGGCGCTGGCGGCCGCCGGTGCGCTCGCCGGTTTGAGCGGCAACCGCCATCTGGCCTTCTGGGACGTCGCGGGCGTGGAGCGTCCGCTGCCGCTCGAGACGGCGAATACATTGTTTGCTGCCGATGAGGCACCTGTTCCCTCAGCCGCTGCGGCTCGACCGCTCATCGCAGCGCCGAGTGAAGGAGAGAACATCGTGGCCGACTACGCATCCGTGGGTCTGACGCTCGGCCGCCATCCGCTGGCGCTGCTGCGCGAGACACTGCGCCGCAGCGGGGTGCACAGCGCCGAGGAGGTCTGCGCACGGCCGGAGGGGAGCGCCGTGCGCGCCGCCGGCATCGTATTGATGCGTCAACGGCCCGCGGCCGCCGGCGGCGTCACGTTCATCACGCTGGAGGATGAGAGCGGGCAGGTCAACGTCATCGTCTGGGAGCGCATCGCGCAGGCGCATCGTGAGGCGCTGCTCGGGGCGCGGTTGCTCGAAGTGCACGGGCGGCTGCAGCACGCCGAGGGTGTCACGCACCTGATTGCCCGGCGTCTCCTCGATCGCACCGGGTTGCTCGGGGCGCTGCTGACGCGCTCGCGGGACTTTCACTGACCGGCGCAGCGGGTCTGTCGCAGACTTATTTTCCCCGCCGCCGCGCGCGAACGCCGCGGCCGTCGCCGTCGATCTCGTAATCATCGAAATCGCTGGTGAGCTCCGCGGTGTGCTTCTCCTCGAACATCCGCTCGAGGCGCCGCCACGCCGGCTCGCCGCTCTTCGGGCCGCGGTGTTTGGCGAGATCGAGATCCTTGATCACCTGATCGAGATCGACGTCACCTTCCTCGACCTCGGCTTCCTCTTCGTCCTCGAACTCTTCCGATTCGGGTTTCTCGCTCATGTGACACGCTGGACTCCCGCCCGCGGGAGGGTGCGCCGATTTAATCACAAGCCGCGCCGGACGCAATGGGCCGGTCAGTGAATCAGATCATCCAGGCGGAAGATGGGCAGGAGCATTGCAAAAACGATGCCCATGACGAACAGCCCCATCACCACGATCAGCAGCGGACCGAGCAGACCCACCATGGCCGCCATGATCGCGTCGAGCTCGCGCTCCTGGCTGGCCGCAGCCTGAATGAGCATTGCATCGAGCTCCCCGCTCGACTCACCGCTCGAGATCAGGTGGATGGTCATGGGCGGGAACAGTTTGCTCACCGCGAGCGAGCGGCCGATCGGCGCGCCCTCGCGCACCCGCTCGGCGGCCTGCAGGACCGCATCGCGCATCGGCACGCTGGTGACTACCTCCCCGGCGATGCGCAGCGCATCGAGCACCGGCACGGCGCTCACCGAGAGGATGCTGAAGGTGCGCGTGAAGCGCGCGGTATTGAACCCGCGCACCAGTTTGCCGGCGAGCGGCAGACCGAGCACCACGAGATCGAAGCGCCGGCGGGTGGCCGGATTGCGCAGCGCGCGGCGCGCCAGTACGACGGCGAGTACCGCGCCGAAGACGAGCCAGATGCCGTGCTCGCGCAAGAAGTGGCTGGTGCCGATCAGGATGCGGGTGATCAGCGGCAGCTCGGCCTTGCTTGCCTGGAAGACGGCGACCACCTTCGGCACCACGTACACCATGAGCGCCGTCACGATCAGGAAACACATCACCGTGAGCACGATCGGATAGAGCATCGCGGCGAGGATCTTCTGGCGGATCTCCTCGCGGCTCTCGGTGTAATCGGCCAGCCGCTCGAGCACGGTGTCGAGGTGTCCGGCCTGCTCGCCGGCGGCCACGGTGGCGCGGTAGATCTCCGGAAAGACGCGCGGGAATTCGCCGAGTCCGTCGGCCAGCGTGTGCCCCTCCATCACCCGTGAGCGCACCCCGAGCACGATGCTCTGCACGCGCGGCTTGTCGGTCTGCTGCGAGACCGCGAGCAGCGACTCCTCGAGTGGCAGTCCGGCCCGTACCAGGGTGGCGAGCTGGCGGGTGAGCAGCGTCACGTCCGCCGCGGCCACCCGTCGCAGCGTGCCGAAGCCGCGCTGCCGACCCGCTTCGCGCTCGGCAACTTCGCTCACGGTCACCGGTAGCAGTTGCCGCTCGCGCAGTTGCTGGCGGATGTGCCGCGGGGTATCGCCCTCCAGGATGCCCTTGAGCTCCTTGCCGCTCACATCGAGCGCGGTGTATTCGAAGGCGCCCACCTCAGTCCTCCCGCGTCACCCGCAGCACTTCCTCGAGGGTCGTCTCTCCGCGCAGCACCCGCGTGCGGCCGTGATCGCGGATCGAGGGGGTGGCGTGCCGGGCGTGCCGCTCGATCTGCTGCTCGCTCGCCCCGTCGTGGATCATGGTGCGCAGCGTCTCGTCCACCACGATCAGCTCGTAGATTCCGGAACGGCCGCGGTAGCCGCCCATGGCATCGGCGCCCGGTCGGTAGAGGGTCGGCGGCGGGCCGCCGGGGGTGAGGTTCAGCAGCCGCCGCTCGGCCTCCCCGGCGGTGAAGGCCTGCTTGGTCTCCGGGTTCAGCACCCGCACCAGGCGCTGGGCCAGCACACCGATCAGGCTCGAGGAGAGCAGGAACGGTTCGATGCCCATGTCGCGCAAGCGGGTGATCGCGCCGGCGGCGGTGTTCGTGTGCAGCGTGGAGAGCACCAGGTGGCCGGTGAGGCTCGCCTGCACCGCGATCTGCGCGGTCTCGAGGTCGCGGATCTCACCGATCATGACCACGTCGGGGTCCTGACGCAGGATCGCGCGCAGCCCGCGCGCGAACGTCATGTCCACCTTGGTATTGACCTGGGTCTGGCCGATGCCGTCGATGTAGTACTCGATCGGATCCTCGACCGTCATGATGTTGCGGGTGTCGTCGTTCAGGCGCTCGAGCGCCGCGTACAGCGTTGTCGTCTTGCCCGATCCGGTCGGCCCGGTGACGAGCAGGATGCCGTGCGGCTTGTGGATCAGCTCATCCATCAGCTGCTCGGTGTCCCGACCCATGCCGAGCGCGGTGAGCTCGAGTCGGCCGGCCTGCTTATCGAGCAGGCGCAGCACCACCCGCTCGCCGTAACCGGCCGGGATGGTCGAGACGCGCACGTCGACCGCCCGTCCCGCGACGCGCAGGCTGATGCGCCCGTCCTGCGGCAGGCGCTTCTCGGCGATGTCGAGCTTGGACATGACTTTGATGCGCGAGACCACCAGTGGCGCCACCGCGCGCTTCGACTGCAGCACCTCGCGCAGCACCCCGTCGACCCGAAAGCGCACCACCAGCCGGTTCTCGAACGGCTCGATGTGGATGTCCGAGGCGTTTTCCTTCACCGCCTGGGTCAGCACGGCGTTGATCAGGCGGATGATGGGTGCATCGTCGTCGCTGTCGAGCAGGTCCGCCTGCTCGGGCAGCTCCTGGGCGAGGTGGGCGAGATCTTCGGTCTCGTTCAGGCCCTCGACGGCCTGCATCGCGTCGGAGCCGGCTTCGTAGACCTGCTGCAGCAGCCGGTCGAACTCCTCGGCCGAGACCTTTGCGAGGCGGATCGGCCGGCCGAGCACCCGGCGCGCCTCGGCCAGCCCGAGCGGCGAGGCGTGTTCGCGGTAGACGCACTCCGCGCCGTCCGCGCTCAGAGAGCGGACCAGCACGCCGTGGCGCTTGGCGAAGGCGAACGGCAGGCGCGGTTCGGATGCGCCGGCGCGCGGGCTGATCGGGATCGGATGCGGCTCGTTCACGGCGGCGGCTGCTGTGCGGGCGGGGTCGAGCCGCCGGCGGCGCCCGCCGGGGGGCTCGTGCGCGGCGCCGGGGCTTTCTCGGCCGGGGCCTTCGGCGCCGCGGCCGGCAGCGGCGGCAGGCGCGGAGAGGGCTCGCCGTAGAGCAGCGGCGGGAACTGGTGCGGCGGTAGCGCGCCTTCCTGCTGGAGCATGTAGCGGTAGTTCGCGCCGCTCTCGCGCGCCGCCTCGCGCTGATCGCGCAGGATGGTCGGCTTGATGAAGATCATCAGGTTGCTGCGCTGGGCCTGATCGTTGCGCGCCTTGAACAGCCAGCCGAGCACCGGGATGTTCCCGAGGTAGGGCATGCCGCTGTGGTTGCGGCTCTGGGAGTTCTGGATCAGGCCACCGAGCACCACGATGCCCTTGTTCTGGATGAGCACATTGGTGGTGATGCTGCGCTTCTGGGTGGTCGGATCGACGGTCGAGACCGAGTTCGGCAGCACGCTCGAGCTTTCCACCGAGATCTTCAGCATGACCGCGTCTCCGGTCGCCGAGATGGTCGGGGTGACCTTCAGGATGGTGCCGACTTCCTCGCGCTGCACCGTCTGGAACGGCGTGACCGTGCCGCTGGTGACCGTCGAGGCGTTGGTGTACTGGCCGGTGACGAACGGCACCTCGTCGACCGACTTCAGCACCGCCTGCTGATTGTCCATGGTGACCGCCGAGGGGGTCGCCACGATGTTGGTCGAGTTGTTGCCGCGCAGCGCACGCAGCATGGCGGCGAAGGAGATCCCGCCGGCCGAGACCGTGCCGATGCCGATCGTCGTGCCTTCGAGCAGCGACGTCGTGAGGCTGCTCGGGTTCTTGGCCGCATCGACCAGATCGACGATGCTGGTGCCGCCGACCGGCTCGACGAAGCCCCCGAGCGGCAGCTTGTCGACCTGGGAGTAGGCGGCCCAGTTGACGCCCAGATCATCGGTCTTGTTGACGTCCACCTCGGCGATGATGGCCTGTACCAGCACCTGCGGGCGACGGATGTCGAGCTGCGCGACGATGCTGAGGATGGTGCGCATCACTTTTGGCGGCGCGGTAATCACCAGTGCGTTGTTCTGCGTGTCGGCCCAGACGAGCGCATTCTTCTCCGCGGCGGCCTGCACGGTGCCCTTGACGTTCCCGGCGGTGGAGATCTCGGCGAGTTCCTGCATCTGCTCCTTGAGTTTCGGGGCGAGCGCCTTGGCGCTGGCGTAGTGCAGGTAGACCACGCGAGTATCCCCGCCGGCGGCCGACGGGGTATCGAGCTCCGCCACCAGCGCCCGGATGCGCAGCCGTTCGGCCGGATCGCCGCTGATCAGCACGCTGTTGGTGCGCGGGTCGGCCACCACCTTGAACGTGCGGCCCATCTGCGCGGCGGCCTGTCCCTGGTAGAGCTGGTTGACTACCTGCACCACCTGGGTCGCCGAGGCGTTCTGCAGCGGCATCACATCGACGTCCTGGTTGCCGACGCGGTCGATGCGCTTGACGATGCGCATGATGCGATAGACGTTGCTCGCCCGGTCCGAGATGATCAGGATGTTCGAGGGCGGATAGGCCGCCAGGTGGCCCCATTCGGGCACCAGGGGCCGCAGGATCGGCACCAGCTCCGCGGCGCTCACGTTCTTCACCGGAATGACCTGCGTGACCAGCTCATCGGAGCTCGAGCTGACGTGCTTCGGCAGGTCGATCTGCGGGCTGACGCGCTCGTTGGCGTTCGGGACGATCTTCACCACGTGCGCGCCGGCCGGCACCGCGATGTAGCCGTACACCTCGAGGATCGAGAGGAAGGCCTGGTAGAACGCCCCCGGGGTGAGCGGGGTCGAGGAGTACATCGTGACCTGGGCATTGACCCGCGGGTCGAGGATGAAGTCCTTGCCGGTCGCCGCGCTCACCGCCTGGATGATCTGGCGGATGTTGGCGTCCTTGAAGTTCGGGGTGATGCTGCCGGCGCCCGGCGCGGCGGCTCGGGCGAGCAGCGGCGTGAGGGCGAGCAGACACCAGAGGAACTTACGCAGATCTTTCACGAAGGGCTTCCTCATCGGGGCGGTGTGCTCGGACGGTGCGGTGAGCCGAACGGCACGACAGGGGCGCCGGCCGGCGCGTTCGGGGCGCCCGGCGGTGCCGGGGTGAGCGTCTGTGCGGCCTGCTCGACCTGGGCCAGATTGAGCGTGAGCACGTGGCGGGTGCCGTTGCGCAGCACGGTCACCGTCGCCTCGCTCGAGGCGCCCAGGGTATTGAAGATCTGCTGATCCTGACTGGGGTCGGTGAGCGGCGTGCCGTTGATCGCGAGCACCAGGTCGCCGGGCTGAAGGCCCAGACGCGCGAAGGCGGCCGGGTTGCTGCCCGGATAGACGCGATAGCCGAGCGTATGCCCGCCGGAGAACACCGGCTCGGGGCGCAGCAGCTCGGCGAGCACGCCCGGACGCTTCTGCACCAGTGCGCGCATGCGTGCGGCGAACTGCGGCGCACTGGTCTCCTCGGGCGGCAGCGCCTGGGCACTCGGTGGTGCGCCCGCGGCGAGCGACTGCTGCGGCAGCGCCAAAGAGCGCAACCTGCCGTGCTGGCGCAGCAGCACCTTGCGCGCGAGAACCGCCGCGAGGGTCGCCCCGCCGGGAATGCTATCGCCGACCGCGAACACGCGGGCGTTCTGCGGGCTGGGGCCAAGGATGGCCAGGCCCTGCTCGGGCGTGCTGCCGGTGATCACGCCGGTGAGCACCAGCGGCAGGCGGGTCTGGGGGGCATCGCCGGTGAGCGGCTCGGCGCTCTGCGGGGCAATGCCGAACAGGTGAGCCGCGAGGATGCCGGCGACATCGGGGGCGCTGGCGTGCGGATGCCAGGGGCGCAGCGACGCAGATCCCGCGCCGTCCCCGCCGGCCAGCTCGCTCACCACGAGCGCCGCCTGGCCGGCCAGCGCGAGTGCCAGGACGCCGACCAGCACACCCGGTGCGCGGTTGACGAGCAGCCCGCGCCAGCGATCACTGGATCGCAGGCCTTCCAGCCAGGACGGGCTGTTCATGGGTGCTTCGGCATGCTCTTTGGCGTATGGACCGGCAGTCGCCCCCCTCGTGCGGCGGCGGCAGTAGCGGAATGATACGGGGCGCGCGGTTGTGCTCACAAGCGCTTGTTTCTCTTTGAGACCTCGGTCGCGCAGCGCCGCCGGCCGCGACCCTGGCCGGTGCTCCTCTTGTGTTGCGCGGTGGCGCCCCCTATAAAGACTCCATGTCCGATCCCCAACCGACCCGCCCCGACTCCGGGGTGCTCGTCGAGGAAGCGCAGCCTGAGGTCAAGCAGCCGCCGCTGTACCGGGTGGTGCTGCTGAACGACGATTACACGCCCATGGAGTTCGTGGTCGATGTGCTGGAGAAGTTCTTCAGTCTCGACCGACCGGCCGCGACGCGTATCATGCTCGAGGTGCACACCCAGGGTAAGGGCGTGTGCGGGGTGTTCACCTTCGAGATCGCCGAAACCAAGGTCGCGCAGGTCACCACCTACGCGCGTGACAACCAACACCCGTTGATGTGCACGCTGGAAGAGGCGTGAGCGGCAAGAGGCTCGATTACAGTGCTGTCGAACGAGCTTGAATACTGTCTGAACGATGCGTTTCAGCAGGCGCGCGAGGCGCGCCACGAGTACCTGACGGTCGAGCATCTGCTGCTGGCGATCCTCGATACCCCGCGGGTGCGCGAAGTGCTGCGCGCCTGCGGAGCGGATCTGACCCGGTTGCGCCAGGAGCTGAAGGAGCACATCGAGCAATCCACCCCGCGCGTCGGGGACGTCGGGGAGCGCGAGGTGCAGCCGACGCTCGGTTTCCAACGCGTGCTGCAGCGCGCGGTGTTTCACGTGCAATCGAGCGGCCGCAAGGAAGTGGGCGTGGCGAACGTGCTGGTGGCGATCTTCAGCGAGAAGCAGAGTCACGCGGTCTTCCTGCTCAACCGCCAGCACGTGACGCGCCTCGATGTCGTCAACTACATCTCGCACGGACTCTCGAAGCTCGCCGAGGAGAAGGGCGCCGAGGAAGCCCCGAGCGAGGAGCGCGAGGCCGAGGGCGGCAGCGCGCTCGATAAGTACACCACCAATCTGAACCGCATGGCCCAGGAGGGGCGCATCGATCCGCTCATCGGGCGCAAGCTCGAAGTCGAGCGCACCATCGAGATTCTCTGCCGCCGCCGCAAGAACAACCCGCTCTACGTCGGGGAAGCGGGCGTCGGCAAGACCGCGATCGCCGAGGGGCTGGCGCGCCTGATCGTCGAGGGGCAGGTCCCCGAGGTGCTCACCGACTGCACGATCTACGCACTCGACATGGGCGCGCTCATCGCCGGCACGAAATACCGCGGGGATTTCGAGAAGCGCTTGAAGGGCGTGATCGGCGAGCTGAAGCGCCAGCCGGGGGCGATTCTGTTCATCGATGAGATTCACACAGTGATCGGTGCCGGCGCGGCCTCGGGCGGGGTGATGGACGCCTCGAACCTGATCAAGCCGGTGCTCACCAACGGTGAGCTGCGCTGCATCGGCTCGACCACCTACCAGGAGTATCGCGGGATCTTCGAGAAGGACCACGCGCTGGCGCGGCGGTTCCAGAAAATCGACGTCACCGAGCCGTCGGTCGCCGAGACCGTGGAGATCCTGCTCGGCCTGAAGGGCCGCTTCGAGGAGCACCACGGCGTTGCGTACACGAACGAAGCGCTCAAGGCCGCCGCCGAACTCGCCGCGCGGCACATCAACGAGCGGCATCTGCCGGACAAGGCCATCGACGTGGTCGATGAGGCCGGAGCGCGTCAGCGCCTGAAGCCGCCCGGGGAGCGGCCGGCGGCCATCGAGGTGAGCCACATCGAAGATGTGGTGGCACGCATGGCGCGCATCCCGCCAAAGAGCGTCTCGAGCTCCGACCGGGAAGTGCTGCGCAGCCTCGAGCGCAACCTGAAACTGGTGATCTTCGGCCAGGATCGGGCGATCGAGGCGCTCTCCGCGGCGATTAAGATGGCCCGCTCCGGGCTCGGCGATCAGCGCAAGCCGGTCGGCAGCTTTCTGTTCGCCGGCCCCACCGGGGTCGGCAAGACGGAAGTCACCCGTCAGCTCGCCATCACCCTCGGGGTGGAATTCCTGCGCTTCGACATGTCCGAGTATATGGAGCGCCACACCGTCTCGCGCCTGATCGGGGCGCCGCCGGGGTACGTCGGGTTCGATCAGGGCGGGCTGCTCACCGAGGCGGTGACCAAGCATCCGCACTGCGTGCTGCTGCTCGATGAGATCGAGAAGGCGCACCCGGACGTGTTCAACCTGCTGCTGCAGGTGATGGATCACGGCACGCTCACCGACAACAACGGCCGCAAGGCGGACTTCCGCCACGTGATCATCGTGATGACCACCAACGCCGGGGCGCAGGAGATGGCACGGCCGTCGATCGGCTTCACCCAGCAGGACAACGTGAGCGACGGGATGGAGGCGATCCGGCGGCTGTTCACCCCGGAGTTCCGCAACCGTCTCGATGCCATCATCCAGTTCGCCGGCCTCGATGCGGTGACCATCGAGCGCGTGGTGGACAAACTGATCCTGGAAGTGGAGATGCAGCTCGAGCAGAAGGGCGTGTCGATCACGCTCGATGATGCGGCGCGCCGCTGGATCGGTGCCAAGGGCTACGATGCGAAGATGGGTGCACGCCCCATGGCGCGCACGATCCAGGAGTACATCAAGCGGCCGCTCGCCGAGGAACTGCTGTTCGGCCGTCTGGTCGGCGGTGGCCAGGTGCGAGTGTCCGTGGCCGAGGACGGCTCGCACCTGGAACTTCAGTGCACGGCGGCGGAGCGGCCCGAAGTGACCGCCTGAGGCCGCCGGGTCGCGGCGCGCTCAGCGTCCGCGGTAGACGATGCGTCCCTTCGTCAGGTCGTAGGGGGTCATCTCCACGGTGACCTGATCACCGGTGAGAATGCGGATGTAGTTTTTGCGCATCTTGCCGGAGATGTGCGCGGTGACCACGTGGCCGTTTTTCAGCTTCACGCGGAAGGTGGTGTTGGGCAGTGTTTCCACCACCTCACCCTCCATTTGGATGGCATCTTCTTTGGACATATGACCCTTTGCGTTGCGGGGGCGCGAATTGCAGCACAAATGACTGCAGCTGTGCAATTTCGCGCCGCTCAAGGGGGCCCGGAGGCCCTTAGAGCGCCCGCGGTGCCCGGCTGACCCAGCGCTCGAGCAGCGCCTGGAACTGCGCTCGGGACAGGCTGCGCGCCCCGAGACTGGCCAGGTGCGCCGAGGGCATCTGACAGTCGATGAGCGCGATGCCGCTCGCCGGGGCGCTCGCGGAGAGGTGGGCGAGCGCGATCTTCGAGCCGTCGCGCGCCCGGCTGAACATCGATTCGCCGAAGAACACCCCGCCGAGCCGCACCCCGTAGAGGCCGCCCACGAGCGCACCGGCAGAGCGCACCTCGACGCTGTGCGCAAAGCCCAGTCGATGCAGCTCGACGTAGGCGGCGCGCATCTCCGGGGTGATCCAGGTGCCGGGACTGCGGGCTCGGGGCGCGGCGCAGGCGTCGATGACGGCTTCGAAATCCTGATTAAAAGAAAGATCCAAACCCTTGTTGCGCATCGTCTTTGCGAGGCTTCGGTGCAGGCGGAACTGCGCCGGGAAGAGCACAGTACGCGGATCGGGGCACCACCAGAGGATCGGCTGGCCGGGTGAATACCAGGGGAAGATGCCGCGCCGGTAGGCCGCCAGCAGCCGCTCGCTGGAGAGATCCCCGCCGGCGGCGAGCAGTCCCGGCGGATCCTCCAGCGCCTGCTCGAGCGGCGGGAACCACTCGCGGGAGGCCTCGGGGTCGAGCCAGGTGATGCGCTTCATGCCTCGCCCTTGCGAAACGGGACGTGCGCGCGGACCTCCCCGACGTAGCCGTCGACCCACTCGGCCTCGCGCTCGAGGTACTCCCCGATCGCAGCGCGGAAGCGCCGGTCGCGGATCTCGTGCGCCGACCAGGTGAGGGTCGGTTCGAAGCCGCGCGCGACCTTGTGTTCCCCCTGGGTGCCGGGCTCGAAGCGCTCGATGCCGCGCTCGATGCAGAACTCGATGCCCTGGTGATAGCAGGTCTCGAAGTGCAGGCTGTGGTAGTCCCCGGCCGCCCCCCAGTAGCGGCCCCAGAGCGCCTCGCGCGAGCAGAAGAACACGGCCGCGGCCACCGGGCGCGAGTCGTGCACGGCGATCTTCACCATCAGCGCCTCGCCCATCGTGCGGGCGATCTCCTCGAAGAACGCGCGCGTGAGGTATGGCTCGTGGCCGTGGCGCAGGAACGTCTCGCGGTGAAAGGCGTAGACCTGATCGAGCAGCGCCGGCTCGAGCTCGTGGCCGAAGCGGGTGAGGAAGCGGATGCCCGCCTCCTCGACGCGGCGGCGCTCGCGGCGCGCCTTCTTGCGCTTCTCGGCGGTGAATCCGCCGAGGTAGTCCTCGAAATCGCGGTAGCCGCGGTTGCGCCAGTGGAACTGGCAGTCCCGCCGCACCAGCCAGCCGGCTGCGGCGCACGCGGCGCGGTCGGGCTCCTCGAGAAACAGCGCGTGGATCGAGGAGCAGCCGTGCGCCGCGGTGAGCTCGGCGAGCGCCTCGAGCAGCCGGGCGCGCACCGCGGCGCTGTGCAGGTCGGCGCGCACCAGCAGCCGCGTGCCACTGGCCGGGGTGAACGGCACGGCGACGGTGATCTTCGGGTAGTACGCCAGACCGTGGCGCGCGTAGGCCTCGGCCCACGCGAAGTCGAACACGAACTCCCCGAACGAGTTGTCCTTCAGGTAGGCGAGGGCGGCGCCGGCAAGACCCTGTGCATCGCTGAGCGTCAGCACGCAGGGCTGCCAGCCGCGCTCGGCGCCGACGCATCCGCCGTGCTCGAGGGCGGCGAGGAACTCGTGGCGGATGAAGGGATTACGCTCCCCGGCCAGCGCGTTCCACGGGCCGGGGGCGATCTGATCGATGCTCGAGTGGACGGCGAGCTTCATCCGCTACGGCGCGTGGCCCGTCTCCAGCGTCTCGAGGTAGCGATCCGCATCGAGCGCGGCCATGCAGCCGGAGCCGGCCGAGGTGATCGCCTGGCGGTAGATCGGGTCGGCGACGTCCCCGGCGGCGAACACCCCAGGCACGCTGGTGGCGGTGGCGTAGCCGTCCGTGCCGCTGCGCACCTGGAGGTAGCCGGCCCCATGCATGGCGAGCTGGCCGGTGAACAACCCGGTGTTCGGCGCATGGCCGATCGCGATGAACACGCCGGTGACCGGCAGCTCGCGCAGCACGCCGCTCTGCACGTGCTTCAGGCGCACGCCGGCGACGCCCTGGGCATCGCCGAGCACCTCATCGACCGCGTGGTCCCACACGAGGGAGACCTTGCCGGCCTCGGCCTGGCGGAACAACCGATCCTGCAGGATCTTCTCGGCACGCAGCCGATCGCGCCGATGCACCAGCGTGACGTGCTCGGCGATGTGCGAGAGATACAGCGCCTCCTCGACCGCGGTGTTGCCGCCGCCGATCACCGCCACGCGCTGGGCGCGGAAGAAAAAGCCGTCGCAGGTGGCGCAGGCGGACACGCCGCGGCCGCGGAAGTGCTCCTCGGAGGGCAGGCCGAGGTACTTGGCGCTCGCTCCGGTGGCGATGATGAGCGCATCGCAGGTGTACACCCCGGCATCGCCCGTGAGGCGCAGCGGACGGGCGCTGAAGTCACAGGCGTTGATGTGATCGTTGACGATCTGCGTACTGAACCGCTCGGCGTGCCGGCGCAGCCGCTGCATCAAGTCCGGCCCCTGCAGGCCCTCGACGTCGCCCGGCCAGTTGTCGACGTCGGTGGTGGTCATCAGCTGCCCGCCTTCCTCGACGCCGGTAATCAGCAGCGGGGCGCGGTTGGCGCGGGCGGCATAGACGGCGGCGCTGTAGCCGGCCGGTCCCGAGCCCAGAATGATCAGTCGGCTGTGCCGAGTTTCGCTCATGCGTGTCGTGTCCTGGCGAATTCACGAAGCCCGCGGCGCACGCGCTCGGCGGCGCGCGGGGCAGGGCGCCCATAGTATCAAGGGTAGCCTGGCGGGACCTGCGCTAAAATCGGGCGCTTCGTCCTGCCTCGGATTGTGGAGCCGCACCCATTGAGTGAGTCCCAGGCGCTCGCGCGCCGCACGCCCCGTTTCACCGCCGCGGTCACTCGCGCGCTGCGCGAGAGCGCCGTCATTGGCCTCGGCGCGCTCGCGCTCGGGGTCCTGATCGCGCTGGCGAGCTACAGCCCAGCGGATGCCGGCTTTTTCTTCAGCGGCGCCGGCACCGGGGTGCACAACCGCATCGGCCCGGTGGGCGCCTGGCTCGCCGATGGGCTGTTCGGCCTGTTCGGCTTCCCGGCCTACTGGCTGCCGCTGATGCTCGGGCTGGCCGCTTGGCGTATGCACCGCGGCGCGCACGAGGAGCCGCTGAGTCGCGCCACGCGTCTGGTGCGCGCCGGCGGGCTCGCACTGCTGCTGCTCGCCAGCTGCGCCCTGACGGCCCTGAACTGGTCGCCGGGCACGCTGCACGAGGGCGCCGGCGGTCTGCTCGGCGCACTGGCCGGCGGCGGATTCGGCCGGGCGTTCGGCTACGTCGGGGCGACCCTGGTGATGCTGGTGGCGTGGATGGCGGGCCTGTCGCTCGGCTTCGGGGTGTCGTGGTTCACCGTCATGGATCGCATCGGGGCGTGGGCTTGGGCAGCGTTCGCCTGGCTGCGTGCGCGCCGGGCGGTGGCGCGCGAGGCGGCCGTCGGCCGCGAGCGCCGTCAGGCGCGCAAGGAGGCGGTTGCCGTCGAGACCAAACGCACCGCGGCGCGGCCGCCACCGCGCATCGCGACGCCGGCACCGAAGATCGAGAAGAGCGAGCGGGTGGAGAAGGAGCGGCAGGTCCCGCTGTTCGATGCGCCGAAGTCCGGGGCGCTACCGCCGTTGTCGCTGCTCGATGACCCGCCGGCACGCGAGGCGCTGTACTCGCCCGAGGCGCTCGAGGGTCTCTCGCGCCTGGTTGAGATGAAACTGAAGGATTTCGGCATCGAGGCCGAGGTGGTCTCGGTGCAGCCGGGCCCCGTGGTCACCTGCTTCGAGCTGCGCCCGGCGCCGGGTGTCAAGGCGAGCCAGATCACCAGCCTCGCGAAGGATCTGGCGCGTGCCCTCTCGGTGCTGAGCGTGCGCGTCGTCGAGGTCATCCCCGGCAAGAACGTGATGGGCCTCGAGATCGCCAACGAGAAGCGCGAGATCGTCACGCTCGGGGAGATCATCCGCTCCAAGGCCTACGACGAGGTGCACTCACCGCTCGCGCTCGCGCTCGGCAAGGACATCGGCGGGGCGCCGGTGGTGGCGGACTTAGCGCGCATGCCGCACCTGCTGATCGCCGGCACCACCGGGTCGGGCAAATCGGTCGGCATCAACGCCATGGTGCTCTCGCTGCTGTACAAGGCCGGCCCCGAGCAGGTCCGGCTGATCATGATCGATCCGAAGATGCTCGAGCTGTCGGTGTACGAGGGCATCCCGCATCTGCTCTCCCCGGTGGTCACCGACATGAAGCAGGCCGCGAACGCGCTGCGCTGGTGTGTGGCGGAGATGGAGCGGCGCTACCAGCTGATGGCCGCCGTCGGGGTGCGCAACATCACCGGGTTCAACCGGCGGGTGAAGGAAGCCAACGATGCCGGCAAGCCCATCCTCGACCCGGTCCTGATCGCGCGCGCGGCCAACGATCCGAGCATCGATCAGAGCCAGATCCCGAACCTGACGCCGCTGCCGTACGTGGTGGTGGTGATCGATGAGCTCGCCGACATGATGATGATCGTCGGCAAGAAGGTCGAGGAGCTGATCGCGCGCCTGGCGCAGAAGGCGCGCGCCTCGGGCATCCACCTGGTGCTCGCCACGCAGCGCCCGTCGGTCGATGTGATCACCGGTCTGATCAAGGCCAACATTCCCTGCCGCATCGCCTTTCAGGTGTCCGCCAAAGTCGACTCGCGCACCATTCTCGATCAGATGGGCGCCGAGACGCTGCTCGGACACGGCGACATGCTCTACCTGCCCTCCGGCACCGCGCTGCCGACGCGTGTGCACGGCGCGTTCGTCTCCGACCAGGAAGTGCATCGGGTGGCCGAGGCGCTGAAGAAGCTCGCGCCGCCGAATTACGTCGAGGAAGTGCTCGACGGCCCGCAGATGCCCATTCCGGGACTGCCCGGCGAGGAAGGCGAGGGCGGTGCGGGCGCGGAGCCTGAGCAGGATGCGCTCTACGACGAGGCGGTGCGCATCGTCACGACTGAACGCAAACCGTCGATCTCCTACGTCCAGCGACGTCTGAAGATCGGCTACAACCGCGCCGCGCGACTGCTCGAGGCGATGGAAATGGCCGGCCTGGTCGGCCCCCTGCAATCGAACGGGTCGCGCGAGGTGTTGGTGCCGGCGCGTCCGGAGGACTGATCCCAATGAGAACACTGCTGTCCCGGATGGCGCTCGGCGCCGTCTTCGGCGGTCTGCTCGGCGTGGGGCTGCCGGCCGCCGCTGCGCCGGCCACGCCGCGCGCGCAGGCGCCGACGCCGCTCGATCAATTCCTCAGCCGTCTGCACACGCTCAGGGTGAGCTTCCGCCAGACGCTGGTCGATGCGCACGGCGCGCTGCTGTCGCGCTCGGCCGGCACGCTCATCGTCGAGCGGCCGGGCAAGTTCCGCTGGAGCATCCATCCGCTCGCCGCGGCGCAGGGGGCGAGTGCCGCCGGCGCCGGTCAGCTGATGGTGGCCGACGGGCGCAACCTGTGGTTCTACGACCGGGATCTGGCCCAGGTGACGGTGCAACCGGTGAGCGCCGCGCTGTCGGCGACACCGGCGATGCTGCTGTCGGGCACCGTGGACGTGCGCTCGCACTTCACCGAGCGCATGGCCGGGGTGCGCGAGGGGCTCACCTGGGTGTTCGTCGAGCCGCGCCACGCCTCGCGGGCGGACTTCCGCAGCGCGCTGTTCGGCTTCGCGCACGGTACGCTCAAGCGGATGATCCTCGAGGACACGCTCGGCCAGGACGCCACCATCGTGTTCGAGCGGGTTGCGCTGAACGCGCCGGTGAGCGCGGCCACCTTTAAGTTCACGCCGCCGAAGGGTGTGGACGTGATCGGCAATCCCGCGCAGTGAACCCTGCCGGGACCGCTCGGTCCGATCCGGCGCGGCCGCTCGCCGACCGCATGCGCCCGCGCACACTCGATGAGGTTGCCGGCCAGGCGCATCTGCTCGCGCCGGGCAAGCCGCTGCGTCAGGCGATCGAGTCGGGGCGGTTGCACTCGCTGGTGCTCTGGGGGCCGCCGGGGACCGGCAAGACCACGCTGGCGCGGCTGATCGCCCAGAGCAGCCAGGCGCAGTTCATCGCGCTCTCGGCGGTGATGGCCGGGGTGAAGGACATCCGCGCGGCGGTGGACGCGGCGCGTGCCGAGCGCGAGCGCAGCGGACGACCGACGGTGCTGTTTCTCGACGAGGTGCATCGGTTCAACAAGGCGCAGCAGGACACGTTTCTGCCGTACCTGGAGGACGGCACGCTCACCTTCGTCGGCGCGACGACGGAAAATCCTTCCTTCGAGGTGGTGAGCGCGCTGCTGTCGCGGGCACGCGTCTATGTGTTGAAGCCGCTCGGCGAAGAGGACCTGCTGCGTCTGTTGCGCACGGCGCTCACCGATGCGCAGCGCGGTCTCGGCGCGCTCGCACTCGAGGCCGATCCGCAAGCCCTCGAGCTGATCGCGCGCGCGGCGGACGGTGACGGCCGGCGTGCGCTCAACATGCTCGAGCTCGCCGCGAGTCTCACCGAGGCGGCTGGTCCCGGCGCACGCATCACGCTCGAGTGCGCCACTGAGGTGGCGAGCGGGACACGGCGGCGATTCGACAAGGGCGGCGAGCAGTTCTACGACCAGATCTCCGCGCTGCACAAGGCGGTGCGCGGCACCGATCCGGATGCGGCGCTGTACTGGTTCGCGCGCATGCTCGATGGCGGTTGCGATCCGCTCTACATCGCGCGCCGCGTGGTGCGCATGGCGGTCGAGGACATCGGGCTCGCCGACCCGCGCGCCTTTGCCCTGGTGCTCGATGCGTGGGAAGCCTACGACCGCCTCGGCAGCCCCGAGGGGGAGCTTGCGCTCGCCAACGCGGTGGTGTATCTCGCCTGCGCGCCGAAGAGCAACGCGGTCTACGTCGCGATGGGGGAGGTCAAAGCCGACATCGAGCGGTTCGGCACGCTCGAGGTGCCGCTGCGACTGCGCAATGCGCCGACGCGGCTGATGGAGAACCTCGGCTACGGCCGCGGCTACCGCTACGCACACGATGAACCCGGCGGCTACGCCGCCGGAGAGCGCTACCTGCCGGATGAGCTGCCCGATCGGCGATACTACCGGCCCGTGCCGCGCGGCCTGGAAATCAAGATCGGCGAGGCGCTGGCCAAATTGAGGAACCTGAAGTCATGATCGATCCGAAGCTGGTGCGTTCCGACCCCGAGGCGGTGGCCCGCAACCTTGCGCGCCGGGGGCACGTGCTCGACGTGGCGCGCCTGCGCGCGCTCGAGGAGCGGCGCAAGGCCGCGCAGGTCGAGGCCGACCGGGTGCGCGCCGAGCGCAACGCCACGGCCAAGGCGGTCGGCATGGCCAAGGGCCGCGGCGAGGATGCGAGCGCGCTCATGGCGCGCGGCGAGCAGCTCACCGGGGAGCTCGCGTCTGCCGAGCAGGCGCTGAACGCGGTGCAGGGCGAACTCGAGGCGTGGCTGCTGACGCTGCCGAACCTGCTGCATGAGTCGGTGCCCGCCGGCGGCGGCGAGGAGGACAACCTCGAAGTGCGTCGCTGGGGCGAGCCGCGCGTGTTCGACTACGAGCCGCTCGATCACGTGGCGATCGGGGAGCGGCTCGGGGGGTTGGATTTCGAGGCGGCCGCGCGCATCTCCGGAGCCCGCTTCGCGGTGATCCGCGGCGAGCTCGCCCGGCTGCACCGGGCGTTGGCGCAGTTCATGCTCGACCTGCACACCGAGGAGCACGGCTACACCGAGGTGTACGTGCCGTATCTGGTGCAGAGTCAGGCGCTCATCGGCACCGGGCAGTTGCCGAAGTTCGAGGAAGACCTGTTCGCCGTGCGCGGCCCGCAGGGCTTTTACCTGATCCCCACCGCCGAGGTGCCGGTGACGAACCTCGTGCGCGAGCAGATCGTGCCCGCCGAGTCGCTGCCGCTGCGCTTCGTGTGTCACTCGCCGTGCTTTCGCTCCGAGGCGGGCTCGGCCGGCAAGGACACCCGCGGCATGATCCGCAGCCACCAGTTCGACAAGGTCGAAATGGTGCAGATCGTGCGCCCCGAGGAGTCCTACCGTGCGCTCGAGGAGCTCACCGGCCACGCCGAGCAGGTGTTGAAGCGCCTGGAGCTGCCGTTTCGCACCGTCGCGCTGTGCGCCGGCGACATCGGCGCGAGCAGTGCCAAGACCTACGACCTGGAAGTCTGGCTGCCCTCGCAGCGCCGCTATCGGGAGATCTCCTCCTGCAGCAACTTCGAGGCCTTCCAGGCGCGGCGCATGCAGGCGCGCTGGCGCGCCCCGCAGGGCAAGCCCGAACCGGTGCACACGCTGAACGGCTCGGGGCTCGCCGTCGGGCGCGCGCTGGTGGCGGTGCTCGAGAACTACCAGCAGCCCGACGGTACGGTGCTCGTGCCGGCGGCGCTGCGCACCTATCTCGGCGGCCGGGAGCGGCTCGGTGCTTGAGGGCTCGGCGCTGCGCGCCCGAGACCGCTGACCGATCGAACGACTCCGGGGGGAGAGATGACCGCACTCAGTAAATCGCTCAAGCCGCGCCATCTGGAGATGATCTCCATCGGCGGGATCATCGGGGCAGGCCTGTTCGTCGGCAGCAGCGCCTCGATCGCCGCCGTGGGCCCGGCGATCGTGCTGAGTTACCTCATCACCGGGACGCTGGTGCTGCTGGTGATGCGCATGCTCGGGGAGATGTCCCTCAGCATGCCCAACGTTACCTCGTTCACCGAGTTCGCGCGCGAGGGACTCGGGCCGTGGGCGGGATTCATCGGCGGCTGGCTGTACTGGTATTTCTGGATCATCGTGGTGCCGGCCGAAGCGATCGCCGGGGCCAACATCCTGCACGTGTGGATCCCGCAGGTCCCGACCGGACTGCTCGGCTGCGTGCTGATGGGGCTGATGACCGGTGTGAACCTGATGTCGGCCCGCTCATACGGGGAGTTCGAGTTCTGGTTCGCCTCGATCAAGGTGGCCGCGATCGTGGTGTTCATCGCGCTTGCCGGGGCCTTCGTGCTCGGCTTCAGCGACCCGCACGGGGCGAGCCTGCATAACCTCGTCGCCCACGGCGGGTTCATGCCGCGCGGGCCGGTGTCGGTGCTGGCCGGGGCGGTGACGGTGTTCTTCTCCCTCACCGGGGCTGAGATCGTCGCAGTCGCAGCGGCGGAGTCCGCTGATCCGTCGCGCGCGATCTCGCGGCTGACCAGCTCGATCATCCTGCGCATCCTGACGTTCTACGTCGGCTCGGTGTTCCTGATCATGGCGGTCGTGCCGTGGACCCGCATCCGCATCGGGCAGTCGCCGTTTACGCTCGCGCTGATGCACATGCACTTCTGGTGGGCGGGGATCGCGATGGACGCGATCATCCTCACCGCAGTGCTCTCCTGCCTGAACTCCGCCTTTTACGTCTGCTCGCGCGTGCTGTTCGTGCTGGCCGAGCGCGGCGATGCGCCGCAGGGCCTGATCAAACTCAACGCACGCCGCGTGCCGGTGCGCTCGGTGCTGCTGTGCAGCGGTGCCGGCGTGGTCGGCATTCTCGCGGCGATCAAAGCGCCGCAGAGCGTGTTCGCCTTCCTGGTCGATGCCTCGGGCGCCCTCATGGTGTTCGTCTACGGCCTGATCGCGCTCGCGCACCTGCGCATGCGGCGCCGGCGCGAGCGCGCCGGGGAACCGGCGCCGGCGCTCACCATGTGGCTGTTTCCGTGGTCGAGCTATCTGGCGATCGCCGCCATGCTGGCCATCCTGATCGCCATGCAGTTCACGCCGGGGCTGGGTGCGGATCTGCACGTCAGCCTGATGTCGCTCGCAGTGGTCAGCGGGGCCTATCTGGGGCTGCGGGCGTGGCGGCGTCGGCACGGCGATCCGGCTGCGCAGGGGCAGGACCGTGCGTCGTCGGGGCTGGGTCCGGCCGACGGGCATAGCGATGCATGAGGCGGCGCCAGCAGAGCGTTGAGGCGCCGCGCCTGAAGCCGGACGCGGCGGTGGATGCGCCGAGCCGAGTCTCGGGCACGGCTGGCATCGCTACTATCCCTGGTAGTACTCCCGGGCACCGCCCGTAGAATCCCGGGCACTCGCAGCTCGCGTCGGCGGCGGATCCCTCGGTGCCGTCCCCCGTGCCGCGGGCGCCGTCCTTCCATTCTCAGAGGTCTCCTTGAAGTCATCGCCGCATGCGCTGGCCGCAGCATTGGCTGTGGTCTGTTGCGTCGCACAGGCGCAGTCTGCGCCGCCCGCGGCTGCCCGCAGGCGCACGCCGCCGGGCGCGGCCCGCAGCGCGGCGGGCGTTTCCGCGGCGGTGCGTCAGGTGCTGATCCGCGCGCCGTGGCTGTTCAACCACCGCACCCGCTACGCGCACTCCATGCCGGAGATCTCGGGTACCCAGATCACCGTGACGCGCAAAACCACGGTCGTGCACCTCGGTGCGCTGCCGCCGATCGTGGACAACCAGCCGCGCCAGCTGTTCGATCAGATGCCCGGTCTGGTGCTCGCCGAGCAGCAGAACCCGGTGAACCTCAATCTCTCCTACCGCGGGCTCGGCAATCCGCAGGAGAGCGAGTACATCCTGGTGATGCAGGACGGCATCCCGATGGAGATGGACTGGATCGGATTCCCGACGCTCTATTACCTGCCGAGTTTCCAGTCGATCGCCCAGGTACAGATGATCCGGGGCGGTTCGGGGCTGCTCTACGGCCCGGAGCCGGAGCCGGTGATCAACTTCGTCACGCGCCAGCCGGGGCAGAAGACCGAGGCGAGCACTGATCAGGTGTTCGGCAGCGACGGGTTGTACTCGACGTACAGTTCCATCTCCGGACCAGCTGGACGGTGGGATTACCTCGCGGACTTCTCGCATCGGCAGAGTCATGGGCAACGCGCCAATGGCGATTACACCGTCAACCAGGGCGATCTCGAGCTCGGCTATCACTTCAGCCGCGGACACCGGCTCTCGCTCGCGGTGCATGCCTACTCGCTCGAGAGCGGCATGGCCGGGCTGATGAGCGGGGCACAGTTTCGGACTAACGCCCGCCAGACGACCACGCCCGACGATCGGGACTGGGCGCACCGTTACACCGCGGTGCTGACCTATCACGATCAGATCGATCCGAGCAGCCTGTTCGTGCAGAAGGTGTGGACCGGCTACCAGGATCTCGTGACCCGCGCCGATGCCTATGCCAACTCCGGTACTCCGGTCGGGACCGCAGCGACGCTCGCCAGCCAGAAGTTCCACTACACGGGACTCGATGGACGTCTTCTGCACCACTGGGGCAAGGGCAGCGCGTTCACGGTCGGTTACACCGTCTACACCTCGACCAGTCCCTACACGGAGCTGAAGAGCCCCGATGCGCTGATCGCGCCGTATGGGTCGAACGGATCGCTCTTCTACAACGATCAGCGCCGTACGCGCTATGCGGCGATCTTCGCCGAGAACCTGTACCGCTACGGTCGGTTTCACGTGGTCACGTCTGCGCGCCTGGAGCACGAGCAGCTCGTTACGCGCGAGACGGCCGCACCGCACCCCAGCCTGGTCAATGCCACGTACCGTCACACCGTGCCGCTGTTCGGCATCGGCATCGGCAATGACTTCGGCCGCGGCAACGAGACGTACTTGAACGTCTCGCAGGGCTACCGGCCGGTGCGCTACCTCGATATCTCGAGTCCGTTCAGTAATTTCTCTTCGACCAATGATCCGGCGACGACGCACTACCTGACATACGAGGCCGGCGTGCACGGCTGGCCGGTAGTCGGGTTCTACTACGACGCCAGCGTCTTTCAGATCGCCGCGACGAACGAGATCGAGTCCGAGCAGCTGACGCCGACCGAGTCCATCAACGTCAACAGCGGCGATTTGCGCAGCCGTGGGTTCGAGTTCGCGAGTTCGTACGATCTGCTGCGCCTGTGGCCGAGCGAGCCGCGCTCGCGGCATCTGACGGTGTTCGCGAACCTCAGTATCCTCAATGCCGAGTTCACCTCGAGTCGCATTCCGGGACAGACCGGCAAGGTGCCGGCGTATGCGCCGCACTACGTCCTCAAGGGTGGCGTGACCCTCGAGGGCGTGCACGGGTTGAAGCTGAGCGTCATGGTCGATGCCGTCGGGGCGCAGTAATTCCAGAACAGCGATCTGCCGATCGGCACCACTGCGGCGCTGATCCCGGCATACACGATCGCCGATCTGACCGGCCAGTACGCCTGGGGTGCACACTGGCGGTTCGAGGGCGGGATCACGAATCTCGGCAATCACCGATATTATTCACGGGTGTTTCTCTTCGGCGGCCAGCTCGAGCCGGCCCTGACGCGCCAGTACTACCTGGGCGTCGCCTACCACCTGTAGGCGGAGGCGGGCGGGCTGCTATCATGCGCTTCGCCCGCCGGCTGCGCGGGTGTCTCCGGAGACCTGCAATGCTCAACGGCAGCTCGATCCGCAAGAGTGCTCATCCGATTGACCGGCAGTTCCTCGACCGCTGGTCGCCGCGGGCCATGAGCGGGGAGCCGGTGTCAGGCGAGGAGCTGCTCAGCCTGTTCGAGGCGGCCCGTTGGGCACCGTCCTCGGGCAACCAGCAGCCCTGGCGCATGCTGTTCGCCCGACGCGAGACGCCGCAGTGGGACACCTTCTTCGGGCTACTGGCCGCGGGCAATCAGGCCTGGTGCGCGCGCGCCGCCGCGCTGGTGGTGTTCGTCTCTCATACGCTCAATAGCTACACCGGCCGCACGTCGGTGACGCATTCGTACGACACGGGCGCGGCGTGGGGATATTTCGCGCTGCAGGGCTACCTGAAAGGCTACGTGGTGCACGGCATGGAGGGGTTCGACTACGAGCGGACCCGGCAGGTGCTCGCCATTCCCGAGGCGTTCAGGATCGAGGCCATGGCGGCCGTGGGGCGCCCGGCCCCGGTCGAGGTGCTCAGTGCGCAGTTGCAGGCTCGGGAAGCCCCGAACGACCGTCGTGCGCTCGAACAGACGGTGTGCGAAGGCGCGTGGGTACTGCCGGGGTAAAGTACCGAGGGAGCGTCTGGAGGCGCGCAGGAGCGTCGGTGTGCCGCTGCGGCGACGCCAAGAATTGAGGTCGGCGGACGAGCCGATTCGGATGCGATTTGCTACGATCCACCCCGCATCGAGATGCCTGCGGAGAGGTGGCAGAGCGGTTGATTGCACCGGTCTTGAAAACCGGCGTCCCTTCACGGGGACCGTGGGTTCGAATCCCACCCTCTCCGCCAGTTTTGATTGCTTCCTGGATTCCGAGGGTAGGGCGAGTTCGCGTGCCAATGTCTCGCTCAATTCTCTCCACTGCCGCGATCTGCGC
>JAJZSQ010000161.1 GCA_021849615.1 Pseudomonadota bacterium
GAAGGAAGCCGAAGAGTCGCCAAATGCCCGAATCGAGTTCAAGTCGGTGACACCCTCAAAAGGCAGAAAACTATATGCACATCAGGTACTTACAGTCTACGCTCCAACAGACGTTGGGACAGTAGTGATTTCGAATAATCAGTTACTTAGCGGCGCCGCCGATCGCCGCCGTGCGGTGAAAAGTGTTCAATTTTGATGACTATAACCAACAGATTCTGACGGCTGCCTGTGCGCTTCCGAGGTTTCGGTTCAGGCGTCGTAGGTTGGGAAAAGTTGGGGAAAATTCGACGGTTGCGAGTGCAAAGGTTGGGGATCGGAATGGGGCGGCTCTGTTCGAGCGTGGAGTTGAAGACAACAGACGAAACTAATTCGAGGAGACGGTGTTGCATCGTGTCAAGTGTCGGAATAATTTATTTTTTTTTTCGGAAGAGAGGCGGTCGTCGTCTGTTCGTGTTGGCGACAGATCTTCGGCGAAGAGGAAGTTGTCGGAGTGCGCGCACACGATCGGCCTGAGATTGGACGGGGCGCGCGAAGGGGGCATGAGGACCAGGCGCGCTCGATTGGGATCGGATCACCGTTCCGCAGCGCTGTTGCACGTCGTTCTGCGCAGCTGCCGTTCCGGGCCGCTCGTCCGGGATGAGGTCGACTGGCGCAAGATGGCCGAGAGCATCGATTCGATGCTGTTCTGGTGCGGTGGGCGGGTGTTCGCCTGTCGCTGCGAAGCGGACCGCGTGGAGTTCGCCATTGAAGCGACACAAGTCCCGATCGGACGCATGTTCCGCTACGTCACCGTGCCGTATGCGCTGCATTTCAACCGTTCTCGGGGTAGTACGGGTCCAGTGTTCAAGCGATTGCGTACTTTCCGCATTCGCGACGCATTTCGAACCGAATTCGTACTGTGGCTGCATCGTCCGCTGGACGGAGCGGGCTGGACTGGGGATGCGGCCTATCAGGGGCCGGCTCGGCTTCCGTGGATCGATGCGCGCGCGTTGCGTAAACGGCAGCAGCAGGCGCTGCTACGGTCCGTCATCTGGTTCGTTGCGCGCCACTTTGCGTTTCCGACCGAACAGATGGCGCAGCGGTCCCGGGCCCGCAGGGTCTGCCGGGCGCGAGCGCTGGTCACGTTGGCCGCCGTGCGATGCGGCGTGTCGCTGAAATCGATTGGCGAGTTGCTCGCCCGGGATGATGGCACTCTGCAGGGCACTGTCCTGACGCTGCGGGCGCGCGATCCGCGCGGGCTGTTGACTGCGGCGGAGGCGATTCTTGCGGAAGTGCGAGCGCGCCGAGACGCGGACTCGACTGCGGTGGGTACCGCTGAGAAGGAGGGCAAGGAGGACCCGGAGAAGAATGAGACGGAGAGCGACGCGGATGGGGCCGAGCGCACTGAGCCGCTCGATCCCGGGCGGACCAAAGGCGGCCGGTGACCTACGATTCCCGCCGGCATCGGTGGTGGCGGGCAGTCGGGCTGCTGCGTGGCGAGGTGACCCCGTATGTGGCGCTGCGGCTCACGGAAGTGCTGCTGCTGGTGCTGTTCGGGGCCGCCATGAACGCGTTGGCGCCTTTGGCGCTGAAATGGATCATCGACGGCTTGAGTGGGCAAGGCCGGGTTCCGCTCGGCGCCGGCGTGCTCGTGGGGCTCTATGCGGTGAGCCAGTGGCTCGGTCGCTCGAGTGCAGAGCTGCGCACGCTGCGGTACGCCAGGGCGGAGCGTCGGGTGTTGCGAACCCTGAACGAGCGCCTGTTCGCGCATGTGCTGCGTCTGCCGTTGCGCTATCACCTCACGCGGCAGACCGGCGCGGTCAGCCAGACCATCGACAATGGACTCGAAGGGGTACGACTGATCCTGCATCACCTGGTGTTCACCGTGCTGCCGGTGTGCGCGGAGATGCTGCTTGCGGCCTATGTGCTTGGTCGACTGCGCCAGCCGGTCTTCCTCGTGCCTTTTTGCGGCGCGGCGCTCTGCTACGCCGTGGTATTCGGACGTTCCGCGCGACGCATCGGCGATAGCGCGCGCGACGCGGCTGCGACCCGGGTGGCGGCAGGGGCCGTCATGACGGATGGGCTACTGAATTTCGAGACGGTGAAGGTGTTCGGAGCGGAGCGGCTCGTGACGGGCAAAGCCGGGCGAGCGCTCGAGCGCAGCGAGGCGGCCTGGGTGCACTTCTATCGGCGCTATGAGCGCAACGGGCTGGCGGTGGCGGCGGTGTTCGCGCTGTTTCTGGCGGCGACGCTGATCTCTGCGGTGCATGCGGTGCGCTCCCGTTCCCTCACGGTCGGGGGCTTCGTGCTCGTCAATACCTACATGCTGCAGCTGGTGCGGCCGGCCGAGATGCTCGGCTTCGCCGTGCAGGGGTTTGCGCAGGGCGCAGCACTGCTCGAGAAGGCGATGGGGTTGCTGGCGGTCGCGCCGGAACCGGCGGCCGGTGCGTCGCTGCCGGATACGCTGCAGGGGACGCTGGATTTCGATCGGGTGACGCTGCGCTACGACCCCGAACGGGCGGCGCTCGAGGCCGTGAGCTTCACGGCGGCAGCCGGATCGACGCTCGGTATCGTCGGCCAGAGCGGCTCGGGGAAGTCTTCCATCGTGAGGCTGCTGCTGCGGCTGATCGAACCGGATAGTGGGGAGATCCGCCTCGGCGGATTCGTGCTGAACGGGATCGCGCCGCAGGCGCTGCGCAGTGCGATCGCCGTGGTGCCTCAGGACGTCGTGCTGTTCGATGAGTCGATCGAATTCAACATCGCGGTCGCAAAGCCTCGGGCGAGCCGGGACGAGGTGCACGAGGCGGCGCGCGTTGCGCAGCTCGAGGAATTTGTCGGCGCGCTGCCGGACGGATACGACACGGTCGTTGGCGAGCGAGGTGTACGGCTCTCGGGTGGAGAGCGTCAACGGATTGCGATCGAGCGGGCGGCGCTGCGCCGCCCGCTCGTCTATGTCTTTGACGAGGCGACTGCGGCGCTCGACAGCCGGACCGAGCAGGCGGTCCTGGCCAGCCTGCGTGCGATGGCGGGAGCGGCCACCACGGTGCTGATCGCACACCGCCTGGCGAGCGTCGTGCACCCCGATTGCATCCTGGTGCTGCACGCCGGGAGGGTCGTCGAGTGCGGCCGCCACGAGGCGTTGCTGCAGGCGGGAGGGCGGTACGCGGCGTTGTGGGCGGCGCAGCATCCGGGTGCTGCGGCCGCCTGAGGCGCACGCAGCGGGCTTCGAGCCCATTGGGTGCCATTTCTACTCATGGACGCCGGCAAGAGCGCTGTCTGGCACGGGGCGGCCGTGATACAGATGTACACGAGGCATGCGGAGCCCGCGGGACGGGTCTGGCGGGACAGGGGAGGCACATGCAGCAGGGCACGGAATCGGAACGGACCGAACCGTATTGGCTGGCGCACCATGTGCATCTGGCCTTGTGCGGCCATCATGCGGTCCTGATGGATCTGCGGCGCAACCGCTACCTCGCGGTGCAGCCGGCGGCGCGCCTCTCGGGGTGGATCGGGGCGTGGCCGCTGCCGGTCCCGACGACGCTCGGGTCTCCTCCGGCGGTTCTCGGTCGGCTGATCGAGCACGGGATGTTGGTGTGCGAGCGCGGCGCGGGTCATGCCGCGACGCCGATCTCGATCGAATCGCCGCAGCGCACCCTGCTCGAATTCGATTTCGATGCGCCGCCTCGGCCGAACGGGCGCGACCTGCGGCGCGCGGCCTGGGCCTGTGCGGCGGCGGCGAGCTCGCTGAAGCTTCGGCCGATGTACGCGGTGCTCGAGCAGACCCGCCGGCAACGTCCGGCAGATCCGTCCGGTGCACGGTTTGATGTCGGGCACGCGCAGGCGCTGGTGCGCCGATTCGTGCATCTGCGGCCCTGGTTCTACAGCGCTCGCGGCGCCTGTCTGCTCGACTCGCTGGCGCTCGTGACTTTCCTTGCGCAGTACGGCCTGCACCCGCACTGGGTCTTCGGTGTGCGCACCGCGCCGTTTCATGCGCATTGCTGGGTCCAGTACGGGGCGGTCCTCTTCAATGACGCGCCGGACCGCGTGCGCCAGTATTCACCCATTCTGAGTATCTGACCGTGTTCCGGTATCTGGTGTTCATCTGGGACGATCGAGACGTGGCGGCGCGTGCGCAGGCGCAGGGGCTGCTCGCGGGGCCACAGCGAGCGGCTGAGGAGTGGCGAACGGTCAGCCCGGGTGCGGGCTTCGAAGTGCGCTGCGTCGGCGAGTGGCAAGCCGGCAATGCGGCCCGGCCCCTCGCCGGCGGGCAGGGTGTGGTACTCGGGGCCGTATTCAGGTCCGACGGCGAGGGCGTGTCCCGACCGGCACCTGCGGCGTTCGACGACGCGGAGAGCCGCGCAGTGGCCGCCTCCGAGGGCCGCCGTCTCCTGGAGCGCTATTGGGGCCGATACGTTGCGGTGCTCCGTGAGCCGGACTCGGGCAGCGTCTGTGTTCTGCGAGATCCATCGGCGGGGCTGCCGTGCTACACCACCCGACTCGGCGCGATCGACGTGTATTGCGCCTCCATCCGCGACGTGCCGATGCGCAGCGAACCGTTTCGGGCGGACTGGGCGTATGTGGCGGCCTGTTTGAGCCTGGTGCGCGAGCACAGCCGGCGCACCGGGCTCGAGGGTGTCTCGCAGCTGGTCGGTGGGGAGTGCGCGCGCCATCATGGCGGCTCGGTCCTGAAGACCTGTCACTGGGATCCGCTCGAGATCGCGGCGGCCGCGCCGATCGAAGGGCCCGAGGCCGCCGAGCGGCTCGGTTGCTGCACCCGGGAAGTGGTTCGCGCCTGGGGCGCGTGCTTCGAGAGTGTGTTGGTCTCGCTCTCCGGCGGACTCGATTCCTCCATCGTGCTCGCGTCGCTCGCCGGCGCTGCCGCGCCTCGGCTCGAGTGCTTCCACTACTATCCCCCGCACACCGACCTCGACGAGCGGCGGTATGCACGCCTCGCGGCCGAGTCCGCCGGTCTCGGCCTCATCGAGCGCATCCGGCCGCTCGGGGTCGATCTCGGTCCGTTGCGCGCGCTCGCCCCGAGCGCCGAGCCCACCAATTATCTGTTCTATCTGGAACACAGTCGCCGCGAGGCGGCGCTTGCCGCTGAGCGCGGTGCGGCCGCACTGTTCATCGGTTACGGCGGGGACCAACTCTTCTACCAGGAGCGCGCCGCGTGGGCTCCGGCGGTGCTGCTGCGTCGGCGCGGGCCGAGCCTGCGGATGCTGCGGGCGCTGTTGGATGCAGCACGCGTCGATGATGTTTCGCTCTGGCACGTGTTGGCCGTGACGGTGCGTGAGGTGTTCGGTGCGCAGCGTTCGAGCCCGCTCAGCGAGGGCGGGCGCGAGCGGTCGCTGCTCGCGCCCGCGGTGCTGCAGGAGGCGCTGGGCGCGCCCGCCTGTTTACATCCGCTTGCGCATCGACATGCCGAGGTGCCGAGTGCCAAGCGTTGGCACGTGTACCAGGTGCTCGCGCCGTTCGATGCCTACGATCTTTTCGCGGCGGCCGGCGATGCGGATCGGATCGCGCCGCTGTTGTCGCAGCCGTTGATTGAAGTGTGTCTGCGGATCGCGCCGGCCACCCACACCGCGGGCGGTTGGGGCAGGGCGCTCGTGCGCCATGCGTTTCACGACGTGCTCCCGGCGCCGATCCGCAATCGGCGTGACAAGGGCGGCATCGAGGCGCACGCGCGGCTCACCGTTGAGCGCAACAGGGCGCTGCTGCGCGAGC
>JAJZSQ010000026.1 GCA_021849615.1 Pseudomonadota bacterium
ATGTGCTGGAGATTCTGCCTCAACTGCTCGATGCGGGCGTCCGCGCCATCAAAGTCGAAGGCCGGCAGCGAAGTCCGGCATATGTGGCGCAGGTGACGCGCGCGCTGCGTACCGCGCTCGACGCCTGCCGGCGCGATCCTGCGGGCTACCGGCCACCGGTCGGACCGGCCGCGGCCCTTGCGCGGCTCACCGAGGGGCATGCGCAAACACTGGGGGCCTATAGCAGGCCCTGGCAATGAGGGAATACACGCGATGAAGCTGTCAGTCGGTCCTCTGTTGTATTTCTGGGAGCGTGAGCAGGTGTTCGCCTTCTACCAGATGTTGGCGGCTGCGCCGATCGACAGCGTGTATCTCGGCGAAGTGGTGTGCTCCAAGCGCCGCGCGCTGAAGCAGGAAGACTGGGAGGCGATCGGAAGAGATCTGGCTGGCGCCGGCAAGGAAGTGATCTTCTCCACGCTCGCGCTCATGGAGGCGGAATCCGAGCTGGCGGCGCTCGCACGTCTCGCGGCCGGCACTGCGACGATCGAGGCCAATGACATGGCCGCCGTGCAACTCGCTCGCGGGCGGCCGTTCGTCGCCGGGCCGCACCTGAACGTCTACAACGGACCGACGCTGCGGCTGCTTGGTGCACTCGGCGCCCGGCGCTGGGTGGCGCCTCTGGAGCTTGACACTGCGGCGATTGCCGAATTGCTCGCCGAGCGTCCCGAGGACATGGAATGCGAGGTATTCGCGTACGGTCGGATGCCGCTCGCCTTTTCGGCGCGCTGCTTCAGCGCGCGCGTGCGCCGGCACAACAAGGACGATTGCAATTTCGTCTGCGCCGAGGAGCGCGATGGACTGACCGTTTATACGCGCGAACACGAGCCGCTGTTCGCTTTGAACGGAATACAGACGCAGTCCGCGCAGGTCCGTAATCTTCTTGGCGGTATTGCGGAGCTGAGGGCCGCCGGCGTGCAGATGCTGCGACTTTCCCCACATTCGCACCAGGCGGTGTCGTTTACGGAGGTGATCGAGGCGTTTGCGCGCGCGGTGCGCGGCGACCAGACCGTGCAGTGCCCGGCGAGCGCGCTGCCCGGGGGCTATTGCGGTGGGTCGATGTTCGAAGCGACCCGCTGAGCGCTCAACGCGGCGCGCGGCTACGCCGCAACGGACTGAGTGGCGGTCGCGGCAGTCGCGCGCTCAGCGCGCTCAGCGCGCGCAGCGCCTGCGCGGCACGTGGCGGAAGAATCGCTTCACAGTGACGTCGCCAGTTCCAGTCGAGCGCATCGAGTGCGTTCTTGATTGCGAGGCCAGTCTCTGTTTCACCTTCGAGACTCAGGCGGCGCTGGAAGAAGAGCGTATCGGGATCCTCGGTGCGGCTCGCCAGACGAACGAAATCCGCCAGCCGGCCGCGCACGGTCACGTGCGGCGTCTCGTGCGCCGCCGCGACTTTCAGCCGGCCGGCCGCAATGCACAGATTCAGTTGCAGCGGCGCGTCGGTGAGCCGGATCCGAACCCGCTTGCCTTCTAGCGGCGCTAGGGCCGCACCGAGGTTCTGACCACGCATCCCGTGGTTGAACAGGCGCACGAACAGCTCCCCGGCTGGATCGAACCGTGCGAAGGCAGACGGACACGGTGGTAGCAGCGATCTCATGCCGGCATCCTAGCGGCCGCCGGGAGCGGCAATTTGATCCGTATCAAAATCTGACATTCCGCAGCCGCCGTCGCGCGGAGCGGTATTAGACTGCCGGATCGTGAACAGTCGCAGCGAAGGAATCGAGACCGGGGCGCGTGCGTGCGTGTCGTGCCGCAATTGCGCCCTGAAGCCGCTATGCCTGCCGGGGCATTTATCGGCACCAGAGGCGCGAGCGCTCGAGTCAGCGGTCGAGCGCGGTCGGCAACTCGCCGCAGGAGTGACCCTGGTGCGTGCCGGCGCGTCTATGGATGCGCTGCTCGTCGTGCGTAGCGGTTCGGCCAAGCGATTCACTCTGACCCTGGAGGGCACCGAACAGGTGCACGGGTTCGTGCTGCCCGGCGAAGCGGTGGGCCTGGAGGGTTTTGCCACCGGCCGGTATGGCTGCGAAGTGAGCGCGCTGGAGCCGCTCAGCTATTGCCGGGTACCGATGCGCAAGCTCGAGCAGCTGCTCGAGCGGTTGCCTGGGCTGCGCCGGGAGATGTTGCGGCTGCTCGGTCAGGCGCTCGATGAGGCGCTGCGGTTGCGCGGAGAGCTGGCGGAAACCGACGCCCGCGGCCGCGTCGCGCGGTTTCTTGCTGATCTGTCCGTCCGGCTTGCGCGGCGCGGCTTTCCGCCGCACGAGATTCGCCTGAGTATGAGCCGCGCGGATATTGCACGGCATCTCGGCCTGACCCTCGAGACCGTCAGCCGCGCCTTCGGTACCTTCAAACGTGAGGGTTGGCTGCGAGTGCGTGCCCGAAACATCAGCGTGCTGCGCCCCGAGGCGCTCGCGGCGCTCATTGGCGCAACACCCTGCGTCTAAGGTCCGCTAGGGGCGGGCGGCCTCGTAGCCCAGGCGCAGCTGGAACGGCCAGAGGTGCGGCAACTGCAGCGCATTGAGCGTGCCTGCTTCGATGCAGATCCGGTCGGCGAAACGTTGTGCGTGGCGCAGCAGCCGCCGCACCCTCGCCAGCTCAGTGCCTTCTAGATGTTCGATGCGCAACGTCAGGCGCGCCGGCGTTTCGCGCATCACGGCTGCGAGTTCCGCACCGATCCGGCGCAGCATCCGGCGCGGTATCGCCTGCAGACGCAGATCGAGCACCAGCGCCGATTCCTCGTCCGTGGCAGCGGGGACCGTCATCTGCCCCGCCTCGGAGCGGTGCAGGAGTCGAGCGAGCCGCCGCAGCCGTGCAACGGCCGCCGGCGAGTCGCTCGACGTCGCGGGCGCGAAGTGCCGGCGGGCGTAGTCCTGCATGGACAGCCCTGCGATCCAGTCGCCGACGACGAGCGGAAACAGCCAGGGCCGCCGCCAGGGAATGGTGCGCAAAAAGTGCCAGATGCGCCGCGGTCCGCCGGGGAGAATCCCGCGGCGCACGAGTCGCAGCAGGATGGCGAGCCCGGCCGCGGCCGAGTATTCCACGCCGCCGCCGCTGCGACCGAATGTGCGGCACTTGTTACGGATCCGCCGCGCAATGGTGCCGTCCGCGAGCAGACGCCGGTGCAGCTCGCGATAACCGTCGATGAGCTCCCCGCCGGTCATATTCAGCGGCACGACGTTGGTGTCGAGCTTGGTGTTGTCCCCGCCACTGTCGGTCTCGCGCAGACGACCGGCGCTGCGCAGGCGCTCGTACAGCGGAGTACGCGGCATGGCATGCAAGAGCCCGATCATCGCCGTCTGGATGCCGGAGCGGACGATGAACTGGTACTGGCGTTCGAAGGTCGATGGTGTGTCATTGTCGAATCCGACGATGAAGCCCGCCATGACTTCGATGCCGTGGCGATGGATTCGGTGCACGGCTGCGAGCACGTCGGTGCGCATGTTCTGTACTTTGCGCATCTCACGCAGGCTCGCCTCATCCGGAGACTCGATGCCGATGAACGTCCAGCGGAATCCCGCCGCCTGCATCAGCTGCATCAAATCCTGGTCCTCGGCCAGGTTCAGCGACGTCTCGGTGCCGAAGCTGAAGGTGTAATCGTGGCGGCGCTGGTATTCGATCAGAAAGTGCAGCAGCCGCTTGGCGACCGCCCGGTTGCCGATCAGGTTGTCGTCGACGAAGAAGATTTTGCGCACGCCTAGCGCGCGCAGTGCGTCGAGTTCGCGCCCCATCTGCTCGACGCTCTTCTGCCTCGGCTTGCGCCCGAACATGACGATGATGTCGCAGAATTCGCACAAATAGGGGCAGCCGCGCGAAAATTGCATCGTGGCCGTCGTGTAGCGCTCAAGGCGCAGCAGGTCGAAGCGCGGGACCGGGGAGTCCTCGAGGTCGACGACGCCTTCCTCTCGGTACAGCGGGCGGGCCACGCCGGCCTCGTAGTCCGTGCAGAAGCGCGGCCAGATCTGTTCGGCTTCCCCGCTGATCACCGCATCGGCGAGCCCCTCGTAGCGCTCCGGACAGAGTGAGGCGAAGCTGCCGCCGGCGACCACGAAGTATCCCTGGCGGCGGTAGTGTTCGATGAGCTCGCGCTGGCGCGGAAACTGCACGCCCATGCCCCCGATCCCGATGATGTCCGCCTCGGGCGCGAGCGGCAGAGTCTCGACATTCTCATCGACGATGCTCACCTGCCAGTGTGGCGGGGTGAGCGCGGCGAGCGTGGCCAGGCCGAGCGGCGGATTGATCGCGCGCTTGCCGCTCAGTACTTCATCGACTGCCCAGCGGAAGTTCCAGAAGCTCTCGGGGGATTTCGGATTGATCAGCAGCAGTCGCATAGTGTGCCGGACCGGTTCGGGGGCGGGGATGCGGTGCACCGTTCGGGACTCCCGGAGCCAGGGCGGCCGCAGCCCGAGAATAAGGCCGCCGCGGACGGCTTGGTTTGACGCGCGTCAAATCCCGCCGGCGCGTGTTCGGTCCGGTGACTGACGGGCGCGGCTGGATCTGCTAAGTTTCCGGGCATGCCCAATTCCGAGCGCGACCGTCGCGCCTGGACGGATCAAGCCGTCCGGCGCATCGAAGCGGACTTCAACCGATCCGCCGATACCCACCTGATTCCGATCGAGCTGCCGCACTATCCGGGGGTGGAGCTGTATCTGAAGGATGAGTCGAGTCATCCGACCGGCAGCCTCAAGCACCGCCTGGCGCGCTCACTCTTCTTATACGGCCTCTGCAACGGGTGGATTGGCCCCGATACCCCGGTGGTCGAGGCGTCGAGCGGTTCCACGGCAGTCTCCGAGGCGTACTTCGCCCGCATGCTGAGGCTGCGCTTCATTGCGGTGGTGCCGCGCAGCACCGCGGCGGAGAAGATTGCCGCGATCGAATTCCAGGGCGGGGCATGCCACTTCGTGGACGACCCGAACCAGGTGTACGCACAGGCCGAACAATTGGCACGAGACGTGCGCGGCCATTACATGGACCAGTTCAAGTACGCCGAACGGGCCACGGACTGGCGCGGCAACAACAATATCGCCGAGTCCATCTTCAACCAGCTCGGCCGTGAACGGCATCCGGTACCGCGCTGGATCGTGTGTGGTGCCGGGACCGGCGGCACTTCCGCAACGCTCGGGCGGTTCGTGCGCTACAACCACTTCGCCACCGAGATCTGCGTCGCTGACCCGGAAGGCTCGGTCTTCCACCGCTACTTCGCCGATCGGACCGTGAGGACGCTCGAGCGCTGCGAGAGCTGCATCGAGGGAATCGGCCGCCCGCGGGTCGAGCCCTCGTTCATCCCCGAGGTGGTCGACCGGATGCTCGTGGTCCGCGACGCCGAGAGCATCGCCGCGGCGCGCGTCCTGAGTGAACGCCTGGGACGCTCGTGCGGCGGCTCGACCGGCACCAACCTGTGGGCCTGTGCGCAGCTGATCAGCGAGATGGTGGCACGGGGACAGAGCGGCTCGGTGGTGTCGATTCTGTGCGATCAGGGCGAACGCTACGCCTCGACCTATTTCAACGACGAGTGGGTGGCGGCCAAGGGACTCGATCTGAGCCGTGGGATGCAGGCAATGCGGGATTTCTTTGCCGGCCACGGCTTCAGCGCAGCGTAACCGGCTGACAGCCAAGGGGTGAATGTATGCGAAACACAGAGCGAGCCATGCAGTTGCGCGCGGCGCGGCTTGCGGTGATCGTGACGGCCGGTGCGGCGTTCGCGCTGCTCTGCGGCGCGACGCATGCGGCCAATGCACCACTGACGGTGCGTACCCAGTATGGCCGGGTTCGCGGCGCGCTCGAGCGCGGCGTCCTGGCATTCAAGGGCATTCCGTACGCCGCGCCACCCGAGGGGGTGCTGCGCTGGGCGGCGCCACAGCCACCGCGGTCCTGGCACGGCGTTCGCTCGGCACGCCATTTCGGATCCGACTGCATGCAGCGTCCGACGCCCGGAGATCAGGCGCCGCTGCGCACACGGCCGAGCGAGAACTGCCTGTACGTCAATGTGTGGCGGCCGGTGCATTCCTCTGGCAAGCCTCTGCCGGTGATGGTGTGGATTTACGGCGGGTGGTACGTCGATGGCGGTACCTCGCCGGCCATCTACGATGGCACCTCGTTCGCGCGTCGCGGCGTGGTGTTGGTCAGCTTCAACTATCGGCTGGGAAATTTTGGTCTGTTCAGCTTCCCGGCGCTGCTGCGCGCGCATCAGCCGGTCGGCGATTTCACATTCATGGATCAAATCGCTGCGCTGCGCTGGGTGCAGCACAACATTGCCGCATTCGGCGGCAATCCGCACAACGTGACGGTGTTCGGGGAGTCCGCCGGCGGCGCATCGGTGAATGCGCTGTTGATCACGCCGCTCGCGCGAGGGCTGTTCCAGAAGGCGATCATCGAATCCGGTGGTGGCGCCGGCTGGCTCGGGCCGGATCGGCCGGTGAGCGGCGGGGCGCATTCAGCCGAGGCGGCCGGTGTCCGGCTGGCGCATCAGCTCGGCGTCCGGGGACAGGGTCCGAAGGCGCTTGCCGCGCTGCGAGCGTTGCCCGCTGAGCAGGTGCTGGAGGGCGTGAACATGCGCACTCGCAGTCACGTCGTCGGTTACGTGGGCGGACCGATCGTCGATGACCGGCTGTACTTCGGGCCGCCGGTGCGCGAATACGCCAAGGGCATGGGGGCGCGCATCCCGGTGATGATCGGCACCAACAGCGCGGACCTCGGCTGGATGCAGGCGAAGTCCCTGACTGCGCTGTTTGCCGCGTTCGGTCCGTATGCCGCCCGGGCGCGTGCATTGTTCGATCCGACCGGCCGGGCAACGCTGCAGCAGGTCTCGGCCGAAGTCGGCGGCGATGTATGGATGATCGAACCGGCGCGTGCGATCGCACGCATTCTCTCGGCGCGCGGCCAGCCGGTGTACGAGTATCGCTATTCCTACGTGCCGACCTCAATGCGGGGCAAATGGTGGGGCGCCTGGCATGCCACCGAGATTCCGTTCGTATTCGATACCGTGCGCGTGCACTACGGAGCGCTGACTTCGCGCGCCGATGAGCGCATGGCCCGCACGATGCAGCGGTACTGGGTCGCCTTCGCGCGGACCGGTCATCCCGATCCGGCCGGGCAGCCGCGCTGGCCACGCTACCAGACCCGCGCCGATCGGCTGATGAACTTCACGGACCACGGCCCGGTGTTCGAGCCCGACCCGTACCGCCAGCGGCTCGATCTGGTCCTGCGGGCGGGCCTGCAACGGCCCGGAACCTGAAGGGATGCGCCGGCCGCCGGAAACTCTCCGGCGGCTGGCGTGCTCAAAGCGGCTAGGGAGCGTGCAGAGGATGATCGACATGAGGCGCGTGCGAGGTTTCGTTTGGGCGTGCCTGCTGGCGGCGACGCCGGCGCTCGGTGCCGTGGCGCACGCCGTGCGTCCGACGGCGGTCGGCGAGCCGGCGGTATGGCGGACTTATGACCTGATCGTGGATCTGGACAAGCTGCCGCGCACCTTCACCTGCGACCAGTTGTGGTACGTGTTTCGAGGCGTGCTGCTGCGCCTCGGAGTGCCGTCCGACAGCGTGCACATCCTGCCGTACCGCTGCAGCAACTCGTCCTCCGGGGACCTGCGCTCCCCGCGCGTCCAGGTGAGTTTCCGCATGCCCTCGGTCCTGCACGGGCCGGCCGTCCGATGGGCACAGCTGCGGGCGGTGAGCCGCATCGTCACGGTGCGCGCGGGCGAGCCCAAGCGGCTGCAGCCGACGGACTGTAGACTGCTGCGCCAAATTCGCGAGACGCTGCTCGCATCGCTTCCCGTGCAGGTGGTGAGCAGCCATCTGCACTGCGCTCCCGGCGAGCCCTTCAGCGTGACGGTGCGCGACTGGATGGCCGCCGCGCCCTAGCGGCGTGCCGGCCCCGGCCGGGGCTGGAGGCGCCGCCTGCGGGGCGACGCCTCCCAGGAGCGTGCTGTGCGCTCAGGCCGCGGCGAGTTCGGCGGCAGCGAATTCGAAGTTGGCGAGCTTCGCCAGGAAATTGTCGGCGAAATCCGCGCGGCGATTGCGGAAATCGACGTAATACGCGTGCTCCCAGACGTCGAGCACCAGCAACGCCTTGCCCTCGCCAGTGGCGAGCGGGGTGCCCGCATTGCCGGTCTTGGTGATCTTCAGCCGGCCATCGTTGCCGAGCACCAGCCAGGCCCAGCCGGAGCCGAACTGGCCGAGCGCGGCCGTCTTGAACGTCTCCTTGAACTTCTCCACGCTGCCGAAATCCCCAACGAGCTTTTTCTCCAGGCTGCCCGGAATGCCACCGCCGGTAGCGGAGAGGGATTTCCAGAACAGGCTGTGATTCCAGTGCTGCCCGGCGTTGTTGAATACCGGGGCGAGATCGTCGCGGCCGTGGGCCATGCGGATGATCTCCTCGAGGCTCTTGCCCTTGAGCGCGTCGTTCTTCTCCACCAGGCCGTTCAGCGCAGTGACGTACGCCTGGTGATGCTTGCCGTGATGCAGCTCCAGGGTTTCCTGGCACATGCCGTGTGCGGCGAGCGCGCCGGGCGCGAAGGGAAGCGAGGGTAGTGTGAAGGTCACGGTGGCTCCTCCGTCAGTGATACCGATCCGGGGTGGGCGAGCCCCGAAGGCTAGGAGACTTTTTGGAATTTGTCTAGGCGTGTCCCGGGAGCCGATCGGGCATAATGCTGCGCCCGAGAACGCCTCCCCCGTCTCCGGGGAGACCCATGCAGCTCAAGGCCCAGGCCCAAAAAATCGCGCGCCACCCGTTCCGCTTGCTGCTGCGGCTGCGGCTGGCCTTGTTCGGACACGAAGAGCTCTTCGGCATCGTGTTCTGGGCGACGCTGATCGGCATCGCTGGCGCACTCGCCAGCATCGTGTTCCGGGCCGGCATCCGCCTGTGCATCCGCATCTTCAGCGGCTATTGGACGCAGGCCGAACACGGCTCGGGTCTCGTTCCCGTTGCGATGCGCCTCGCCTGGTGGCACCGGGCGATCATCCCGGTCATCGGCGGACTGCTCGCCGGCGCCGTGCTGCTGCTGCTGCGACATCGATTCGTTTCCTCCAAAGCCGTCGATTACATCGAAGCGGTGAACGTCGGTGATGGCCGGATCGGCTTTCGCGCCTCGATCCTGAAGAGTCTCGGTTCGATGCTCACCATCGCCTCGGGCGGCTCGATCGGCCGAGAAGGTTCGATGGTGCAACTCGCTGCGATGCTCGGCTCGCGGATCGGGCTGCTGGCGCGCGCGCCGGTACCGCGGCTACGCCTGATGGTGGCGTGCGGCGTGGCGGCGGGTATCGCTGCCGCATACAACGCGCCGATCTCCGGAGCGCTGTTCGCCTCGGAAATCGTGTTGGGCTCGATGGCAATGGAGGGATTCGTCCCCCTGGTCATCTCTTCGGTGATCTCCAATGCGACGCTGCATCGGGTGACGAATTTCACTCCGGTGTTCTATGTGCCGCACGTCTCGGTAGCGAGCAACTGGGAACTCGTGTTCTATCTGCTGCTCGGTGTGCTGCTCGGGCATCTGGCGCCGCCATTTCTGTCGCTGCTCGATTTCAGCAAATCGAAGTTCGTGAAATTGAACTTGCCATTGTATTTCCAGTTGGCGCTCGGCGGCCTCGGCGTCGGACTGATCTCGGTGTTCGTGCCCGAAGTCTGGGGGAACGGCTACAGCGTGGTGAGCAGCATGCTGCTCGGCAACCTGGTCGGCTGGACGCTGCTCGCTATTCTGCTGGCGAAGGTGCTTGCTACCGCCTCGACCGTCGGTTCCGGCGGTGTGGGCGGCGTGTTGACGCCCTCGTTGTTCATTGGCTCGGCGGTCGGGACTCTGTTCGGCGGAACGCTGCAGTGGCTGATGCCGCACGTGATCACGCAGCCGGTCGCCTTCGGAGTCATCGGCATGGGCGGGTTCCTGGCTGCGACCACGCAGGCGCCGCTCACGTCCATCTTGATGATCTTCGAGATGACCGTCGATTACCACGTGGTCCTGCCGTTGATGCTGACGTGTGTGACGGCGTATTTCACCGCCAAGGTCTATCGCCACGGCAATTCGGTCTATACGGCAGCGCTCGCACACACCATTGTCGCGGAGCAGGGCGATGATTGGCGCGTGCGCACCGTTGAGCCGCTGATCAAACCTGCCGCAGTGGTCGTGCCGCGCGGTACGACGCTCGCCGAGGTGTTCGAGCGGCTCTCGCGCCGCTCGGTTCGGCGCGTGTACGTCACGGATGGAGATGAATTGGTCTCCTGGTTCCGGCCGCGCGATATTCACGAGCGCCTGCAGAAGGGCGAGATCAACCGGGACACGCACGTCGAGAGCGTCGCCCAGCCGGTCAATCAGGCCCTCTCGCCCGAGATGTCCCTCACCGAGGCGCTCGACGGATTCCTGCGCGAGAAGGCGCGGACCCTGCCGGTCACTCCGGGACAGTGGCGCCACACCTTGATCGGAGAGGTGTCGCGCGACGATGTGCTGCTCGCGATTCGCGATCGCCTGACGGTGACCAAATGAGCCTGTACTCGCTCCTCGCCACGGTGCCGCCCGGACTTGCGGATCTGGCGGCCACCGAGCTCACCGGGCTCGGCGCACAGTCGGTGCGCGAGCGCACCGCGGCCGTGGCTTTCAGCGGCACGCTCGAGACCGCCTACCGCGCGTGCCTCGAATCGCGGGTCGCCAACCGCATCCTGCTCGAGATTGCGCGCTTCGACGCCCCGAGCACCGACGCGTTCTATCTCGGCGCGCGTGCCGTGCCGTGGCAGGAGCACCTGCCGGACGGCGCCAGCCTGGCGTGCGAGTTCACCGGCCGTCATCCGACCATCGACAACAGTCACTTCGGGACGCTGAAGCTCAAGGATGCCATCGTCGATGCGATGCGCACGCTGCGCGGAACGCGCCCGGATGTCGTACGCGACCGGCCCTCGGTGCGTGTGCACGCGCATGCGCACGGGACTGCGGTCACGCTGTACATCGATCTGGCCGGGGAGAGCCTGCATCGGCGCGGCTATCGGGGCGAAGGACTCGCCGCGCCTCTGAAAGAAAATGTGGCCGCCGGCATTCTGCTGCGCAGTCAGTGGCCGCAACTCGCCGCCGAAGGGGCGCAGTTCCTCGATCCGTTGTGCGGTTCGGGCACGCTGGTGATCGAGGCGGCCCTCATCGCCGCCGGCCGTGCCCCGGGGCTGGAGCGCGACTATTTCGGCTTCCTCGGCTGGCGGGGACACGACGCAGCGCTCTGGCAGAGGTTGTGCACCGAGGCGCGCCAGCGCTGCCGCGCGGCCGCGCCGGATGCCGTGCCGCTGCGCGGCCGGGATCGGGATCCGGCGGCGGTGCGCGCCGCCGTGGCGAATGCTGAGCGCGCGGGCGTCGGGGACTGGGTGCGCTTCGAGGTCGGACCGCTCGAAAGCGCTCGGCCGAGCGGTCCGGGCAGCGGCTTGCTCTGCACGAATCCGCCGTACGGGGCGCGACTGGAGGATCTCGAGGCGGCACGCGCGACCCACCGTCAGCTCGGCGTGACGTTGCGCGAGTTCTTTCAAGGTTGGCACGCCGTGGTGCTCACCGGGGCTCCGCAGCTCGGCATGGAGCTCGGGATCCGGGCAGCGCGCACCCATACCGTCTGGAACGGCGGGATTGAATGCCGACTGCTGCGCATGCGCATCGAGCCGGACAGCCTGCGCGAGCCGGGCACTCTGGCGCGTCCGGACAACCGGCTCGCCGAGGCGCCGGGGGCGCGCATGTTCGCCAACCGGCTGCTGAAGAACCTGAAGCGGCTGCGCAGCTGGGCTGAGCGAGAATCGGTGTCCTGCTACCGCCTGTATGACGCGGACATGCCCGAGTACGCCTTCGCCATCGATCGCTATGTGAGCGCCGAGGGCGGCGAGACGTGGCTGTACGTGCAGGAATATGCCGCGCCGCGCACCATCGAAGAAGAAGCGGTGCGCCGGCGCCGCGCCGAGGTGCTGGCGGCACTGCCGGGCGCTACGGGCGTGCCGCGCGAACGGATCAAAATGCGCACGCGCCGGCGCATCCACCGCGGCGAGCAATATGCCAAGGTCGGCGGAGCGGGGGAGTTCCATGTGGTCAGCGAAGGGGGCCTGAAGTTTCGTGTGAACTTCACCGACTACCTCGACACCGGCCTGTTTCTCGATCACCGTCTGACCCGTGAGCGCCTGCGAAGCGCCGCGCGCGACGCACGGTTCCTGAATCTCTTTGCCTACACCGGCACCGCCACGGTGTACGCCGCTGCCGGCGGCGCGCGCTCCAGCACGTCGGTGGATCTCTCGAACACCTATCTCGAGTGGGCGCAGCGCAACCTGGCGCTGAATGGCTTCGTCGACCGCCGGCACGAACTGGTGCAGGCCGACTGCTTCAAATGGCTCGAGGCGGCCCAGCGCGCCGCGGCGCTCTACGAACTGATCTTTCTCGACCCGCCGACGTTCTCGAACTCAAAGCGCATGCAAGGCGTGCTCGACGTGCAGCGCGACCATGGCGCACTCATCGACAGTTGCATGGCGCTGCTCGCCCCGGGCGGCATGCTGGTGTTCTCGACCAACGCGCAGCGCTTCCGCCTCGACCCTGAGCTGGAACGCCGCTACGCGCTGGTGGATATCTCCGCGGCCACGGTACCGCCGGATTTCGAGCGCAATCCGCACATTCACCGCTGCTTCGAGCTGCGCGCGCGCTGAGCCGACAGCGGCTCTTCCTCCGGCCGCCACGGCCGTCCCTGCTTCTCCTCGATATACGTCCGGATCAGCCGGCGCACGACCTGCGAGGGGGTGGCGTCCTCCTCGGCGCATAGGCGCTCGAAAACCGTTTTTTTGCGCGGATCGATCAGAACGGTCAGGCGGGCGGTACGCGTCTCCAGAGGCACGAGATGATTCCTCTTCACATTTGAGGTGCATCCAATGATAATACGATGCACATTCCGGTGCATCCTGTGATCACCCCATTGCCTAAGCTGCTGGTCGGCTGCGTCGTGCTCCTGCTCGGCTGGGCGGCCGTGGGCGTGGCCGGACTGCTGCGCCCGCGCAGCGTGCGGCTCGCCGGCCGGGTTCTGTTCCCGCTCGGGGCGCTGATCGGGCTCGCCCTCGCGGTGCTCGCCGTGACCAGCCTGCTCGGCGGGGGCATCGAGCGGATGGTCCTGCCGATCGGTCTGCCCGGGCTGCCGGCGCACCTGCGGCTCGATCCGCTCTCGAGCGTGTTCCTGGCGCTGCTCGGGGCGGCCGCAGCCGGAATCTCGATGTTCGCCGGCGGGTATTTCCGCGCCGGGCAGGGCACGGCGCCGGGTCTGCTCGGCCTGCAGTACCACCTGTTCCTCGCCAGTATGGGCGGGGTGCTGATCGCCGCGGACGCCTATAGTTTCCTGCTCGCCTGGGAGGCGATGGCCCTGACGTCGTATTTCCTGGTGGTGACCGAACACCGCCGAGCGGAGATCCGCCGCGCCGGCTTGATCTACCTGCTGATGGCTCACGTCGGTGCGCTCGCGATTCTGCTGGCCTTCGGCGTGATGCACGGGGCCGGTCCGTTCACCTTCCATGCCATGCGCAGCGCGCACCTGTCGGCCGGCTGGGCCGCGGCGGCCTTCCTGCTGGCGCTGGCCGGCTTCGGGGCCAAGGCGGGTCTCGTGCCGCTGCACGTGTGGCTGCCGGAGGCGCACCCGGCAGCACCCTCGCCGGTCTCGGCGCTGATGAGCGGGGTGATGCTCAAGACCGCCGTGTACGGAATGCTGCGCGTGGGGCTCGACCTGCTCGGCCCGCCCGTCTGGTGGTGGGGCCTGGCGCCGCTCGCGCTCGGACTGTTCACGATTCTCTACGGTGCGCTGTTCGCGGCGGTGCAGACCGACATGAAGCGGCTGCTGGCCTATTCCTCGGTGGAGAACATCGGCGTCATCTTCACCGGCATCGGTCTGACCATCGTGTTCGCCGGCTCGGGCATGCCGGCGGTGGCGGCGCTCGCACTGCTCGCTACGCTCTATCACTGCCTGAACCACTCGATGATGAAGAGTCTGCTGTTCCTCGGCACCGGTGCAGTGCTGCACGCTACGGGCGAGCGCAACCTGGGTCGTCTCGGTGGTCTCATCCATCGCATGCCCTGGGTGGCGTGGCTGACGCTGATCGGGACGCTCGCGATTGCGGGCCTGCCACCGTTGAACGGGTTCGTCTCCGAGTGGCTGCTGCTGCAGTCGTTTCTGTTCGGCGATCAGGTCCCGCACACGTTCGTGAACCTGCTCATCCCGATGGGCATGGCACTGGTGGCGCTCGGCGCGGCGCTCGCCGGTTACGTCATGGTCAAGTTCTACGGCGTCATTTTCCTCGGCCGGCCGCGCGAGGCGTCGCTCGAGCAGGCCCACGACTGCGGCTGGCTCGAGCGGATCGGCCTCGCCTGGCTCGCCCTCGGCTGCGTGGCGCTCGGTCTGCTGCCGGTGCAGGTGATCGGCGCGCTCGGCCGGGTGAGCGCGCAGTTGCTGGGAGCGGTGGTCCCGCAGGCCTCGGCACACAGCTGGCTGCTCGCACCCGTGCCCGGCCGGCCGGTCTCCTATGGACCTGCGGTATTGCTGACGGCGACGGTGGCAGTCGTGCTGCTGACGATGTGGGCGGTGCGGCTCCTTTACCGTCAGCGCGTGCGGCGCGTGAGCGCCTGGGACTGCGGATTCGGCGCGCTCACCCCGCGCATGCAGGATACGGCGGAAGGCTTCGGGCAGCCGATCCGGCATCTGTTTCAGCCGTTCTTCGAGATGCAGCGCGAACTGCCGGCACCGCAGGACAGCGCACCGCGCTACCGCATCAGTATCCGCGAGCGGATCTGGACGATTGCCTACGAGCCGCTGTGCACAGCGACCGACTGGGTGGCCAATACCGCCGCGCGCGTGCAGCAGGGACGGATCTCGGTGTACCTGCTGTACAGCTTCGTGACGCTCTTGGTCCTGCTTGCCGTGGCGTTGCTGTCATGAGCGCCGTCGAGTGGTTCACCCAGGGCCTCGAGGTGGTGGTGGCGCTCGCGGCCGCCCCGGTGCTGCTCGGCTGGCTGAATCAGTGCCGCGCGTGGCTGCAGAACCGCCGCGCGCCGAGTCTCTGGCTGCCCTACCGAAATCTGCGCAAGCTGTTCCACAAGGAGGCGCTCATCGCCGAGAACGCCTCGCCGCTGTTTCGGCTTGCGCCCTACGTCGTGTTCGGTGCCATGGTGCTCGCCGCGGGCATCATTCCTTCGATGGGCACGCGGCTGCCGCTGGTGGTGTCGGCCGATGCGATTGCCCTCGTCGGGCTGTTCGCTGCGGCGCGCATGTTCATGGCGCTCGCGGCGATGGATGTCGGCACAGCGTTTGGGACGCTGGGCGCGCGGCGCGAAATGATGGTCGGTTTCCTCGCCGAGCCGGCGCTCCTGATGGTGATTCTGGTCGCCTCGCTCACCTCCTCGAGTACGGCCCTGCCGGCCATCACCGAGTCCCTGGCCGCCGGGGGTCTCGGGCTTTCCCCTTCGCTCGCCTTCAGTGCGGTGGCCTTCGTCCTGGTGTTGCTCGCCGAGAATGCGCGCATTCCGGTCGACAATCCCGCCACGCATCTGGAGCTCACCATGATTCACGAGGCGACGCTGCTCGAGTACTCGGCCCGCCACCTCGCGCTGATGGAATGGGCCGCGCAGCTGAAGCTGTTCAACTACGTGTGCATCGGCTTCGCGCTGTTTCTGCCCTGGGGCGTCGAGGTCGGGCCCATCGGCCCGATGGGGCTGCTCGTGGCCGTCCCGGCGCTGGCGCTGAAACTCGCCGCCGCCGGCGCGGGCATTGCTTTGATCGAAACGGTCTCGGCGAAGATGCGCGTGATGCGAATCCCGGAGTTTCTCTCCACCGCCTTCCTGTTCGCAGTCCTCGGACTGCTCGTGCACGTGCTGCTCGGAGCGTGAGTGCGATGACCCATCTGCCCCTGGATCAACAGCTGCTCGATTCCTGCGCGGCGCTGCTGCTGCTGCTGTCTTTTGCGATGCTCTCGCAACGGCGCATCGTCACGCTCGTGAATCTCTACGCCGTGCAGGGCGCGGTGCTCGCCGCCGCGACATTGCTGCTGGCGTGGCGCACCGGTGAGGACCACCTGTATCTGTCCGCCGCGCTCACCCTGGCGCTGAAGGTGGCCTTCCTGCCCTGGCTGCTGCACCGGCTGATCCGGCGCCTGGAGGTCTACTGGGACACCGAGCCGCTGCTGAACGTCTCCGGCACCATGCTGGCGGGACTGGTGATCGTGGTGTTCGCGTTCGCACTGGCGCAACCGATCACGCGTCTGGCGAGCACCGCCACGCGCAGTGCGGTCGGTATCGCCGTGAGCGTCGTGCTGCTGGCGTTCCTGATGATGATTACCCGGCGCAAAGCCATGTCGCAAGTGGTCGGCTTTCTGTCGATGGAAAATGGCGTGTTCTTCGGCGCCATGAGCGCCAGCTACGGCATGCCGATGGTGGTCGAGCTCGGCGTCGCGCTCGATGTACTGGTGGCAGTGCTCGTGCTCGGGGTGTTCTTCTTCCAGATTCGCGAGCGCTTCGAGAGCCTCGACCTGCATCACCTCGAATCGCTCAAGGAGCACGAATAACATGGCACTGCTGTTGCTGTTGCTGCTGCCGGTCGCGGGCGCCGCCGTGCTCGGGGTGATCGGGGCGCACCGACGGGCGCCGGAGGTCAACGCGCTGTTCAGCCTCGGGACGTTCCTCGCCGCCTGTGCGCTCACTGCGCAGGTGATCCGTCACGGCACCGTGCTGCTCGGCGATGAGCAGTTCTTCATCGATCCGTTCAACGTCTTCCTGGTTGCGCTGACGGCATTCGTCGGCATGACCACTGCGCTCTTTTCCCGCCCATACATGCGCGTCGAGCTCGATCACGGCCGACTCAGTCCCGGGCGGTTGCGGCTCTATCACAGCATGTATCAGCTGTTCATGTTCACCATGCTGCTGGCGCTGACGACCAACAACATGGGGCTGATGTGGGTGGCGATGGAGGGCGCAACGCTCTCGACGGTGCTGCTGGTCACGCTGTACCGCACGCCGGGGAGCCTCGAGGCCGGCTGGAAGTACTTCATTCTGTGCGGGGTGGGCATCGCCCAGGCGCTGTTCGGCACGATCCTGCTGTATGTCGCGGCGGGCAAAGTCCTCGGCGCACAGGGCATGACTGCGCTGCTGTGGACGCATCTGGATGCCGTCAAAGCGCAGCTCGAACCGACCGTGCTCGCCCTCGCGTTCGTGTTTTTATTGATGGGCTACGGCACGAAAGTGGGCCTGGTGCCGCTGCACAGCTGGCTGCCGGATGCGCATGCCGAGGGTCCGACGCCGATCTCGGCCGTACTCTCGGGGCTGCTGCTGAACGTCGCGCTGTACGCGGTGGTGCGCAGCAAGGTGTTGGTGCAGGGTGCGCTGCACTCGCAGCTGCCGGCGCAGATGCTCATGGGCTTCGGGCTGCTCTCGGTGGTGCTGGCTTCGCTCCTGCTGTGGCGGCAGCGCGACATCAAGCGGCTGTTTGCCTACTCGTCGATCGAGCACATGGGCATCGCGACATTCGCGTTCGGCATGGGCGGTGCGATTGCGACCTTCGCAGCGTTGCTGCACATGACGGTGCATTCGCTGACCAAGTCGTCCATCTTCTTCACCGCCGGTCACGCCGCGCAGAAGGCCGGCAGCCAGGCGATCGAGCAGATCCGCGGCCTGATCACGCTCTCCCCGACGGTCGGCTGGGGGCTGATGCTCGGCTCGCTCGCCATTCTCGGCGTGCCGCCCTTTGGGGTGTTCACCAGCGAGTTTCTGATCCTGACCACGGCGATGCGCGAGCAGCCCTGGGCGACGCCCATTCTGCTGGCGGCACTCGCCGTGGCGTTCGCCGCGATCCTCTCGAAGGTGCAGCCCATGGTGTTCGGCGAGACCACGGTGCGCCGCCTGCCGCATCCGCCGGCACTGCTGCCGGTGTTTGCGCACCTCGCGATCGTGCTGCTGCTCGGGGTGTACATCCCGCCGTATCTCGCCGAGTGGTACCGCGCGGCGGCCCACCTGATCGGGGGGCCGTAGCGATGCCGGGTACCTCCCGCAGTGGAGGGCGCGCTCAATGCCCCTGATGCGCTGGTGGCAGCGTGCCCAGTCCGTCGCGGGCGCACCCGGGGTGCGAGAGCTGTCCGTGGGGCGGGAGGAGTGGACGCAAGTCGCCCGCGACGTGGCGGCCACGGGCGGTGTCCTGCAGGCACTGTGGGTCACCGGGGCGCCGGCCGAGGGGGCGCACGTGTACGGGGTGTATCTGACCGACCCGGGCGGGCTCGCCGTCGAACTGGCGCTGCCGGCCGGGGACGCAGGCCCCTACCCGGGACTGCAGGAGCTCTTCCCGGCGGCGTCCCGGCTGCAGCGAGCCGCGTTCGATCTCTCCGGGGTGCGTTCGAGCGATCCGGACGTGAGACCCTGGCTCGAGCATGCCGAGCCGTATCCGTTCACCCGGGTCGACGGCGAGGGCGTGCATGAGATCGCGGTCGGACCGGTGCACGCCGGCACCATCGAGCCGGGGCACTTCCGCTTCTCGGTGGTCGGGGAGAAGGTGCTGCGGCTGGAGGCGCATCTGGGTTATGTGCATCGGGGCCTCGAGCAGCGCTTCAGGGAATTGCCGATTCTCGCCGGCCACCGGCTGGCCGCCCGTGTCTCGGGGGATTCGGCGGTGGCGTTCAGCTGGGCCTATTGCCAGGCCCTCGAAGGTCTCGCCGGCAGCACGATCCCGGCGCGGGCTGCGTGGTTGCGCGCCGTGTGTCTGGAACTGGAGCGCCTGGCGAACCACCTCGGGGACCTCGGTGCGCTCGGTAATGATGCGGGGTTCGCCTTCGGGCTGGCGCAGTTCTCTCGTCTCAAGGAGGACCTGTTGCGGGCGACCGCCGCGGCCTTCGGTCAGCGCTACCTGTTCGACGTGGTCGTGCCCGGCGGCGTGGCCGTCGATGTGTCGAGCGATTCGGCACGTGCGCTGGCGGATGTGATTTGCGCGGTGTGTGCCGAGAGCGCCGAGTTGCGCACCATCTACGACGAACACGAGGGGGTGCGTGAGCGGTTCACGGGCGCCGGCCGTCTCGAGCCGCAGCTCGCCGCGCAGCTCGGCGTGCTCGGACTGGTGGGTCGGGCCAGCGGCCAGGGGCGTGATGCGCGCCGCGACCTGCCGTGCCTGCCGTACACGAAGCTGGCGGTGACCCCGATCGTGCGGCGCGGCGGGGACGTCGCAGCGCGCGTGGCGGTCCGCTTCGATGAGGTGCAGCAGTGCGGCCGGCTGCTGGCCGAGCTGCTGGCCGAGCTTCCGCACGGGGAGTGCACAGCGGCGCTCGAGGCGCCGGCGGACGGCGCCTTCGGCATCGGACTGATCGAAGGGTGGCGCGGCCCGGTGCTGGTGGCGCTGAAGGCCGGACCGGCCGGCATGGTGCGCTTCTGTCACCCGCATGATCCGTCGTGGCAGAACTGGCCGGCGCTCGAATACGCGATTCTCGGTAACATCGTGCCGGATTTTCCCCTGATCAACAAATCGTTCAACCTGTCCTACAGCGGTGTCGATCTGTAATCATGCTGAAGAGTCTGCGCAAAATTCTCGCCGTCGGACTGATCTCGCAGACCCCGCCTGCGCCGGATGAGTCGCTGCGCACCGCTCAGGCGCTCGATGCACGAATCGCCGCGGTGTTGGGCCGGGCCCTGTGCATCCGCCACGTCGATGCGGGCTCGTGCAATGGGTGCGAGCTCGAGATCCAGGCGCTCGGCAACCCGTATTACAACCTGGAGGGTTGCAACATCCGCTTCGTCGCGAGTCCCCGGCATGCGGATCTGCTGTTGGTCAGCGGTCCGGTCGCGAAGAACATGGCCGAGCCGCTGCGGCGCGCCTATGCGGCGACGCCGGATCCGAAGCGGGTGGTGGCGCTCGGGGATTGCGGGTGCACCGGCGGGGTGCTCGGACAGTGCCCGTCCGCCCTCGGCAGCGTCGCGAACGTCATCCCGGTGCACGTGGCGGTGCCGGGCTGTCCGCCGAGTCCGATGCGCATCCTGCAGGGCATTCTGACCGCCCTCGAGACCTGAACGCCGCTCGCCGGACGCGTCAGCGGCGCGGCTGCTCTCTCCAGGGCGCACTGCGAATCAGCGCATCGACGCACTCGGCATCGACCGCCGCGTCGCGCTCGCGGCGCAGGATCGCGAGCGCCTCCTCGAGCGGCAGGGCGCCTCGGTAGGGGCGATCGGCCGTGAGCGCATCGAAGATATCGGCCACGGTGATGATCCGGGTCTCGAGCGGGATTGCGTCGGCACGCAGCTGCTTCGGATAGCCCTTGCCGTCGATGCGCTCGTGATGCGCCCCCGCGATGGGGGCGAGCTCGCCGAATATCCGCACGCGCTTGAGGATGTTCTCGGTGAGTTGCGCGTGCTGTTTGACGGACTCCCACTCCGAGCCGTCGAGACGGCCGGGCTTCTCCAGGATGCTGTTGCTGACGCCGAGCTTGCCGATGTCGTGCAGCAGCGCGCCGCGGTGCAGCCACCGGCGCTGCGGTGCAGTCAAGCCGAGCTCGCGGCCAATCGTCTCGGCGTAGTGCGCGACGCGTTGGCTGTGGCCGTACGTGAAGCTGCTCTTCGCATCGATGATGTCGGCAAACGCTTCGGCGATCGCATCGAGCCGCGGCTCGTCGATGAGCACGGTGGCTGCTGCGGGCTCGAGCGCCCAGATGCGCTCCTCGAGCGCCGCGGCGTCCAATCCGGACCAGAACCGCGCGCCGCGCGCGACGGCGAAGAATGCCTGAGAGACTTGCGGATCGAACCAGGTGCCGACCCTGCGGCGTACTTCCGTGCATGCGGCGCGCTCGCCGCCGACGCTGTTGAACACGTCGACGACCTGGGCGAGCAGGGCGATGCGCGCGTTCAGTGGGATCTCGGTGCCGCGCAATCCTTGCGGCCGGCCGTGGCCGTTCCAGTGCTCATCGAGGCTGAAAATACCCGCCGCGACCGTTGCGCCGAAGCCCAGTCGCCGCACGATGTCGGCGCCTCGCTCGCAGCGCGTGTGCACCAGCTCGGTCGCGAGCGCCTCGCCGTTGCGATACAGGTGCAGCAGACGCTTGGCCCGCTCGCGCAGCGCTTCGCCGGGGCCGGCGTGGCGCAGTACGAAGCGTCCCAACTGCATCAGACTCTGCGAGTCGACCAGTTTGAAGTCGCGTTTGGTGAGCAGCTCATCGCCGCCGTAGAGCTCCCACAGTCGCGCCGCGTTGCTGCTGCAGCCGGCGTCCTTCAGGAGCAGCGTGTAGTACAGGTCCGAGAGCGCTTCGGCGTCCAGGCCGAGCATCTGGCCGACGTGCATCCCGATCCAGCAGCTGCGCAGGCAGTGTCCCGGGGGCTGACCCTCGGTGAGGTCGAGCGCATAGCTCAGGGCGCCAACGATCTCCGCGAGGCGCAGGCGACCGGTGGTTCCGGCCTGCACGGCGGCCGGCAGAAGCCACTCGGGAATGTGCTCGTGGGCGATGGCATTCATAACGATTCTCCTGGCGGACCGACCGACGTGAGCGCCGGCGGGGCCCTGCGGCCGCATCTGTCCGTCAGGGGAGATACGGCTCCTGCGACCTTGCGGATGCATCCGCTGGCGCTAGGGGCCGGCGCTGGCGCCCCCGGGGCATCCGGTTCCGGGAGGATTTGTAGCAAATCCCGCCGGCGGCGCTCGTGCGCCCGGTCACGCTTCCGGCCGCCGTGCGGCGCGCTTTACAGCGGATCGGGCTTCGGGTAGTTTCGAGGGCATCATGACCCCGATGAAAACGCGCACCATTACCCTGAAAAAGCCCGGCGACGGGGCTCTGGGGGAGTGCGTGCGCTAAAGGCGCCGGGACGTCCCGAAGACACCAGAGGCCCCGCCGGAATGACCGACGGGGCCTTTTTTTTCACAGCCTGAAAATCGGAGTTTGCACATGCCATCTGGTCGTTCGGCCGGCACCTTGCCGGTGGTTGCAATCGTCGGGGCCACCGGGGCCGTCGGGGTCGAGTTGCTGCGCTGCCTCGAGCAGCGCAATTTCCCGCTGGCGCGGCTGCGCCTGCTCGCCTCGGCCCGTTCGGCCGGAAAGACACTGCCGTTTCGCGGCGAGGCGCTGCCCGTCGAGGAGCTGACGCCAGAGAGCTTCCGCGGCGTCGACATTGCGCTGTTTTCCGCCGGCGGCAGCATCTCCAAGCGCTTCGCGCCGCTCGCGGTGGCTGAGGGAACCGTGGTCGTGGACAACTCCTCGGCATTCCGGCGCGACCCGGCGGTTCCGCTGGTCGTGCCCGAGATCAATCCGCAGGCGCTGAAGTCGCACCGCGGCCTGATCGCCAATCCGAACTGCTCGACCATCATCGCCATCACGCCGCTGTGGGCGGTGCACCGGCGCAATCCCGTCCGGCGGATGATCCTCGCGACCTATCAAGCCGCCTCCGGCGGCGGCGCGGCGGCAATGGCCGAGCTGCTCGACTCGACCCGCGCCTACCTCGAGGAGCGCCCGTACGCCCCGAAGGTCCTGCCGCACCCCTATGCGTTCAACCTGTTCAGCCACAACTCCGCGGTCGATCCGCAGACCGGCTACAACGAGGAGGAGCTCAAGGCCATGCACGAGACGCGCAAGATCTACGGCGACGAGTCGATCCGCGTGAGCGCCACGTGCGTGCGCGTCCCGGTGTTGCGGGCGCATTCGATTGCGGTGAACTTCGAGTGCGAGCGGCCGATCACGCCCGCCGAAGTGCACCAGATCCTGGCCGATGCGCCCGGGGTGAAGCTCGTCGAGGATCCGGCCCGCAACCACTTCCCGATGCCGATCGAGGCCTCGGGCGGCGATCCGATCCTGGTCGGGCGCATTCGCGCGGATCTGTCCGATCCGAGCGGGCACTCGATCGCACTGTTCGCGGTGGGCGATCAGCTCCTCAAGGGTGCGGCGCTGAATGCCGTGCAGATCGCCGAGCTGCTCTGAGGCACCGGCCGCGCCGCGCAGCCTGCGCGGCGCGTCATCTCAGAGCAGATCGCGCAGCCGATAGTAGAGCATGCCGAGCGCGAGCAGCGGGCGGCGCGCCAGCGCACCTCCCGGGAACGCGCGGTGCGCGATGCGCGCGAACACGTCGAAACGTTCGGCCTCGCCGGCGAGGGCCTCGGCGATGAGCTTGCCGGCGATGCCGGCGAGCGCAATGCCGTGCCCGGAGAAGCCCTGCAGAAAGTACGTCTGCGGGGCGAGGCGGCCGAAGTGCGGGGCGCGGTTGACGGTCAGATCGAGCAGCCCGCCCCAGGCGTAATCGATCCGCGCTGCGGCGAGTTGCGGGAAGACTCTGAGCATGCGCGCGCGGTTGGCGGCGCGCGCGGCGAATTGCCCGCGGCCGCTGTAACTGATCGCTCCGCCGAACAGCAATCGGTGGTCGGCAGTGCAGCGGAAGTAATCGAGCGCCCAGTTCATGTCGCTCACCGCCGCGCCGTTGGCGATCAGCGCACGGGCGCGCGCCTCGCCGAGCGGTTCGGTGGCGAGCAGGTGGGTGGCGACCGGGAGGATCGCCGGCGCGATCTGGGGTGCGAGCGCTCCGAGGTAGGCGTTGCCGCACAGCACGATGCGCGGGGCACGGATGGCCCCACCGGGGGTGCTCACCCGGCCGGGCGTGATCGCCGTGGCGCGGGTCTGCTCGAACAGCAGCGCCCCGGCCCGCTCGGCCGCCGCGGCCAGTCCGCGCGTATAGGCGAGCGGATGCAAATGCCCGCCGTTGGCATCGAACATCGCGCTGACGTACCGCGACGTGGCGAGGGTGTGCTGGACTTCCTCGCGCGGCAGATACCGCACGCTCCGGTAGTCGAGGCGGGTCTGCAGCTGCTCGATCTGGGCGCGCAGCTCCCGGTCGTGGCGGGGCTTCAAGGCGGTGAGCAGATACCCGTCCACCCAGTCGCACGCGATGCGGTGCCGCTCGATCAGTGCGCGCGTCAGCTGCAGTCCCTCGGTGGCGACGTCCCAGACGGCGCGCGCGCCGTCGGCGCCGAGCAGGTGCTCGAGCGGTTCCTGCCCGCAGGCCACCCCATGGATGACCTGCCCGCCGCTGCGCCCCGAGGCGCCCCAGCCGATGTGCTGCTGCTCGAGCAGAACCGTGGCGTAGCCCCGTTCGGCCAGGTGCAATGCCGCGGAGCAGCCGGCAATCCCGCCGCCGACGACGCAGACGTCCGCGCTCAGCACCCCCTCGAGCGGTGGGCGCGGGGGGCGGGCCGTGACGGAGGCGGCATAGTACGAATCGGCTTCGGCGGCGGACATGGCGATGCTCCTATAATAACCACGATTACCATGGCACCGGCCCGCCCCCTCATTGGCCTCCCCGCTGACCGGCGCACGCTCGGCGTGCAGCCCTTTCACGTGGCGGCCGAAAAGTACGCCCGGGCCCTGCTCGAGGCGGCCGATGCGCTGCCGCTGATCATTCCCTCCCTGGGCGCGGAGCTGCGTTCCGCCGAACTGCTCGAGCGCCTCGACGGGCTGCTGTTCACCGGCAGCCCCTCGAACGTCGAGCCGCACCATTACGCCGGCCCGCCGAGCGTGCCCGGCACGCTGCACGACCCGGCGCGCGATGCCACCACGCTGCCGCTGATCCGCGCTGCGGTCGAGCGGGGCGTGCCCGTGCTCGGCATCTGCCGCGGCTTCCAGGAAGTGAACGTCGCTTTCGGCGGAAGCCTGCACCAGCGCGTGCATGAGGTGCCGGGCTACCTCGATCACCGCGACGATGAGCGCCAGCCGCTCGAGGTGCAGTATGGTCCGGCGCACGACGTCACGCTCGAGCCCGGGGGGCTGCTGCGCGGCCTGGCCGGCGCCGAGCGCGTGCGCGTGAACTCGCTGCACTGGCAGGGCATCGAGCGGCTCGGCCCGGGACTGCGCATCGAGGCGCGCGCCCCGGATGGGCTGATCGAGGCGTTCCGAGTGGCCGAGGCGCCGTCCTTCGCACTCGCGGTGCAATGGCATCCGGAGTGGCAGGTGATGAGCAATCCGTTCTCGCGAGCCCTGTTCGCAGCGTTCGGCGCGGCCTGCCGCGCCCGGGCGAGCGCTCGCCAAGAGGCAATTCCATGGTGAGCGAAGTCAGTCAGTTCTTCCGCGACCACGCCATCTCCGAGGTCGAGGCGATCATTCCGGACATGGCCGGTATCGCCCGCGGCAAGATCATGCCGGCGGCGAAATTCGCCGAAGACGGCGGCATGCGCCTGCCGGAGAGCGTGTTCCTGCAGACCGTCACGGGGGACTATCCGCCCGATACCGGTCAGGCGATGAGCCCGGCGGAAATCGACATCATTCTCAAGGCCGATCCGAAGACGGTGCGGCGCGTGCCGTGGGCGGCCGAGCCGACCGCCCAGGTGATCCACGACTGCTTCTACGCCGACGGCCGGCGCGTCACGATGGCCCCGCGCCACGTGCTGCGCAACATCGTGGAGCTGTATGCGCAGCGCGGCTGGGAGCCGGTGGTCGCCCCGGAGCTCGAGTTCTACCTGGTCGAGCAGAACAAGGACGCCGATTATCCGCTGCGCCCGCCGGTGGGCCGCTCCGGGCGCGCCGAGCCGGGTCGTCAGTCCTACAGCATTGCGGCGGTCAACGAGTTCGATCCGCTGTTCGATGACATCTATCAGTTCTGCGAGGATCAGGACATCGAGATCGACACGCTGATCCACGAGGACGGACCGGCGCAGATGGAGATCAATCTGATCCATGGACACCCGATGGATCTGGCCGACCAGGCGTTCCTCTTCAAGCGCACCGCGCGCGAGGCGGCGCTGCGCCACAAGATGTACGCCACGTTCATGGCCAAGCCGCACGCCAAGGAACCCGGCAGTGCCATGCACATCCATCAGAGCATCATCGACACCAAGACCCGGCGCAACGTCTTCAGCAATCCCGACGGCAGCCCCTCGGCGCTGTTCTTCGCGCACATCGGCGGATTGCAGAAATACCTGCCGGCGGCGATGGCGCTGTTCTGTCCGAACGTGAACTCCTACCGGCGCCTCACCCGTTACCTGTCTGCGCCGATCAATGCGCAATGGGGCTATGACAACCGGACCGCGGGGCTGCGCGTGCCGATGTCCGACCCCGAGGACCGGCGGGTGGAGAACCGCATCTGCGGGGCCGACGCCAACCCGTACATCGCCCTTGCCGCCTCACTCGCCTGCGGCTATCTCGGCATGGTCGAGGGGCTGCAGCCCTCCGAGCCGGTCTCCGGCAGCGCCCACGAGCTGCCGTTCGGCCTGCCGCGCTCGCTCGATGAGGCGCTGCGCGAACTGCGCCGCGGCACGGCGCTGGTGCGGATCCTCGGCGAGGCATTCATCTCGGCGTTCACCATCGTCAAGGAGGCCGAATACGAGGTCTTCCTGCAGGTGATCAGTTCCTGGGAGCGCGAACATCTGCTGCTGAATGTCTGAGACGCCGCGGCGGCGTCCGCGGCCGGCGCGATGGTGTACAGTCAGCCGGCGGCGGTGAGGCCGCGTCCCGATAACATGATGGGCATGAGCATGACGGAAAATGTGCTGGGTATCGACGTCGGTGGATCCTCGATCAAGGCCGGCGCGGTGGACGTGGGAGCCGGACAGATGGTCGGTGAGCTGATCTCGGCGCCGACGCCCCGTCCGGCGACGCCCGATGCGATGATGCCGGTGATCGCAGCGCTCGCGGCGCGCCTGCCGGATGCGACGGGCCGCATCGGACTGGCTTTTCCCGCCGTGGTGAAGCATGGCCGGGCACGGACGGCGGCGAACGTCGATCACGCCTGGATTGGCGCGGACGGCGGGGCGCTGGTGCGCCGCACGTTGAACCGGCCGGCGCTGTTTCTCAACGACGCCGATGCCGCGGGGCTTGCAGAGATGCGCTTCGGCGCCGGGCGCGGTGAGAACGGCACGGTCATCATGCTGACCTTCGGCACCGGGATCGGCACGGCGCTGTTCACCGGCGGGCACCTGTTTCCCAACAGTGAGCTCGGACACATGGAGCTCAACGGCATGGACGCGGAGAAGTGGGCGTCGGCGCACGTCAAAACGGTCCAGGGCCTCGACTGGGAAGGGTGGATCGAACGGGTCAACGTGTACCTCGAGCGCATGCACGCGATGTTCTGGCCGGATCTGTTCATCCTCGGCGGCGCGATCAGCGAGCGGTTTGCCGACTTCGCTCCGCTGCTGCGTTCCGAGGCGCGCATCCGCCCGGCGCAATTCGCCGGCCAGGCCGGCGTGATCGGGGCGGCGATCGCGGCGGCGGAAGCCAACGCATGAGCCGCCCGCGCGCTGCGGCGGGCCGATGAGCTGGTTCGGGCGCAGCAAGCTGCCCGAGGTCGGCACGACCCTCTTCACGGTGATGTCCCGCCGGGCGCAGGCGCTCGGGGCGATCAACCTCGGTCAGGGCTTTCCCGATTACGACGTCGATCCGCGCCTGACCGAGCACGTGGCCGAGGCGATGCGCCAGGGACACAACCAGTACGCCCCGATGGAAGGGCTGGCGGCGCTGCGCGCAGCGATCGCGCGCAAGCTCAAGGCCCGCTACGGCCTCAACGTCGACCCGCAGGACGAGATTACCGTGACGCTCGGAGCCACCGAAGCGATCTACAGTGGGATCCAGGCGCTCGCCGGTCCGGGCGACGAGGTGATTGCGTTCGATCCGGCCTACGACGCCTATGAACCGGCCGTGCGCCTCGCCGGAGCGCGCTGCATCCGGCTGCCACTGGCGCCGCCGGCGTTCCGCTACGACTGGGACCGGGTGCGCGACGCGGTGAGCGAGCGCACCCGGCTGATCCTGCTCAATTCCCCGCACAATCCCACGTGCACGGTGGCGAGTGCGCATGATCTGGATGCGCTTGCCGCGATCGTGGCAGGACGCGAGATCACCGTGCTCTCGGACGAGGTTTACGAGCACATGGTGTTCGACGGACGCGTACACGCATCGGTCCTGACCCATCCGCACCTGCGCGAGTGCAGTCTGGCGGTGTTCTCCTTCGGCAAGACGCTGCATGCGACGGGCGTGCGCGTCGGCTACGGCATCGCCCCGCCGGCGCTCACCGCGGAGCTGCGCAAGGTCCACCAGTTCAACACGTTCAGCATCGCGCATCCGCTGCAGGAGGCGATCGCGCGCTACCTCG
>JAJZSQ010000027.1 GCA_021849615.1 Pseudomonadota bacterium
GCGACAACATCAAGATGACGGTTGATCTGATTGCGCCGATTGCGATGGAGGATGGTCTGCGCTTCGCGATTCGCGAAGGCGGCCGCACCGTCGGTGCCGGCGTCGTCGCAAAGATCCTGAAGTAAGGTTTCAGTCACACAGGCCAGTAGCTCAATTGGCAGAGCAGCGGTCTCCAAAACCGCAGGTTGGGGGTTCGATTCCCTCCTGGCCTGCCAGCCGATGACATGACAGACGAAAACAAAATCGACGCAATCGGCGCAGCCGACAAAGTGAAGTTTTGGGTGGGCGTGCTCGCGGTCGGCGCGGGCATCGCCGCCTACTACTTCCTTGGCACCCAGCCGAGCTGGCTGCGTTGGCTGTACGTGGTCGGCGGCATTGCCGTCGGAGTGCTGGTCGTGGCGTTCTCGCGCTACGGCGGCGAGTTCCGCGCGTTCGCAATCAGCGCACGCACGGAGCTGCGCAAGATCGTCTGGCCGACCCGCAACGAGACCACCATGACCACGGTCGTGGTGTTTGCATTCGTGGCGATCTCGGGCCTGTTCTTCTGGGGCCTGGATCTCGTGCTCGCCTGGGCGACCCGTGCATTGACCGGACAAGGGGGCTGATCCGTGGCGCTGAGATGGTACGTGGTGCACGCCTACTCGAACTTCGAGCATCGCGTCGCGGAGTCGCTTCAGGAGCGGGTCAAGCGCGCTGGACTCGAACACAAGTTCGGCGAGGTCCTGGTGCCGACCGAGGAAGTGGTCGAGATGCGCGACGGCCACAAGCGCCGCAGCGAGCGCAAGTTCTACCCGGGTTACGTCCTGGTGCACATGGAGATGGACGAGGACACCTGGCACTTGGTGCGCGAGGTGCCCAAGGTGCTCGGGTTCATCGGCGGGACGCCGGAGAAGCCCGCGCCGATCACCGACCGCGAGGCGATGCAGATCCTGCGGCGTGTGGAGGAAGGCGCGGAGAAGCCACGCCCGAAGGTGCTCTTCGAGCCGGGCGAAGTGGTGCGCGTCACCGACGGGCCGTTCAACGACTTCAACGGTGTCGTCGAGAGCGTCAACTACGAAAAGAGCCGCCTGCAGGTGGCGGTGCAGATTCTCGGGCGCTCGACGCCCGTGGAACTCGACTTCTCGCAGGTCGAGAAGGCCTAGGACGGCCGTAGATTTCCGGCGCGGTCCCTCGCCCCTGGCGAGCGGCGGTGCCGCAGGAGCGATCGGGTCCGCGCTCGCAGCGCGGTCCCGGCAGAACCGGCCGTAACGGCCGGGCGAGGCGGCCCGCATGGCCGCAGCAGCAGGGCGCAAGCCCACGGAATCCACGACGGGGAGCCTGATCGGCGTTTGCACCCGGGAGAGATCGATGGCGAAGAAAGTCCAAGGCTACGTGAAGCTGCAGGTGCCCGCGGGCTCTGCAAATCCCTCACCGCCCATCGGGCCGGCACTCGGCCAGCAGGGCGTGAACATCATGGAGTTCTGCAAGCAGTTCAATGCGCAGACCCAGAAGCTGGAGAAGGGTCTGCCGATCCCGGTGGTGATCACCGTGTACGCCGACCGCAGCTTCACGTTCATCATGAAGACGCCGCCGGCCTCGGTGCTGATCCGCAAGGCCATCGGCATCGAGAAGGGCAGCGGCACCCCGAACACCGCCAAGGTGGGCAAGATCAACCGCAAGCAGCTCGAGGAGATTGCCAAGACCAAGCAGCCTGACCTGACCGCGGCCGATCTCGAGGCCGCCGTGCGCACCATCGCCGGTAGCGCGCGCAGCATGGGCGTGGACGTGGAGGGCTGATCATGGCACTGAGCAAGCGTTTGAAGAATTGGCAGGGCAAGATCGCCCCGGGCAAATACTATCCGGCCGAAGAGGCGTTCCAGCTGGTCAAGGAACTGGCCAAGGCCAAGTTCGATGAGACCATCGACGCGGCGGTCAATCTCGGCATCGATGCGAGCAAGTCCGATCAGCAGGTGCGCGGCTCGACCGTGATGCCGCACGGCACGGGCAAGACCGTGCGCGTCGCGGTGTTCACCTCCGGGAAGAACCAGGAAATCGCCAAGGCCGCCGGCGCCGACGTGGTCGGTCTGGAGGATCTGGCCGCCCAGGTCAAGGCCGGCCAGATCAATTTCGATCGCGTGATCGCCAGCCCCGACGCGATGCGCGTCGTCGGTCAGCTCGGTCAGATCCTCGGCCCGCGCGGCCTGATGCCGAACCCGAAAGTCGGCACCGTGACCCCGGACGTTGCCACGGCGGTGAAGAACGCCAAGGCCGGCCAGGTGACCTACCGCGTCGACAAGGCCGGCATCGTGCACTGCACGATCGGCAAGGCGAGCTTCGAAGTCAGTGCCCTGAAGGACAACCTTGCGGCCCTGATTTCCGATCTGCACAGGGCCAAGCCCGCCGCGGCCAAGGGTCAGTATCTGAAGCGCGTGACGATCTCCTCGACCATGGGGCCGGGCGTGATGGTCGATCACGCCACGCTGAACGTTTGAGACGAGTTTGATGCGGGCCGGTCCGCTGGCGGGACCGGCCATCATCGAAGACCGCAGGCGAGGGGAAGACCCTCTTAATGAGCGCCTGCGCAGATGGTGAACCGCTGATCGCACCGAGGTTCGTCCTCGAGGCGTGAGGGGTCACCGCCGCCGCAGTGCCGCCGCAAGGCGTCGCCGTGGCGGAGACGATGGGGAAGCGAGCCGGAACGCCGGCCGCTTCATTCGTAAACCGTGATCTTCTCACCCAACAGGAGAGAAGGAATGGCACTTAACCTGGATGACAAGAAGGCGCTGGTAGCCGAGGTGGCCGAGGTGGCTGCCGTCGCGCAGTCCGTCGTGGCTGCCGAATACCGCGGCCTGACGGTCGGACAGATGACGGAGCTGCGTGCCAAGGCGCGTGCCCAGGGCGTGTATCTGCGTGTCGTGAAAAACACGCTGGCCCGCCGGGCGTTCGCCGGCACGACCTTTGAGCCGGTAGGACCGAAGCTCAAGGGACCGCTCGTGCTCGCATTCTCGAAGGACGATCCGGGCGCCGCTGCGCGCCTGGTGAAGGACTTCGCGAAGACGAACGAGAAGCTCTCGGCGACTCTGGTTGCGCTCGGCGGGCAGGTGCTGCCGGCTGAGGATCTCGACCGGGTTGCCAGTCTGCCCACCCGCGAGCAAGCGCTCTCGATGCTGCTCGGCGTGATCAAAGCGCCGATTCAGAAGTTCGTCGCGACGCTGGCGGAGCCGCCGGCGAAGCTTGCCCGTACTCTGGCCGCAGTCCGCGACCAGAAACAGGCTGCATAACGCTGCGTCATTTTTTCCAATTCGAATCTGCGGAGAATCAACATGGCTGTCAACAAAGACGAAATTCTCGATGCGATTTCCAAGATGTCCCTGATGGAGGTGGTCGAACTCATCTCCGCCATGGAAGAGAAGTTTGGTGTGACCGCTGCGGCCCCGGTGGCCATGGCGGCCGCGCCGGCGGCTGCCGCCGCGGCTCCGGCCGAAGAGAAGACCGAGTTCACCGTCATCCTGAAGGAATACCCGGCTGACAAGAAGGTCACGGTCATCAAGGTGATCCGCGAGATCACCGGCCTCGGCCTGAAGGAAGCGAAGGACCTGGTCGAGGCCGTGCCCTCAACCGTCAAGGAAGCGGTGTCCAAGGCCGACTCCGAGAGCTTCAAGAAGAAGCTCGAGGAAGCTGGCGCGAAGGTGGAAATCAAATAAGGCGAAAGTCCGGGGCCGCCAGTGCGGCCCCGGACCGGACCCTTGGGGCGAGCACGCCCCGCAGGGCCGCACCGATCGGCGCCGACGCGGCGCCACCGGAGCCGCCCGAAACGACGCCCAGGACGGGCGTACGACAGGAGGTCCACGGAAGGCTGCTTGATGGACGAACGCAATTTTTTCCTGAGGTGAACCCGAGATGGCTTATTCCTTTACCGAGAAGAAGCGCATCCGCAAGAACTTCGGCAAGCAGCCGGGCATTCTGGACACGCCATATCTGCTGGCCATTCAGCTCGACTCCTACCGCACGTTCCTGCAAGCCGAACGCGCCGAGGACGCGCGCGACCCCGTGGGTCTGCACGCTGCGTTCAAGAGCGTGTTCCCGATCACGAGCTATTCCGGAAACGCTTCTCTCGAGTACGTCAGCTATCGGCTCGGCGAGCCGGGGTTCGACGTCAAGGAGTGTCAGCTGCGCGGACTCACGTACGCCGCGCCGCTGCGCGTCAAAGTGCGCCTGATCGTGCTCGACAAGGAAGCCCCCGGCGCGAAGAAGCCCGTCAAGGACGTGCGTGAGCAGGAGGTCTATCTCGGCGAACTGCCGCTGATGACCGACAACGGCACGTTCATCATCAACGGTACCGAGCGCGTCATCGTCTCCCAGCTGCACCGCTCACCGGGCGTGTTCTTCGATCATGACCGCGGCAAGACCCACTCCTCGGGCAAGCTGCTCTTTTCCGCGCGCATCATTCCCTACCGCGGTTCCTGGCTCGACTTCGAATTCGACCCGAAGGACTGCCTGTTTGCACGCATCGACCGCCGGCGCAAGCTGCCGGTCACGATCATCCTGCGTGCGCTCGGCATGAGCGACGAGGAGATCCTCGCGACGTTCTTCGATACCAACGCCTTCGATCTGAGCGCCGACGAAGTGGCGCTGCAGCTCGTGCCGCAGCGTCTGCGCGGTGAGACCGCGACGTTCGAGATCCGCATCGGCGACAAAGTTATCGTCGAGGAAGGCCGGCGCATCACCGCCCGGCACGTCCGTCAGCTCGAGGAGGCCAAGGTCACCCGTCTGCGCGTGCCGCGCGAATATCTGTACGGCAAGGTGCTCTCGCACGATGCGGTCAACACCGAGACCGGCGAGATCATTGCCAAGGCCAATGAGGTGCTCACCGCCGCGTCGGTCGAGAAGCTCATCGAAGCCGGCATCGGTTCGGTGCACACGCTCTATGTGAACGACCTCGACCGTGGTCCGTACATCTCGGACACGCTGCGCATCGATCCGACCAAGTCGCGTTTCGAGGCGCTGGTGGAAATCTACCGGATGATGCGCCCTGGTGAGCCGCCGACCCGCGACGCCGCGGAGAATCTGTTCACCAACCTGTTCTTCAATGCCGAGCGGTACGATCTGTCCGCGGTCGGCCGGATGAAGTTCAACCGCCGGGTCGGCCGTGAGTCGATCGTCGGCCCCGGCATTCTGTACGACAACAAGTATTTCAGCGCGCGCACCGATGAGACCGCCAAGCATCTGATCGAAGAGCAAGGCGAGACGTCTGACATCATCGACGTGCTGAAGGTCCTGATCGACATCAGGAACGGCAATGGCCAGGTCGATGACATCGACCACCTGGGCAACCGGCGCGTCAGAAGCGTCGGCGAAATGGCCGAGAACGCGTTCCGCGTCGGTCTCGTGCGCGTCGAGCGCGCCGTCAAGGAGCGCCTGACGGTTGCAGAGACCGAGCCGCTCATGCCGCAGGAGCTGATCAACGCCAAGCCGGTGGCGGCGGCCGTGAAGGAGTTCTTCGGCTCCTCGCAGCTCTCGCAGTTCATGGACCAGAACAATCCGCTCTCCGAGGTGACGCACAAGCGGCGCGTCTCGGCGCTCGGCCCGGGCGGTTTGACCCGTGAGCGCGCCGGCTTCGAGGTGCGCGACGTGCACCCGACGCATTACGGGCGCGTCTGCCCGATCGAAACCCCTGAAGGTCCGAACATCGGTCTGATCAACTCGCTCGCCGTGTACGCGCGCACCAATCGGTACGGGTTCCTCGAGACTCCGTACCGGCGCGTCGAGAACGGCCGGGTGACCGACCAGATCGATTACCTCTCGGCAATCGAAGAGGGCAACTACGCCATCGCCCAGGCCAATGCGGGCCTGGGTGCGCGCGGCGAGCTCGTCGACGAGCTGGTCTCGTGCCGCTTCCAGAACGAATTCACGCTCATGCCGCGCGAGCGGATCAACTACATGGACGTGAGTCCGAAGCAGACGGTTTCGGTGGCTGCCTCGCTCATTCCGTTCCTCGAGCACGATGACGCGAACCGCGCACTGATGGGCTCGAACATGCAGCGCCAGGCGGTGCCGACGCTGCGTGCCGAGATGCCGTTCGTCGGCACCGGCATGGAGCGCGCGGTGGCGATCGACTCCGGTGTGACCGTGGTCGCCAAGCGCGGCGGTGTGGTCGATTCGGTGGACGCCTCGCGCATCGTGGTGCGGGTCAATGACGAGGAGACGACGGCCGGGGAGCCGGGCGTCGACATCTACAATCTGACCAAGTACACGCGCTCGAACCAGAACACCTGCATCAACCAGCGCCCGCTGGTCAATGGCGGTGACGTGATCGCGCGCGGCGACGTGCTGGCCGACGGACCCTCGACGCACCTCGGGGAGCTCGCGCTCGGGCAGAACCTGCTGGTCGCGTTCATGCCGTGGAACGGCTACAACTTCGAGGACTCCATTCTCATTTCCGAGCGCGTGGTGCAGGAGGATCGCTTCACGACGATCCACATCGAGGAGCTGACCTGCGTCGCTCGCGATACCAAGCTTGGACCGGAGGAGATCACCGCCGACATCCCGAACGTCGGCGATGCGGCGCTCGCCAAGCTCGATGAGGCGGGTATCGCCTACATCGGCGCGGAGGTGAAGGCCGGAGACATCCTGGTCGGCAAAGTCACGCCGAAGGGCGAGACCCAGCTGACGCCGGAGGAGAAGCTGCTGCGCGCGATCTTCGGCGAGAAGGCTTCGGACGTGAAGGACACCGGTCTGCGCGTGCCGCCGGGCATGGATGGCACCGTGATCGACGTGCGCGTGTTCACACGCGACGGCGTGGAAAAGGACTCCCGGGCTCTTTCGATCGAGAAGGCGGAAATCGAGCGGGTCCGCAAGGACCTCGCCGATCAGCAGCGCATCCTCGAGGACGACCTGTACCAGCGCGTACGCGTCATGCTGATCGGCCAGAACGCCGCCGGCGGACCGAAGCGCTTGAAGGCAGGCACTGCCGTGAGCGCCGAGTACCTCGATGACCTGCCGCGCGAGAACTGGTTCGAGATCCGCCTGCAGGATGAAGAGGCGAATTCGCAGCTCGAGCAGGCCGCCGAGCGGCTGCAGACGCAGCGCAAGGCGTTCGAGAAGCGTCTCGAGGACAAGAAGGCCAAGATCACGCAGGGTGATGATCTCGCCCCGGGCGTGCTCAAGATGGTCAAGGTGTACCTCGCGGTGAAGCGCCGCGTGCAGCCGGGCGACAAGATGGCCGGCCGCCACGGCAACAAGGGTGTGATTTCCACCATCGTGCCGGTCGAGGACATGCCGTACCTCGAGGACGGTACGCCGGTCGACATCGTGCTGAACCCGCTCGGCGTGCCCTCGCGTATGAACGTCGGTCAGGTGCTCGAGACGCACCTCGGCTGGGCCGCCAAGGGGCTGGGCCTGAAGATCGGCCGCATGCTCGAACGCCAGGCCGCGGAAGCCGATCTGCGCGGCTTCCTGAAGGAGGTCTACAACAAGACCGGCGGGCAGCCCGAGGACATCGACAGCCTCGGCAGCGAAGATCTGGCGCGGCTCGCGGGCAACCTCTCGCACGGCGTGCCGATGGCAACGCCGGTGTTCGACGGGGCGAGTGAGGCGGAGATCAAGCGGATGCTCGAGCTGGCGGATCTACCGACCAGCGGTCAGATGCACCTGTACGACGGACGCACCGGTGAGCGCTTCGAGCGTGCGGTGACGGTCGGCTACATGTACATGCTGAAGCTGAACCACCTGGTCGATGACAAGATGCACGCCCGCTCGACCGGACCGTACAGTCTCGTCACGCAGCAGCCGCTCGGCGGCAAGGCCCAATTCGGTGGCCAGCGCTTCGGCGAAATGGAGGTCTGGGCGCTCGAGGCCTACGGCGCTTCGTACACGCTGCAGGAGATGCTGACGGTCAAATCCGACGACGTGAATGGTCGTACCAAGATGTACAAGAACATCGTGGACGGCAATCACCAGATGGACGCGGGCATGCCCGAATCCTTCAATGTGCTCGTCAAGGAAATCCGCTCGCTCGGCATCAACATGGAGCTGGAGCAGGACTGATCACGGCGCGCCGTGAGGAGAACATGCGATGAAAGACCTTTTGAAGTTTTTCAAGACCAATGCTCCGGTTGAGCAGTTCGATTCGATCAAGATCGGATTGGCCTCCCCGGAGATGATCCGCGCCTGGTCTTACGGGGAAGTCAAAAAGCCCGAGACCATCAACTACCGCACGTTCAAGCCGGAGCGTGACGGCCTGTTCTGCGCGAAGATCTTCGGGCCAGTCAAGGACTACGAGTGCCTGTGCGGCAAGTACAAGCGCCTGAAGCACCGCGGCGTCGTCTGCGAGAAGTGCGGCGTCGAAGTCACGCAGGCGAAGGTGCGCCGCGAGCGTATGGGCCACATCGAGCTGGCCAGCCCGACCGCGCACATCTGGTTCCTGAAGTCGCTGCCGTCGCGCATCGGTCTGATGCTCGACATGACGCTGCGCGAGATCGAGCGCGTCCTGTATTTCGAGGCCTTCGTGGTGATCGATCCGGGCATGACGCCCCTGCAGCGCGGACAGCTGCTGACCGACGAGATGTATCTCGAGGCGATCGAGGAGCACGGCGACGAATTCGACGCCCGCATGGGCGCCGAGGCGGTTTATGAGCTGCTGCGCAGCATCGATCTGGCCTCCGAGCTCACCAAGGTGCGCGAGGAGATGCAGTCGACCTCCTCGGAGACCAAGCTCAAGCGCCTCTCGAAGCGACTGAAGCTCGTCGAGTCGTTCATCGAGTCCGGCAACAAGCCGGAGTGGATGGTCATGACCGTGCTGCCGGTGCTGCCGCCGGATCTGCGTCCGCTGGTGCCGCTCGACGGCGGCCGGTTTGCGACGTCGGATCTGAACGACCTGTACCGCCGCGTCATCAACCGCAACAACCGTCTGCGTCGTCTGCTCGAACTCAATGCGCCCGACATCATCGTGCGCAACGAGAAGCGCATGCTGCAGGAGGCGGTGGACGCGCTGCTCGACAACGGCCGACGCGGTCGCGCCATCACCGGCACGAACAAGCGGCCGCTGAAGTCGCTGGCCGACATGATCAAGGGCAAGCAGGGCCGCTTCCGCCAGAATCTGCTCGGCAAGCGCGTCGATTACTCGGGCCGTTCGGTCATCGTGGTCGGCCCGCAGCTGCGCCTGCACCAGTGCGGTCTGCCGAAGAAGATGGCGCTCGAGCTGTTCAAGCCGTTCATCTTCCAGAAACTGCAGCTGCGCGGCGAAGCCTCGACCATCAAGGCCGCCAAGCGGCTGGTCGAGCGCGAGGGACCGGAGGTGTGGGACATCCTCGAGGAGGTCATCCGCGAGCATCCCGTGCTGTTGAACCGAGCCCCGACGCTGCACCGCCTCGGCATCCAGGCGTTCGAGCCGCAGCTGGTCGAGGGCAAGGCCATCCAGCTGCACCCGCTGGTGTGCACCGCGTTCAACGCCGACTTTGACGGCGACCAGATGGCCGTGCACGTGCCGCTGTCGCTCGAAGCGCAGCTCGAAGCGCGGGCCCTGATGATGGCCTCGAACAACATCCTCTCGCCGGCCAACGGTGATCCGATCATCGTGCCGTCGCAGGACGTCGTGCTCGGGCTGTACTACATGACGCGTGAGCGCATCGGCGCGCGCGGCGAAGGCATGCTGTTCTCCGACGTGCATGAAGTGCATCGCGCCTACGAGAGCCGCTCGGTGGATCTGCAGGCCAAGGTGCGCGTGCGCATCAAGGAGCATGTCGACGGCCAGGATCGGATCCGCGTGGTGGCCACCACCGTGGGCCGTGCGCTGCTGCTCGAGGTGCTGCCGAGAGGCATGTCCTTCGACCTGATCAACCAGGACATGACGAAGAAGGCGATTTCCGCCACCATCAACGCGAGCTATCGCACGCTGGGGCTGAAGGAGACGGTGATCTTCGCCGACCGGCTGATGTACACCGGCTTCCATTACGCGACCCGCGCGGCCGTGTCGTTCGGCATCGACGACATCGTGATCCCGGAGCAGAAGCCGCGGATCATCGCCAACGCCGACCGCGAGGTGAAGGAGATCCAGGACCAGTACGCCTCGGGTCTCGTGACCAACGGCGAGCGCTACAACAAGGTCGTGGACATCTGGTCGCGGGCCAATGACCAGGTCGCCAAGGCGATGATGGAAAAGCTGGGCAGCGACGAAGTCCGCGATGCCAAGGGCGCCACGGTTCGCCAGAAGTCCTTCAATTCGATCTTCATGATGGCCGACTCCGGCGCCCGCGGCTCTGCGGCGCAGATTCGTCAGCTCGCCGGCATGCGCGGTCTGATGGCGAAGCCGGACGGATCGATCATCGAAACCCCGATCACGGCGAACTTCCGTGAGGGCCTGAACGTTCTGCAGTACTTCATCTCGACGCACGGCGCCCGTAAGGGACTGGCCGATACGGCCCTGAAGACCGCGAACTCAGGATACCTCACCCGCCGCCTGGTCGACGTGGCGCAGGACTTGGTGGTCACCGAGGTCGATTGCGGCACGCCTCATGGCCTGACCATGACCCCGCTGGTGGAAGGCGGCGATGTCGTCGAGGCACTCGGAGAGCGCGTGCTGGGACGTGTGCTGGCCGACGACGTGCTCAAGCCGGGCTCCGAAGACGTGCTCATCGAGCGCGGCACACTGCTCGATGAGCAGCTGGTGCGGCACCTGGAGCAGGAAGGCGTCGACCAGATCAAGGTTCGTTCGCCCATCACCTGCAAGACCCGCTACGGCGTGTGCGCACAGTGCTACGGGCGCGATCTGGCCCGCGGCCACTTGATCAGCATCGGCGAGGCGGTCGGCGTGATCGCGGCGCAGTCGATCGGTGAGCCGGGTACGCAGCTCACCATGCGTACGTTCCACATCGGCGGCGCGGCATCGCGAGCGGCAGCCGCCAGCAGTGTTGAGGTGCGCAACAAGGGCACCATTCGCTTCCACCGCTTGAAGACCGTGCAGCATGAGAAGGGCCATCTCGTGGCCGCCTCGCGTTCCGGCGAGATCGGTGTGGTCGATGATTTCGGCCGCGAGCGCGAGCGCTACAAGATTCCCTACGGTGCGACGATTACCGTCAAGGAAGGTCACGAAGTCGCTGCTGGGCAGGTGGTCGCGACCTGGGATCCGCATACCCACCCGGTGGTGACGGAAGTCGCCGGTTTCGTGCGGTTCCAGGACTTCGTCGATGGCCTGACGGTGACGACGCAGGTCGACGAAGTCACGGGCCTCTCCAGCACCGTGGTGCTCGACACGAAGCAGCGCGGCGGCAAGGATCTGCGCGCTACGATCAAGCTGGTCGATGCCAAGGGCAAGGAAGTCACCTTCGCCAACACCGAGATCCCGGCGGTTTATTCGCTGCCGGCCGGCGCGCTCGTGGCGCTCGAGAATGGTGCGCGGGTGTCGGTCGGTGACGTCATCGCCCGCATTCCGCAGGAGTCCTCCAAGACTCGTGACATCACCGGTGGTCTGCCCCGCGTTGCCGACCTGTTCGAGGCTCGCAAGCCGAAGGACCAGGCGATTCTCGCCGAGAAGTCCGGTACGGTGAGCTTCGGCAAGGAGACCAAGGGCAAGCGTCGGCTGATCATCACCAGCGACGACGGCGACAAGTATGAGGAGCTGATTCCGAAGTGGCGCCAGCTCAACGTGTTCGAAGGTGAAACGGTCGAGCGCGGCGAGGTCATCGCCGACGGCGAGCCGAACCCGCACGACATCCTGCGCCTGCAGGGCGTCGAGGCGCTGGCGAACTACCTGGTGCGCGAGATTCAGGACGTCTATCGCCTCCAGGGCGTGAAGATCAACGACAAGCACATCGAGGTGATCATCCGCCAGATGCTGCGCAAGACCGAGGTGCAGTCCGCGGGCGATACCTCGCTGCTGCGCGGTGAGCAGCTCGATCGGTCCCGTGCCCTCGACATCAACGATCGGGCGGAACAGGACGGCAAGGAGCTGGCGGCGTTGCAGCCGGTGCTGCTCGGCATCACCAAGGCGTCGCTGGCGACGGAGTCGTTCATCTCTGCCGCGTCGTTCCAGGAAACCACTCGCGTGTTGACCGAGGCGGCGGTGCGTGGCCTGGAGGACGATCTGCGCGGCTTGAAGGAGAACGTCATCGTGGGGCGACTCATCCCGGCCGGGACGGGCTTCGCGACGCACGCTTCGCGGCGGCGCAAGAACGATGGAACGGAACGGCGCAGCTTCATGGAAGTGGGCGGCGGCATGCCGGAAGCGGATGACAGCAGCGTCAGCGAGGAGTCGGAAAGTCCGGCAGGCTGATCCGGGCGACTGAGCACAGTGCAGGGCCGGCGCGAGCGACAGCTTGCGCCGGCCCTGTGCTTATGGGGGCTTCAGGGGTTCGGGTGCGCCGTCGGCACGCCGCGCCAATGACGCACGATACGTCGACCGCCCGCACTGGTCAGGGACCACAACGCCTGGAAGATCAGCCAGGCACAGCCGGCGAATATGACGGCAAAGAGCAGTGCGTGGCCGGAGAGGCCGAACGTCGGCACCCAGGCCGATGCGGTCGCGCGCAGCAGGCCCGGATCCGGGTGCAGCGCCAGATACCATAGTTGGTGGTACAGGCTCCCATGCAGTGCGGCGCTCTCGTTCTGCAACTGCTGCACCGAGTGGAGGAGCTGTTCGATCACCGCGCCCTCGGCATGGATCGGCGCGACCGGGCTCGCCAGGTGATACGCGATCAGCTGGTGCAGATGACCACCGAAGAACTCATTGGCGATCTTCTGCCACGGGGCGAGGTCGAGGCGCGCCTGATCCAACCGCCCGCCGAGGCGCTGGCGATACTGCGCGAGGAACCCCGGCACCAGCCCGCCCGCCACGACCGCGCAGACGAGCAGGATCCGGTCGATCAGTCCGCGCACGATGAACATCGGTCAGCCTCCTCGGTGCCTCCCGAGCGCCCGCTCAGGGGGCTTCGGTCTCATCCGCGGCGTCTACCGCCGTGCCGTCGATCCAGGTCGCATCCCAGGCCCATACGGCCATTTCTGACGCACCGGAACTGCTCAGCGGATCTGCAGCGGCCACGGCCTCGGCTTCCGGCAGCGAATCGGCGCGAATGACGTAGGCGCCGCCAGATTGATCGAGGAAGGGTCCGTGTGCGGCGAGCAGCCCACGCAACCGCAGGGCGTCGAGGTAAGCGCGATGCGATGGCAGGACCTCCGGATCGAAATCCGGTGTACGCAGCGCCAGAATCAGAAAATGCATCGGCGCGACTCCGTGGGTTGCCGAAATGCGCTGAACTGGACCGGGGCGCTGCACCGAGCGGCAGGGTGTGACTGCCGTGCCGGCTCTATGGCCGCACCGCGCCCCCCGTTGCTTTCCAGTCTGCGAGTCTACCGGGTTCGCTGGGGCGCGTATCAGGGGCCTGGGCGGCACGGGCCGTGGTTCGGCCCTGAATGCCATTGCGGATGTCCGTCATTGCCTTGCCGCGGGGCCACTGCTATTCTTTATGTAAATGCGAATCAGTCTTATTTGTATCGCCCCCACTCTGCCGTAACGCGGCCACGCGGATGCCTGTCGGGGTACGGCACAGGCTGTCCCGCGGCGCGGACGTGACTCAGGTGAAGCTCGATGGAATCGACCGCTCGCAATCTCGCCGCTTCTCCCGCCCGAGCGGTGTTGCCCGGCTGGAAGATGTTTCTGGCGGTCATGGGTCCTGGGCTCGTGGTCATGCTGGCCGATACCGACGTGGGCAGCATCATCACGGCCGCGCAGAGCGGCGTGCAGTGGGGATACCGGTTGCTGCTGCTGCAGCTGTTGCTGATCCCCGTGCTGTTCGTGGTCCAGGAACTCACCGTGCGCCTCGGCATTTTTACCGGCCAGGGCCACGGCGAGCTGATTCGCAAGACCTTCGGCACCGGCTGGGCATGGCTGTCGGTCTGCGGGCTCGGGGTGGCGACGGTCGGTGCCCTGGTCACGGAATTCTCCGGCGTAGCGGCCGTCGGGGAGCTGTTCGGTGTCCCACGCGCACTCAGCCTCGCGCTCACGGTCGGGGCGCTGCTGACCATCGTGCTCACCGGCAGCTACCGCCGCGTCGAGCGGGTGGCGATCGGACTCGGACTGTTCGAGTTTGCGTTCTTCTTCATTGCCTGGCGCGCGCACCCGCACGGCGGCGCGATGGTGAGCGGCCTGCTGCACATGCCGCTCGGCAATGACCAGTACCTGTACCTGGTGGCGGCCAACATCGGCGCGGTCATCATGCCGTGGATGATCTTCTACCAGCAGTCCGCCGTCGCGGACAAAAAGCTCCAACCGCACCATTACCGTCATGCCCGCCTGGATACGGCCATCGGCTCGGTCATCACCCAGGCGGTCATGGCCGCGATCCTGATTGCCGCGGCCGCCACGATCGGCACGCTGCACTCGCACGCGAGCCTGAATTCGATCGGGGACATCACCAAGCTGCTGGTGCCGTTCCTCGGTGTCGATGTCGGCCGGGTCGTGTTCGGACTCGGCACGATCGGCGCGGCGCTGGTGGCAGCCATCGTCGCCTCGCTGGCGAGCGCATGGGGGTTCGGCGAGGTCACCGGCTACCGACACTCGCTCGAGCACCATCCGCTCGAGGCGCCATGGTTCTACGGCATCTACGCCGCAGCGGTGATCGGCGGGGCGGTGTTGGTCGATCTGGCTCCGAACCTCGTCGAGCTCAATATCGGCGTGGAAGTCATGAATGCGCTCATGCTGCCGCTGGTGCTGGGATTCCTGGTGGCACTCGCCTTCCGCGCGTTGCCGCCGGAACACCGGCTCAAGGGCGCATACGCCTGGGTGGTCGTGGCGATCGCGCTGCTCACCGCAGGGCTCGGCGTGTACGGCGGCATCACCGGCGCAAACTTCCTCTGAGTCCCTGCCGCATCCTGCGTTACGCCTCGCCATAATCGGACCGCTCACCGCTTTTCATGCCTCGCGACGCGAGGTATAGTCGGCTCATGCCCGAGCGCGACCCTACACTGATGAGCGGCGTACCCGAACTGGTGCTGCTGCGGCTGCTGGCACAACGGCAGATGTACGGCTACGACATCGCCCGCGCCCTGAAGCTGCTCAGCCGCGAGACACTCAGTCTCGGCGAGGGGGTGTTGTATCCGGCGCTGCATGCGCTCGAGGCGCGCGGCCTGCTGCGCTCGCGATCGAGGCAGGTCGACGGTCGTACGCGAATCTATTACCAGGCGACGCCCAAGGGCTGCCGGCGGCTCGAGCGCCTCACCGCGAATTGGCGCCGCATGAGCGAAGGTGTGGAGCGCATTTTGGGGGCACACCATGACTGATCTGCGTTTTCGCGCGCTGCAGCGCGCACTCATCGAGCGCGGCGTCGCCGCACGCCATGCACGGCGGGCGACGCTCGAACTTCAGGCGCATTTCGAGCAGCTGCGAGCGGAGCGGCTCGAGGGCGGCGCGGCACTCATGCAGGCCGAACGCGAAGCGCACGAAGCGCTGGGCGGCGACAGGATGCTGATCGAACGCTATGCGGGTCGCGATGAGCTGAAGTCCTGGCTGTGCCGCTGGCCACTGCTGTGCATTTTCGGGCCGCTCCTGAGCTTCACTGCTGCGAGTATCTCGCTCATGGCGCTGCTGGTGGCGACGCTCGATGCGCTTCACCTCACCGGACGTCACATGACGGTGCCGGTTCTGGCCGCCGCGGCCGTGAATACTGCGGTGCAGGTGGGGATGCTGTGGGTGCTGCCGGTGACCGTGGCGGCGCTGTTCGGTGTGCGGGCCTGCGGTCGCCCGATCCCGGTCGGGGGGCTGATCGGCGGGGCGCTGTTGGCGTGTATTGCGGCCCGGCTCATGAACGTCGCGCTGATGCTGCCGGTGGCCGGCCACCGCGGCAGCGCCTCGATGGGCTTCCGAATCGCGTTTTCCGCGATCGCCGGCGAACTGACGCCCGCCCTCATCACGACGGCCGTGGCACTCGTTCCCTACTTCCTGCTGCGCCATCGCCCACACCCGGTTCCGTCACTGGACGGTTGAGTGGCACGATGCGCTCCAAGCCTCGGCGGCTTGCAGCGCAGCGCAGTGTCACAGCCGCGGTGGTGGTGGCGCTGCACGCGGCGCTGGGGGCGCTTCTGTTGGCTTCGCATCCGCCACCGTCCCGGCGCCCGGTGCGCTGGGTCTCCGTGCAGCTGGGTCTGTCTTCGCGGCCCGCTGCAGCCCCTCGGCGCGGGCACAGCGTCCACCCGGCGCGCACCGCGCCGGCGCTGCGCCATCCCGGCCTGGCTTCGCTCGTGACGCGCTCAGGTGTCGTCGCGACGCGGGCGCCGCTGCCCGCTCACGCGCGCGCTACGCCCCCAGTCCGCTGGTGGGCCGCGCTGCGAAGTGCGGCACGTACCCTCGATGCCCGACGTGTTTCAGCTGGCGTGATCATCGGCTTTCCCCACGCAGATCCGTTCCGGCGGGCGCCGCAGCGGCGCCCGTGGAACGGATGGGACCCGGTTACGACGAAGCGCATTCGGAGGCTGCGATTGGGCGGCATCGCGGTTTTGCTCACCGACCATTGCGCGATCGACTTCGAGCCGTTTCCCATCCTCGGGTGTGCACTCGGCAAGACTTCCGTGCCGGGAGATCTATTCGCACACCTGCGCCACCGATCCGCGGGCGGCCTGCCCTAGGGCCGGCCCGCCTTGACGAGCCAGAACAGGCCCGTCTGGAGCACGAAGCTGCCGTCCGCCTCGAGCCCGCGCGCCGCCGCACCGCGTGTCACGGCAGCTCGCATGTTCGCGGATGGGTCGAGGGCCACGACGCGCCCGACATGCGCAGCGATTGCAAAGGCCAGATGGCCTGCGCCGCAGCCGACATCGAGCGCCCGCGGCAGCGTTCCGGGGCACTGGCCGAGGAGTGTCCGGGCGTGCTGCAGATCGGGGCCCGCCGAATGCACTGCGCTGTGCAGGTACGCCTCGGCGTGCGGATCGAACTGAGTGTGAACGGTCTGTTCGTGGGAACGCATGGACAACCTCCGGGGGGGGCGAGAGGGTCAGTATGCGCAACCGTTATCCTGGTACAAGACGTGCGCTGATACTATTACTAAAACTACCTCGACCGTGACGGTTCCTATGGCGGTCTCAGCACAGCGCGGCGATTCCCGACGGGCGTTCGAGCCTTCACTCGGCGCCTTTCTGCGGGCGCAGCGCGAGCGGCTGCGCCCGGAGTCCTTTGAATTCCCACGCGGCCGCCGCCGGGCCCCGGGGCTTCGGCGCGAGGAGGCCGCGCAGTTGTGCGGCATCAGCGTGACCTGGTACACGTGGATCGAGCAGGGGCGTACCCGGGCCATTTCGCAGGAGACGCTGCACGCCATCGCCGACGGACTGTGCCTCTCGCGCGTCGAACGGGCGTATCTGTTCGAGCTCAGCGGCCGGGCCGATGTGCGGCCGTCGTCCGAGCCGCCCGACCCGCGGCCGCTGCTGGCGCTGGTGCGCGCCGTGCGCACGCCGGCCTATGTGATCGACCGGCACTGGGATGCGGTAGTCTGGAGCCGACCGGCCGCACAATTGTTCACCGACTGGCTCGGCGCGCGGGGGCCGCGCAACCTGCTGCGCTACGTGTTCCTCGATGCGCGAGCGCCGCACTTCATCGTCGATTGGCCGCAGCGCGCGCAGCGGTTAGTGGCCGAGTATCGGGCAGACACCGCTGGCCGAGAGGATGACCCGGTGCACCTGGAGTTGGTGCGCACGCTGGCACAGGCGAGCCCCGTGTTTGCCGCCGCCTGGCAGTCTCAACACGTGCTGGGGCGCGAGGGTGGGGTGCGGAGCTTTCAGGATCCTCGCCGCGGGCACTGCCGGTATGAGCAGTGCACGCTGCGACCGGCGCAGGATCCGGCTCTGAAGCTCACGGTCCTCGTTCCGCAGCCCTGAGCCGGGTCAGCGGTTGCGTGGGCCACAGGGGCATGTCAGCCTTGGACCTTCGCGTGAGGTTCAGGAGGCGCATGATGCCGAACGATTCCGCCGCGCCCCGCGAGGCGCTGCCCACCCAGGTACTGGGCAAGACCGGCATGGCCATCACCCGCGTCGGCTTCGGCGCGTGGGCGGCCGGTGGCACCGAATGGGGGGCCGTGGACGACGCGGACTCGATCCGCGCCATCCGCCACGCGCTCGAACGCGGCATCAACTGGATCGACACCGCCCCCATCTATGGCTTCGGGCACTCCGAGGAGATCGTGCGCCGCGCGCTGCAGGGTGTGCCGGCCGCCGATCGGCCCTACGTATTCACCAAATGCGGTCTGGTCTGGGACGAACACCGGCCGGCGGCGGCCCCGCGGCGGGTCGGAACGGCGGAGAGTCTGCGCCGCGAACTCGATGCCTCGCTGCGCCGTCTCGGGGTCGAACGCATCGACCTATACCAGGTGCACCGCCCCGCGGACGACACCGCGCTCGAGGTCTACTGGGAGACGCTGCTCTCGTTCCAGCGGGCTGGCAAGATCCGCGCCGCGGCGCTGTCGAATCATTCGGTGGCGCAGCTCGAGCGGGCCGAGCGGCTCGGCCACGTCGAGTCGCTCCAGCCGCCGTTCTCCGCGATCCGCCGCGAGGAGGCTGCCGAGATCCAGTGGTGCCGGGCGCACGACACGGGGGTGATCGTGTACAGCCCGATGCAGGCCGGTCTGCTCACCGGCGCGTTCAGCGTCGAGCGGGCGCGGACTCTGCCGGCCGATGACTGGCGCAGCCGCGATCCGCACTTCACCGGCGACGCCCTGCAGCGCAACCTCGCATTCGTCGAGGCGCTCAAACCCGTTGCGGCGCGCCACGGCGCAACCCTCGGCGCGCTCGCGGTGGCCTGGGTGCTGGCCTGGCCGGGCGTCACGGGCGCCATCGTGGGCGCCCGCACCCCCGCGCAGGTCGACGGTTGGATCGGCGGGGCGACGCTGACGCTCAGTGACGAGGAGCGTGAGCAGATCGCCGCGGCCCTCGAGCACACTGGTGCCGGCAGCGGACCGGTGCGCCCGTCGTGGTGAGGATCTGACGGAGTGCGGACATGAAATGCATCCGATTCCATGAACACGGCGGACCCGAAGTGCTGCGCGTGGAGGATCTCGAGCTTGACCGGCCCGCGCCGGGCGAAGTCCAGATACGTCACACCGCGATCGGCCTGAACTATATCGACGTGTACGACCGCACTGGCCTGTATCCCGGGGAACTGCCCGGCTGCCCGGGGCGCGAGGCGGCGGGCGTCATCACGGCCCTGGGGCGCAACGTACGCGGGTTCCGTGTGGGGGATCGCGTGGCGTACGTGCACTCGGCTCCGGGCGCTTATTGCGATGTGCGCAACCTTCCGGCGGCGCGTCTGGTGAAAATCCCCAAGGGTATCGCCGAGGAGCAGGCGGCGGCCCTGATGTTGAAGGGGCTGACCGCGCAGTTCCTGCTGCGCCGCACGCATCGCGTGCAGCGCGGGGAGCCGATCCTGGTGCATGCCGCCGCCGGCGGAGTCGGACTACTGCTCACCCAATGGGCCAAGGCGCTCGGCGCGAAAGTCATCGGGGTCGTCGGCAGCGAAGCGAAGGCCGAGCTGGCCCGCAAACACGGCTGCCGGCATGTCCTGCTGTCGGGGCACGGTCCGCTCGCGCCGCAAGTGCGCCGCCTGACCCGCGGCGCCGGCGTTGCGGTGGTCTACGATTCGGTCGGGCGGGACACGTTCATGGATTCACTCGATTGCCTGCGTCCGCTCGGCCTGATGGTGAGCTTCGGCAATGCCTCGGGGCCGGTGCCGCCGATTGCGCCGCTCGAGCTGAGCCGGCGCGGCTCGCTGTTCCTGACGCGCCCGACGCTGTTCAACTACATTGCCGACCGCGAACAGCTCGATACCGCTGCGCGCGAACTGTTTTCGGCCGTCAGGAAGGGCGTGCTTCGGGTGCGGATCGGACAGCGGTACCCCCTCACGGAGGCGGCCCAGGCACATCGCGATCTGGAGGCGCGCCGCACCACCGGCTCGACCGTGTTGATTCCGTGACGCTGCGGCGCGCAGCGCGGCTGCGCCTGGCGGATCGGTGCGGCGCCGGATGAGCGTGATGCGCGGCGGTCACGTTCGGGACGGGCTCAACTGCTCGAGCGTCCACGGGTCGTCGGCCCCAGCGAAGTATCGGTCGCGCGCCATGCGCATGGCGGGCAACGAACACGCTGCTGCAGTGGAATGTCAGAGGCGGGGAGTATGGGCTCGATCGGGAGGCGACCGAGGTGTCGAGCGCCGGCTCACATGCGCGAGGCGACCGTGGCCCAACGGTGCCGCAGCAGGCGGGCCTGCAGCCACTGCTTGACGCGCAGCGCGTCGGCAGTGCGCGTGTACTTGCCCCAGGAGTGCATCAGCACCATGACGATGTTGTGGTGGTCGATGTAGGTATCGAGCACCAGGCATTGGCCGGCCGGATCGGTGAAGCCGGTCTTTTGCACCACGATGTGCCACCAGCGGTCCCGGACCAGCGGGTCGGTCGGGTAGTACGGCAGGCGCCAGCGGCCGTCGCGGATCGTGTAGCCGGGGCTCGTCGAGTAGCGGCGAATGACCGGGTTGTGCGCCGCCGCCAGCACCAGCTTGGCCAGATCCCCCGGCGTGGACACGTTCTGTACGGACAGGCCGGTCGGCTCGACGAAATGCGTATGGGTCATGCCGAGGGCGTGCGCCTTGGCGTTCATCGCCCGCACGCAGGCGGGCAGTCCGCCCGGGTAATTGCTGCACAGCGTACGTGCGGCACGGTTCTCCGAGGACATCAGCGCCAGGTGAAACAGCTGTGCGCGCGTCAGCCAGATGCCGATCGGCAGATGCGAGTACGGTGTCCAGTCTGCCCGGGTCACCTGCAGGCGCTGCGCGAGCGGCTGATGCGCGTCGGCCACGACCAGCGTGGTCATGAGCTTGGTGATCGAGGCGATGGGCGTGACGCCGGCGGACCGCTTCGCATAGAGCACCCGCGCCAGAGTCGCGTCGTACACCAGCGCCTCCTGTGAGCGCACGTAGGGGCGGCTGACACGTCGCGCACGATGACGAATGTAGCGGTGGCGTACGTAGCGATGGCGCACGGCGCGGTGCAGGGGGTGCCGCGGGGATGCGTGCGCGGCCGCACTCGAACCGAAGCCGCCGATGAGAAAACTGATCAAAATCAGAGCGAGCAGTCCAGAGCCGCGTGTGCTCATCGGTTGTTCTCGGTTGTTACGCTGATGCAGAGCCGTCCGTCGTACGCTCCGGGGCGGCGCAGGCGCCGTATGGTGGCGTCCGGGCATCCCCGCAGGTGCAGTGCGCGCGCATCATGCCACGCTATTTGACAGTGCGGCAGAGGTCGGCTCACAAAAAACACGTTGGCGCACGCGCCGTACGCTGGCGCGGGGATGAACCGGGCCGGTGCGCACGCCCCGGCTAGGGATGGCGCAGGCGCACCAGCACGTATGCAGTGCCGAGCAACGCTGCGAGCAGCACCCAGGCCCAAGGATTGGCGAAGTTGAACAGGTACCCGCCGCCGAGGGGTTTAGGGACCAGCAGCGAACGGTTGCGCCGGTTGACGTAGAACGGTCCGTACCAGCGGCCCTCATCCGGCTGCCCCGCCCGGGGCAGACCTGCCGAGCCGCCGTGCTGCGCACGGTACATACGAAACCCGGAGCGCACGAGGGCGACGCCTCCGGTGATCAACGTGGCGGCAAACAGCACGGTCCACACGCGGAACAGCTCGAGCGGCAGCGGCAGCAGGCTGAATGCGGGCCAGAAGGCCACGAACCAGGCAGACGCGACGATCAGCATCGCGGTCTGGCGCCGAAAGACGCGCTCAGCCGCCACGGAGCCCGGTGACGCCTGCGGCGGCTGCTGCAGCATCAGCCAGGCGAGTGCGATGAATGCGAGGCAGATCGCGCCCATCGTGCCCATGACCGAGAAGACTGCCGAGGCGGAGCGGCGAACCCAGAAGTCCGGAACCCCCATGGCCAGGTTCCAGCGGATCGGGATCATGGGCGGCAGATGTGACCAGCGCAGCGTCACCCAGGCGCCGAGTCCGGCCAGCCAGATCAGTGGAACCAGAGCCGTCAGCCAGCCGCCCGGCAGGCGCAGCGCGGGCGGGCGGTTCAGAGGGGATGCGGGTGCGGACATCGGCTCGAGGATGCGTGGTTCTGGAGTGTTATGGGCGTGAATGATACGCCATTGGCCCCGCGTCTCGCAGTGCCGCCCCCGCTGCCGTTAGCGGGTCTGCATCCCGAGCCTGCCTCGCAGCGCCGCCATGCCGAGCAGCACGCCGAGCGCCACGCCGCCCCAGGCGATGAGCATCGGTGCCAGGGGTCCGAAATGCGAGCGCAGCCAAGGCATGGCGATGACCGCGCCGGCGCCGGCCGCAAAAGCTGCCCCGAGCAGCGTGCCGAGGGTCGTACGGCGGATCCGCACGAAATCGGCCTGCAGCGTGGTGAGCTGCTCGCGGTGCTCGATCTGCAAGCGCGCGCGGACCTGCGCCACGTCCAGGTGCTCGAGCCGCCGGCGGGCGGCGCCGAGTTCGGCGCGAAAGCGCTGCGGCAGTCCCGGTGGCCTCAGCGCCTGCTCGAGCGCCGCATCGAGCGCCCGGTCGAGCTGCGAGTCGATGCCGTGCTCACTCATGAGGTCATCTCCTGCCAGTAGGATGGATCGGCAAGCCCGCGCCGTTCAAGCAGGGCCGCGAGCGCTGCGCGGGCACGAAACAGCCCCGTTTTCACCGTACCCTCGGGACAGCCGAGCATCAGCGCCACTTCACTCACGGAACGGTCCTCGAAGTAATACAGGCGCAGAACCTGTCGTTGGCGCTCCGGGAGCAGTTCCACCAAATCGCGCAGCTGCTGGACGCGTCCGTCGGAGGCGTTCGGCAGCACCTCGTCGGCGGCCGGCTCGAGCGAGTGCTCGCCCCATTCCGGGGCGTCCAGGGAGTCGAACGTGCGGCGGTGGGCGAGTGCGCTGAGGCAGCGATTGCGCGTGATCGCGTAAATCCAGCTCGAGAGCCCGGCGCGTCCGTCGTAGCGCTCGAGCGCGTGCCAGACGCGCAGCAGACTCTCCTGGGCGGCATCCTCGGCCTGGGTGCGCTCCCCGAGCAGCGCGCAGCACAGCCGGAACACCTTCTGCTCGTAGCCTTCGAGCACCCGCGCGAAGGCCTGCTCGCGCGCCCCGCGGCGCAGCAGGCCCAGTACTTCCGCATCGGATGTCTCGGGCCGGCCGAGCGCAGTGTTCAAGCATCCCCTCCGTTCTGCAATACCCGCCCGGGCCTGCGTCGGTTTCAATTATTTTTCCGCCGCTGTGTGAAACCGCTCGGCGTGCGCGAGGGTATCAAATGCGACCCATCACACTCGTTCCGGGAGTCACCGCTCATGTCGCTGTCCGATACGCTGGTTTCCATGCTCAGCATGGCCATTCCCATCCTGGCGATCCTCGGTGCCTTCACCGTCGCGATCGTCGGCACCTACATCCATTACCGCCGCCAGCGCGAATTGCTGCAGCTGCATCATGCCGAGCGCATGGCGGCCCTCGAGAAAGGCATCGAACTGCCGCCGCTCTCCCCGGAGCTCCTCGGCTCGGGCTGGGGACGCTCCAGCCGCAACGGCCGCAGCAGCGGAATCGTCACTCTGCTGGTCGGCGTGGCCATTACCTTCGCGCTGTGGACCAACGGCGGGGGGTGGTGGGGTCTGATCATCGTCGCCGTGGGGCTCGGGCGGGTCATCGAGACTGCGCTCGGGAGCCGCTGGGCTCGCGGCGCCGGGGCGGTCAGTCCGCCCGGATTCGGCCCGGGCCCCGGGCCCGGTTCGGGGCCGAGCCAGCCGAACTGAGGTGCATCGTCCCCCCGCGCCGCGCTAGCCGCCCGCGCGCGGGGAGAGACGGCTGGTGAGACTGCGGGCCAGCACCAGCAGGATGATGATGCCGCACAGACCGATCAGCTGGCTGGCGGCGAAGCTGTTCGCGTAGAGTTTGACGAGCAATTCGCGCAGCGCAAATACGACGGTGACGTCGAGTAACTGCGTCAGGCGTACGTGCCGAGTCTTGACGTAGCTGGTGAACGTGTCGAACAGCTCGATGAGTACGAAAACATCGAGTACGGTGACGATCAAGTTGCGGAAATCGTCCGCGTTCACGGTATTGGACTTGACGTCCGGAATCAGGCGCCAGACGTTCATGACGACGTCGAAGAAGGCGAACCCCATCACGACGATCATGATCAGCACCAAGCCGATGATGATGACGTCGATGGCGCGATCGTACATCCGCAGGATCAGGTCTCTCATGGGCCGCTGCTGCCGGTGCTTCAGGTCGCGCTCGGTTCGCGCCGGCCTAATTTATCATCCGCACAGCCCTGCTTGCGTCTGCCCGTGCCGGACGGACTCGCGCAGAGCCTCCATCCGGGGTCAGGTGCCAGACGGGGCCGGAACGGGGGCGTGGGGGCGTCGGCTGCGCCCAGGATGGCGTCCAGGCCGGCCCCCAGGGGTGAAATTCGGGGTTTGGGGACGCCCCGGAGTGCTTTTCCGGCCTCTCCCCGTTGACACTCCCGTTCCCCCTCCCTAGAATCGCCGGCCTTTCTCGGGTCGGCCCGACTGCGCACCGGCCCCGGAAATAGCGACACCCAGACCCCGGGCCAAACCCTCGCCAGTGCGCTCCACGGAGTGTGCCGTGCGCAGGCGGCCCGGTTTTCGTCCGGCCGCTCACCGCACGGGCGCACCCTTTGCACAAATCAGGGGCGCCGTCCGCGCTCGAACGCAGGATCTTGGAGACAGTATGGCGACCACGGGTCAGCTCATCCGGCAACCGCGCCGAACGAGAACAGAGAAAACCAAGGTGCCCGCGCTGGGGGCTTCTCCCCAGAAGCGAGGCGTCTGCACGCGCGTGTACACCACCACGCCGAAGAAGCCGAATTCCGCGCTGCGGAAGGTCTGCCGCGTACGCCTGACGAACGGCTACGAGGTCACCAGCTACATCGGCGGCGAAGGCCACAACCTGCAGGAGCACTCCGTGGTGCTGATCCGCGGCGGCCGCGTCAAGGATCTGCCGGGTGTGCGCTACCACACCGTCCGCGGTACCCTCGATTGCGCCGGTGTCGGCGAGCGCAAGCAGAGCCGCTCCAAATACGGCGCGAAGCGCCCTAAGAAGTAAGGAGGATCCGGTATGTCCCGCCGAGCCCAAGCTCCGGTCCGCACCATCCTGCCGGACCCGAAATTCCACAGCGATATGCTGGCCAAGTTCATGAACGTCGTCATGAAGGACGGCAAGAAGTCCGCGGCCGAGCACATCATCTACGGCGCCATCGAGCGCATTGGCGAGAAGACCGGCAAGCAGGGCCAGGAGGCCATCGACGTGCTGTCGGCTGCTCTCGACAACGTCAAGCCCGTGGTCGAGGTCAAGTCACGCCGCGTCGGCGGTGCCACGTATCAGGTGCCGGTCGAGGTGCGGGCCACCCGCCGCCAGACGCTCGCCATGCGCTGGGTCATCGAAGCGGCCCGCGCGCGCAGCGAGAAGTCCATGGCGCACCGCCTGGCGCACGAGCTGATGGATGCCGCGGAGAATCGCGGCGCCGCCGTGCGCAAGCGCGAGGACACGCACCGCATGGCGGAGGCCAACAAGGCCTTCGCGCACTACCGCTGGTAAGCGGCGGCGCATTGGCCGGGTACTGACCGAAGAGGATTGAGGACAGCGGATCGTGGCACGCGCAACGCCCATTGAGCGTTACCGGAACATCGGCATCTCTGCCCACATCGATGCGGGCAAGACGACGACGACCGAGCGTATCCTGTTCTACACCGGTGTCTCGCACAAAATCGGTGAGGTCCATGACGGCGCGGCCGTGATGGATTACATGGAGCAGGAACAAGAGCGCGGCATCACGATCACCTCGGCGGCGACGACCTGCTTCTGGAAGGGCATGGACGGCAGCCACCCCGAGCACCGCATCAACATCATCGACACGCCGGGGCACGTCGACTTCACCATCGAGGTGGAGCGCAGTCTGCGGGTGCTCGACTCGGCGGTGGCACTGTTCGACTCGGTGGCCGGCGTGCAGCCGCAGTCCGAGACGGTGTGGCGGCAGATGAACAAATACGCGGTGCCGCGTATCGCGTTCGTCAACAAGATGGATCGGGCCGGCGCAAACTTCCTGCGCGTCGTGGAGATGATCCGCCAGCGCCTGCGCGCCAACCCGGTGGCCATCCAGCTGCCGATCGGTGCCGAGGACCGGTTCGAGGGCGTAGTCGACCTGATCCGCATGCAGGCGATCTACTGGGACATGGAAACCCAGGGAACGCGCTTCGAGTACCGTGAGATTCCCGCGGACCTCAAGGCTCAGGCCGAGGAATACCGCGGCAAGATGATCGAAGCGGCCGCCGAAGCCAACGACGCACTGATGAACAAGTACCTCGAGGGCCAGGCGCTCAGCGTCGAGGAGATCCGCGCCGGCCTGCGCGAGCGCTCGCTGCGCAACGAGGTGGTGCTGTGCATGTGTGGCTCGGCGTTCAAGAACAAGGGCGTGCAGGCGCTGCTCGATGCGGTCATCGAGTTCATGCCCTCGCCGGTCGAAATGCCCGCCGTCAAGGGTATCGGTCCGGATGGCGAGCCGGCGACGCGCAGGGCGGGCGACGAGGAGCCGTTCTCGGCGCTGGCATTCAAAATTTTGAATGATCCGTTCGTCGGCAACCTGACCTTCTTTCGCGTCTATTCGGGCGTGCTGAACTCCGGGGACACCGTGTACGTGCCGACCAAGGACCGCAAAGAGCGCGTCGGCCGATTGCTGCAGATGCATGCCAGCGACCGCACAGAGATCAAGGAAGTGCGCGCCGGGGACATCGCTTCCGCGGTCGGCCTGAAGGACGTGATCACGGGCGATACGCTGTGCGATCTCGAGAAGGCGATCACCCTAGAAAAAATGGAATTCCCCGAGCCGGTGATCTCGGTGGCGGTGGAGCCGAAAACCAAGGCGGACCAGGAAAAGATGGGCCTCGCCCTGCAGCGTCTCGCCAAGGAAGATCCTTCGTTCCGCGTCAGCACCGACCAGGAGTCGGGCCAGACCATCATCGCGGGCATGGGCGAGCTGCACCTGGAAATCATCGTCGACCGCATGAAGCGCGAGTTCAAGGTCGAGGCCAACGTCGGCAAGCCGCAGGTGGCCTACCGTGAAACCATCCGCGCCACGGTCGAGCAGGAAGGCAAGTTCGTGCGCCAGTCGGGCGGTCGCGGCCAGTATGGCCACGTCTGGCTGAAAGTCGAGCCGAACGACACCGGTAAGGGTTACGAATTCATCAACGGCATCGTCGGTGGCGCCGTTCCGCGCGAGTTCATACCGGCGGTCGACAAAGGCATCCAGGAAGCCTGTCAGACGGGCGTCATCGCCGGCTACCCGGTGGTCGACGTCAAGATCACGCTGTTCGATGGCTCGTACCACGACGTCGACTCGAACGAGATGGCGTTCAAGATCGCCGGCTCCATGGGCTTCAAGGAAGGGTTCCGGCGCGCCCGGCCGGTGCTGCTCGAGCCGATCATGAAGGTGGAAGTGGTGACGCCGGAGGAATACTCCGGGGACGTGATCGGTGACCTCAATCGCCGGCGCGGACAGATCATGGGCATGGACGACTCGCCGGCGGGCAAGGCCATTACGGCCGAAGTGCCGCTGTCGGAAATGTTTGGTTACGCGACCAATGTGCGCTCGATGAGCCAGGGTCGTGCAACCTTCACGATGGAATTCGCGAAGTACCTCGAAGTGCCGCCGAATATCGCTGACGGCATCATCAAGAATTAAGGTTTATTTAGGTAAGCAGTCATGTCCAAAGAGAAATTCGAGCGCAGCAAGCCGCATGTGAACGTGGGGACGATCGGGCACGTGGACCACGGGAAGACGACGCTGACGGCGGCGCTGACGAAGGTGATGGCCGAGACGAACGGCGGG
>JAJZSQ010000028.1 GCA_021849615.1 Pseudomonadota bacterium
TGGGGCTCGTTCGGCCCACTTCGACCATCGCCTTCTGACGGCTTCGCCGATGAAAAGAGATCGAGGCGGAAAGATCAAGCCTACCCGTTCAGGCCTCGGTTACCCACTCGGAATTTAAGAGAGGCCATAATGGAGACATCGGCCCGCTGTTGCCGCGGGCCGCGGGCGCTGACAGGGGAGACTGACGAATGCGTTCACGTGTCATGACGGGGTCATGTTGGGCTGCCATGTTGCTCGCGGGGATCGCCGTGTGCCTGGCATCCTCGGCGGCGGGACGCGACGTGCCCGCCTATCGACTGGCGCAGCGCGTTGCGCTCGGTGCCCCCACGAGCTGGGATTACGCGGTATTCGATCCGGCTTTGCGCCGCGTCTTCATCGCCCATGGCAATCGTCTGACGGTGGTCGATGCCGACCGCGGGCGAATCGTGGGCGAGGTCGGACCGATCCCCGGCGGGCCGCATGGCGTGGCCTTCGATCACCGCGCCGGTGTCGGCATCACGGATGACGGTGGCCGGGGAGAGGCCGTGATCTTCAGTCTCAGGACGCTGAAGGTGTTGGCACGCCTGAAGATCCAGCGCGGTGCCGATGCGGTCACGTTCGATCCGGCGAGCCGCCACGCCTTCGTCATCGACGGCGACACGGGTACCGTGGCCGTGATCGATCCGGCGCGGCGCACCGTGGTGACGTTCATCCACATCGGCGGCGATCTGGAATACGCGGTTCCGGGCAACAACGGTAAACTCTACGTCAACGGCGTGAAGCACCCGGAGATTGTTCGCATTGATACTGCGACCAACCGCGTCGATGCCACCTGGCCGATGCCGACCTGCCGGTCACCGCACGGATTGGCCATCGACACTGTGACGCACCGGTTGTTCGCGAGCTGCGAGAACGGCCATCTGGTCGTGGTGAACGCTGCCGACGGCGCGGTGATCGCCACTGTGCCGATCGGCGCGGGCACCGATGCGGATCGGTTCGATCCGCGCCGCCGGCTCATCTTCAGTTCCAACGGGATGAGCGGAACGCTCTCGGTGATTCGCGAGGTGAATGCCGACACCTTCGTGGCGCTGCCGCCGGTCAGGACCGAGCTGTCGGGGCGCACGATGGCGCTCGATCCGCGCACCGGACGTGTGTTCATCGTGGCGGCACACACCACGGCGAAGGCGCTGCGGGCATTCTTCGCCGCGTGGCGCGGCGGCAGGCGGCCGCTGCACTCGCCGTTCACGCCCGGCTCACTGCAGCTGCTGAGGTTCGATCCGGTCCGCTGAGCCGCTCACGGGGCAGGGCGCGGCCGTCGCGGCCGCGCCCTGGTATCGCTCAGCCGGCGCAGCGCGCCGTGATCCAGCGGCGATGCACGTCCGTGTACACCTCCTGGTAGATCTCATTGAGGCGTTCGCGCCCGGGGAAGCCCTCCGCAAAGTCCGGATCGGCATCGCCCGCGGCGAGCGCCGCGGCTTGGCGCAGGTGTTCGAGCAGGTAGCGCGGGTCCTCGTCGCCGACCGAGATGCGCAGTGTCGTCGGCGTGATCCCGGCGGCCGCGAGTGCCTGTTCGCTGAGCTCCGAGTGGCTGGTCAGCGCCGGACAGAGCACTACCGTGTTGGTCTGTCCGAGCGTCACCTGCAATCCGAAGGCCGGCTCCAGACTGTCGAGCAGGCGTTCGAGGCGACTTTGCTCCAGGCGACCCGGATGGCGCGCGGTGCCCTCGAAGTCGATGGTGAACAGCGGGGCTGGAAGTCCGAGCGTCATCAACTGCTCGCGCAGTGCGCCGTTGGGATGGCCGTGCACCGCCGAGCAGTGCACATTGATCATCGGATGCAGCGCCAGGGCACGCGCCAGTACGATGGTGTTGATGCATTTCTGCAGCACGCGCAGCTCCATGGTCCGCATGCCGCTCAACACTTCGAACGCCTTGTCCGCATCGAGGAACGCGCCTTTGACGTAGTACACGTTCCAGAACATGGTCTCGTCCCAACGGTATTCGCGCTCGTGCCCGTCGTGGCCTGAGGCCCGGACGCTCTGTCCCTTGGGCAGAAACATCCGCTCGGTGCGGCCGATCACCACGCCCGCGGTGGTGTTGCCGGAACCGCAGATGTCCTTGGTGTAGGAATGAATGAGGAAGTCGGGCCGTTCGGTGCGCTCGGGACGCTGCAGGAGCCGCTGCAGCACCGGGGTGCCGACGGTGGCGTCGCAGATCACGGTCAAGCCCTTGGCGTGCGCGGCGCGGCAGATGCCCGGGACATCGAGGATGTTGCCGTGCGGATTGCACGGAGACTCGAGATAGATATAGATCTGACGACCCTGGGCGAGACGATCGGCATAGCGGCGCTCGAGTTCCGCGAGGCGCGAGCTGAATTGCGCGCCGGTCTCCCCGTCGAACCACTCGACCGAGACGTTGAGGTTGCTGCGCTTGCCGTACCAGTCGTGCAGGAGCTGGTAGGTGCCGCCGTACACGTTGCGGCTGGCGAGGACGATGTCCTCGTAGCCGACGAGGTTCGCGAGCGTCGCGTCGATCGCGGCCATACCGGAATTGAAATTCCAGGCGAAATAGTGGGCCGCGTCGGGCCCGGCTTCGAGGTCGACGATGTGGTTGGCGAGGCAGATCGAGGTGGGGTTGAGCAGCCGTGAGTAGATCTCGTGCAGCAGCTCCTTGCCCTGGAAGGCGTCCTCCACCCACTCGGTGCAGGCGTAGACGTAGGTCGCCGTGCGTGTGATGACCGGTGTGGCGCTGAACAACGCGGTCACGTTGTCGAACAGCGGGTTCGGTCCCTTGGCGATGGCGGTCGGCGCATCGTCCATGATTGACTGATAGGTGGCGCGCAGCGGGTTCTGCAGCGTGTCGAGCACTTTGGCGAGCTGGAAACAGGCGAAGCGCTTGGCGTTGAACCAGGCGATGCGGTCGCGGCGGTCGAGCGTGGCGAGCGTTTGGTTCGTCAGGCGCCAGGCATCCTGCGCCGCACCGTTGGCGTCGATCAGGGCGCGCGTCAGGCGGGTCAGTGCCTGGCCATGGGGAGAGTCTGCGGCGATGCCGAAATGTGCGAGCTGTTCGGCGACCAGTTGTTCGACGGTGCGTGCGGTGCTGGTGTGTCGTCTGGGGCTGAGCTGCAGCGCCTCTGGGGTCAAGGTCTCGGTGGACATGCGTGAGGTCCCTTTCGGGCCGGTAAAAGTGAAGGGCGGATTCTGCCACCACTGCACCGTCGTGGTGCGACCCCGAGAATGGCGGCGCACCGCGGCGCTATAATCGGCACCTCCCGATCCTGTGCTGAACAGCGCGTGCGCGCCAAGGAGTTCCCCATGCAGACCCGATTGCTCGGCCAGAATGGTCCCCGCGTCTCCGCCCTGGGACTCGGCTGCATGGGGATGAGCGAGTTCTACGGCGTGCGCGACGACGCCGAATCCATCGCCACGATCCACCTGGCGCTCGAGCGCGGCGTCACGCTGCTCGACACGGCGGACATGTATGGGCCGTTCGTCAACGAGGAACTGGTGGGCCGGGCGATCCGGGGCCGGCGCGAGCAGGTCTTCCTGGCCACGAAGTTCGGGATCGTGCGTGACGCGGTGGACCCGACCAGGCGCGGCATCAGCGGCCGGCCGGACTACGTGCGCAGCGCCTGTGAGGCGAGTCTGAAGCGATTGGGGGTCGAGCACATCGACCTGTACTACCAGCACCGGGTCGATCCGCAGGTGCCGATCGAGGACACCGTGGGGGCCATGGCCGACCTGGTGCGCGCCGGCAAGGTGCGCTTCCTCGGGCTGTCGGAGGCCGGTGCGGCCACGATCGAGCGCGCGGTACGCGTGCATCCGATCGCTGCGCTGCAGAGCGAGTTTTCGCTGTGGTCGCGCGATCTGGAGGACACCGGCGCGCTGGCCGTCTGCCGACGGTTGGGGATTGCGCTCGTGGCCTACTCGCCGCTCGGGAGGGGATTTCTGACCGGCGCGATTCGGCGGCCCGAGGACCTCGGCGCGGAGGATTTCCGCCGCAACCACCCGAGGTTCCAGGGCGAAAATTTTGCGCGCAACCTGCGCCTGGTGGAGGCCGTGCAGGCGCTTGGCAACCAGAAAGGCTGTACATCTGCACAGCTTGCGCTCGCCTGGGTCCTCGCCCAGGGCGAGGACATCATTGCGATCCCGGGAACCAAGCGGCGCGAACGTCTCGAGGAGAACCTCGGCGCACTGGCCGTGCGCCTCGAGGCGGCGGACTTCACGGCACTCGATGCGGCCTTTCCCCCGGGTGCCGCGGCGGGCACGCGCTACCCGGCGGCCGGCATGGCCGCCGTGAACCTGTAACGAACGTCGCTCAAATATCGAGGTTCATCACCGAAAGCGCGTTCTTCTCGATGAATTCACGGCGCGGCTCGACCTGATCGCCCATCAGGGTGGTGAAGATGTCATCGGAGGTGACGGCGTCGTCGATCTTCACCTGCATGAGCCGGCGGGTCTCGGGATTGATGGTCGTCTCCCAGAGCTGCTCGGGATTCATCTCGCCGAGGCCCTTGTAGCGCTGGATGCTCTGGCCCTTGCGCGCCTGATCAAACAGCCACTTCATGGCCTCCTTGAAGGAGCCGACCGGCTGGCGGGCGTCCCCGCGGGTGACCGTCGCGCCCTCTCCGATCAGGCCGGCGAGCGTGCGGGCGAGGTCTGCAATGCGCTGGTACTCGGCGGATTCGAAGAACTCGCGGGTCAGGTACTTGGTGCTCTCGGTGCCATGTTCGGTGCGGCGGATCAGAACTCGCGGCCCGTGGCCCTGGACGGGCGCGTCGCGCAACTCAACCGCGTACGAGCGGGTCGCGTCATCGAGCGCGTTGAGGCTTTGATGCAGCTGGGCCGCCCAGGCCCGCAGCCAGTCGGCCTGGTCGAAGTCTTGCGGGCGCACCACGGGCAGGTAAATCAGCTGTTCCAGCAGACGCTCGTCGTAGCGACGCGACCAGCGCTTGATGATGGCCTGGACCTCGGTGTACTGACGGGCCAGCACTTCGAGGCCCGGCCCCTGCAGGGGCGGGGCTTCGGCGTTGACGTGCAGTGCCGCATTTTCCAGCGCGGAGTTCAGCAGCACCGCGTCGAGTTCCGCCTCGTCCTTGACGTACATTTCCTGCTTGCCGCGCTTGACCTTGAATAGTGGCGGCTGAGCGATGTACACGTGCCCGTGCTCGATCAGCGCCAGCATCTGGCGGTAGAAGAACGTCAGCAGCAGCGTGCGGATGTGGCTGCCGTCGACGTCCGCATCCGTCATGATGATGACGCGGTGGTAGCGCAGTTTGGCCAGATCGAAATCATCCTTGCCGATGCCGCAGCCGAGCGCGGTGATGAGCGTACCGACCTCGGCCGATGAGAGCATCTTGTCGAAGCGCGCCTTTTCGACGTTCAGGATCTTGCCCTTCAGCGGCAGAATCGCCTGCGTCCGGCGGTCACGGCCCTGTTTGGCAGAGCCGCCGGCCGAATCGCCCTCGACGATGAAGATCTCCGAGAGCGCCGGATCCTTCTCCTGACAATCCGCCAGTTTGCCCGGCAGTCCCGCGATGTCGAGTGCGCCTTTGCGCCGCGTCATTTCGCGCGCCTTGCGCGCCGCTTCACGCGCTCGGGCCGCCTCGAGCATCTTGGCGATGATCGCTTTGGCATCCTGCGGATGCTCGAGCAGAAAATCCTGCAGCTTGGCGGCCACCGCGGCCTCGACGATGCCCTTGACCTCCGAGGAGACCAGTTTGTCCTTGGTCTGCGAGGAGAACTTCGGGTCCGGGAGTTTCACCGACAGAATGGCGGTGAGCCCTTCGCGCGCATCGTCACCGGTCGTGGGGACCTTGTCCTTCTTGGCCGACATTTCCTTTTCGATGTAATCGTTGAGCGTGCGCGTCAGCGCGCTGCGGAACCCGGCCAGATGGGTTCCGCCGTCCTTCTGCGGAATGTTGTTGGTGTAGCAGAACATGCTCTCCTGGTAGGAGTCGTTCCACTGCAGTGCCACTTCGATGGTGACCGGTCCGTCCTGGGTCTTGAACCAGGGAATCGACTCGTGCACCGGTGTGCGGGAGCGATTGAGATATTTCACGAAGGCCTGCAGTCCGCCCTCGTGCTGAAAGACGTCCGAGGTGTTCTCGCGCTCGTCGATCAGCTCGATGCGTACGCCGGAATTCAGGAACGACAGTTCGCGCAGCCGTTTGGCGAGCACGTCGTGGTTGAACTGAATGTGCGTGAAGATCTGCGCGCTCGGCTTGAAGCGGATGGTGGTGCCCCGCTGCTCGGAAGGACCGGCCACCGCGAGCGGTGCGACCGGGTCGCCGAGGCGGTATTCCTGGCGGTGGACCCGGCCGTCCCGGTGAATGGTGAGCAGCAGGTAGTCGGAGAGCGCATTGACCACCGAGACACCGACCCCATGCAGCCCACCGGACACCTTGTATGAGCTCGCGTCGAATTTTCCGCCGGCATGCAGGACGGTCATGATGACCTCGGCGGCGGAGCGCCCCTCCTCGGGGTGCAGATCGACCGGGATGCCGCGGCCGTTGTCCGATACGGTGATGGATTCGTCGGCGTGAACCGTGACGACGATGCGGTCGCAGAATCCGGCCAGCGCTTCGTCGATGGAGTTATCCACGACCTCGAAGACCATGTGGTGCAGTCCGGTGCCGTCATCGGTGTCGCCGATGTACATGCCGGGCCGTTTCCGTACGGCGTCCAGACCTTTTAAGACCTTGATTTTACTAGAGTCGTAGACGTCTTCGGCTGCCATGTACGGTCCCGTTCTGCAATGTCACATTATACCGGTCGGACGTCGCCTTGTTCCACGTGAAACACCCGATCGGGCTGGGTAAACCCCGGAATCTGCGGCTGCAGCGCGGTGATCACGAGCTGGCAGTTCAACCGAAGAATTTCCGCCACAAATGCCGCCTGGTGTTGGGCGTCGAGCTCGGCCGCGGGGTCATCGAGGAGCAGCGTCGGCATGACGCTCGTCGAGTCGGCCAGGAGCCGCAGCTGCGCCAGCGTCAGCGCCGCCGCGGTCAACTTCTGCTGACCGCGCGACAGGATGTCGCGGGCCGGCTTGCCGTCGAGCATGATGCGCAGATCCGCCCGGTGCGGCCCCACCGTCGTGGTCTGGCGTGCTTCGTCCCGGGCACGCGCCGATTCGAGTGCGTCCGAGAGCGATTGGGTCTCGGCCCAGCCTTGCGCGTAGCCGATCCGAGCTCGAGGACAATCGACGGCCGCCACGATCGCGTTCCAGTACGGCTCGAGGCTTTCGAGCACGGCCCGGCGGGCCACGGACATGCGCGTACCCTGCTCCACCAGTTCCGCTTCCCAGGGTCGCGCCTGGGACGGCCGTCCTTTGAGCGCTGCGTTCCGCTGACGCAACGCCCGGGCATACCGGAACCAGGCCTCCCCGAACTGAGGTTCCACGTGGAACACAGCCCAGTCGAGCCAGCGGCGACGCCGGCGGCCCCCTTCTTCAATCAGCTTGTGGATCTCCGGATCGATGACCTGGACCGGGAAGGCCAGGCTGAGATCCGCCAGCGACTTCACGGCCTGCCCATCGACTCGGGCCGAACTGCCCTGCTCGCGATCGAATTCGATTCCGACGGCATGTGGAACCGGTCCGAGCGTGCGCCCGAAGACGGTGAGCCTCGAGGCCGTCCTGCGCACCAACTGCTCGGAACGGGGGGATCGGAACGAACGGCCGCGGCCGAGCAGGAAGGCCGCTTCGAGCAGCGACGTCTTTCCGGCTCCATTGCCGCCCCAGATGAGCGTGCAACGCGGATGCAACTCCAGTCGCGCGCTGCCGATGCAGCGCACATTCTGGATCTGCAGCTCACCGAGGCTCATGGACGGTCCGGCCGGCGGGTCCGCCGACCGTTCGGTTCAGCGGCGCACTCCGTCGTGGGCTCAGAGCCGCATGGGCATGACGACGTATCGCGCCTCCGAAAAACCCGGCGCGCGGATCAGGCAGCTGCTGTTCGCGTCCGTAAATCCCAGTTCGACGCGATCCGTCTCGATCGCACTCAGTGCGTCGAGCAGATAGTTCACATTGAAACCGATCTCGATCTCTTCGCCCTCGTACTCGATCTCGAGCTGATCTTCGGCCTCCTCGTGCTCGGGGTTGTGCGCCTGCAGCGACAGGAGTCCCGACTTCACACCGACCCGGATTCCACGGTACTTCTCATTCGACAGAATTGCCGTTCGCTGCAGCGCCTGACGCAACAGGTCCCGGTCCGCCTGCGCGACGCGTGGCGGTTCATGCGGAATGACACGACCGTATTCCGGGAAACGACCATCGATCAGCTTCGAAGTGAAGCGAATGTCGCCGATCTGGGCTCGAATGTGATTCGTTCCAATCGCCAGTTCGATTTCGCCTTCGGTGCCGAGAATGCGTTGCAGCTCGAGGATGGCCTTACGCGGCACGATGACTTGGCCCTCCCGTCCGGGTGAACTCAGCGTCATCTCGCACAGCGCCAGCCGGTGCCCGTCGGTGGCCACCGCGCGCAGCGTGCTGTCCTGCGTCTCGAGCATCAACCCGTTGAGGTAATAGCGCACGTCCTGCTGCGCCATCGAGAAATGCGTCTTGTCGATCAACCGGTGGAACGCGCCCTGCCCGAGCGTGAGCGTCTGCTGCGCATGGATCTCCTCCAGCACCGGAAATTCGGCCGCCGGCAGCGTGGTCAGCGTGAAGCGGCTGCGTCCCGCCCGCACGGTCACCTTTTCCCCCTCCGTGGTCAGCGTCAGGTCCGCCCCGGGCGGCAGCGCGCGCAGGATGTCGAGGAACTTGCGTCCCGGCACGGTGATGTCGCCGGCCGTCTCGAGCTGTATAGCGCTCGTGGCGGCGAGTTCGACCTCGAGATCCGTTCCGGTCATGACCAGCCGTTTGTCCCGCGCAGAGAGCAGCACGTTCGCCAGGACCGGCATCGTTTGGCGCCGCTCGACCACGCCGATCACGCTTTGCAGGGGAGCGAGCAGTTCTTCGCGCTTAGCCGTGAGCTTCATAAGTCTTATCTTCTTGTCTTGAGATCTTAAGAATCCGATTGTAGTAACGATTAGGCCTGTGGATAAGGAGGATTATGTCGTCCTCCGAGTCCGATCAACCGCTTACGCACCGCTGGCGTTCGCGCTTTCCGGGGAGCATCTGGGTACGACCTGTGCGCCATCTGTGCATAACTTTATCCCCAGAATCGTCCACAGCTCATCCACAGCCCTGTCCCCTCAGGCGGTCAGGGTTCTCAACAGGTTCGAGTAATCCTCGCTCATGCGGATGTCGATGTCCCGCAGCTCCTTGATCCGCTTGCACGCATGCAGCACCGTGGTGTGGTCGCGTCCGCCGAACGCATCGCCGATCTCTGGCAGGCTCTGGCTAGTGAGTTCCTTGGCGAGCGCCATCGCGACCTGGCGGGGGCGGGCCACCGAGCGACTGCGCCGCTTGGAGAGCAGATCGGCGACACGCACCTTGTAGTAATCCGCAACCGTCTTCTGGATGTTCTCGATGGTGACGAGTTTCGCCTGCAGCGACAGCAGGTCCTTCAGCGCCTCCTTGGTGAACTCCAGGGTGATCGGATGCCCCGTGAAGCGCGCATTGGCGATCACGCGGCGCAGCGCCCCTTCGAGCTCGCGCACGTTCGAGCGGATTCGCTTGGCGATGAAGAAGGCGACCTCTTCGGGCAGCGGCATGCCGAACTGGCGGGACTTGCTGATCAGGATCGCCACGCAGGTCTCGAGTTCCGGCGGTTCGACCGCCACCGTCAGTCCCCAGCCGAAGCGGGACTTCAGTCGCTCCTCGAGGCCCTCGACCTCCTTCGGGTAGCGATCGCAGCTGAGGATCACCTGGTGCTGCCCTTCGAGCAGCGCGTTGAAGGTGTGAAAGAACTCCTCCTGCGAGCGTTCCTTGCCGGCAAAGAACTGGATGTCATCGATCAGCAGCGCATCGAGCGATCGATACGCGGTTTTGAACTCGTTCATCGAGTTGTGCTGCAGGGCGCGCACCATGTCGCTGACGAAGCGCTCCGAGTGCACGTAGGCGATCCGCGCTTCCTCGTTGTGTTCGCGGATGTGATGCGCGATCGCATGCATCAGGTGCGTTTTGCCGAGACCGACCCCGCCGTAGAGAAACAGCGGGTTGTAGGCCTTACCGGGATTCTCCGCGACTTGCAGCGACGCGGCCTTGGCCAGCTGGTTGCTCTTGCCCTCGACGAAGCTGGCGAAGGAGAAATCCGCGTTGAGGCGCGCCCCGATCACCAGGCCCTCGCCGCGCCGCGCCCGCTTCGGTGCTTCCGCGACCGGAGGGGGGGGCGGCTCAGGCGCGCTCGGGCGCGAGCCGACCTCCACCGTCACGATCGGCACATCCCCGGTGCTCTCGTCGCGCAGCAACTCCCCGATGCGCGGCAGCAGCCGCTCATTGATCCATTCGACCACGAAACGGTTCGGCGCGAGCAGCTTCAGGGCACCGGCACCCTCGAGCGCCTGCAGCGGCCGCACCCACGTATTGAACTGCTGCTCAGGGAGTTCGGCCTCCAAGGCACATATGCACCGACCCCACAGCGACGCTTCCAAGCGCGATCCCCCGACTGAGGCTACAGGCCGGCGCCGGCCCGAGGTGCCCGGCTGCCGCCGCCGGCCCCCTCGCGCTTCCGGAGCGATTGCGGCAGGATGCCGCTGCGGGGCGACCGCAGAGTGTGCATCGGGAAGGGCTCCGGCTTGGTGGAAAAGGCTGGCGAGTCTATACCGATCGGTCCCCCCGCTGAAGATTTTCACGCGATTAAATATTGACACCTTGGCGGTCAACGGCTTAGCCTTGCCGCCCTTTTTGGACCCCACTGGAACCTTCTGGAGCCCCGGTATGAAGCGTACCTATCAGCCGAGCAAGCTGCGCCGTAAGCGCACGCACGGGTTCCGGGCGCGCATGGCGACCCAAAACGGCCGCAAAGTGCTGGCCCGTCGCCGTGCCAAAGGACGTAAGAAGCTGATCCCGTAACGCGGGACGGCCCTGACGACCGCTGCCCGCCCGGCGCCGATGCGTCTTGCGGGGCCGGCTCGACCCGGCCCCGGACTGCATCCCGGCGTAGAACGAGGGGGTCCGCATGTGCAGTGAGCCTCGAGCGCGGCTGAGCTTTCCGCCGTCGAGGCGGGTGCGGCACAAATCGGACTTCGATGCGGCCCGGCTGCGCGGCCGGCGCTTTGGCAACGGATTTTTTGCGGTGACAGTGATCAGCAACGACAAGACCGGTCCCCGCCTCGGCCTGGCCGTCGCGCTGCGCGTCACCCGTACCGCGGTGGAGCGCAACCGCATCCGCCGCATCATCCGCGAATCCTTCCGGCGCCATCAGCAGGCGCTGCCCGGCGTGGACCTCGTGGTCAGTGCCCGTGCCCGCGCGCTCGGTGCGCCGGGCCCCGCACTGCATGCCAGTCTCGAGGCGCTGTGGCGCCAGGTCAGTGAACGATGCGTGCCCTCGCCCTCGCGCTGATCCGCCTGTATCAGTGGACCCTCAGTCCGCTGCTCGGGCCCAACTGCCGGTTCCACCCGTCCTGTTCCCACTATGCCGCCGAGGCGATCGAACGCTTCGGCATCCTGCGCGGCGGCTGGCTCGCGCTGAAGCGCATCGGCCGCTGCCATCCCTGGCATGCGGGCGGCTACGATCCGGTGCCCGTCCATGGCTCGACCCCGATTGCTCACCGACATGACTAATCAACTGCGCTACTTCGTCTGGTTGGGACTGGCCCTGCTGCTGTGGTTCAACTACACGACCTGGACCACGGATTTCGCGACGGCACCAACCGCGGCGCACACGCAGCAGGCCCCGGCCCCCGCGAGCCTCGCCGCGAACATCCCGCAGACCCAGGGTGCGCCGGCCGCACACCCCGCCCCGGCGCCGCCTGCGACAGCCACTCCGGCGGGCGCCACGAACGCGAAGCTCGTCGCGGCGCCGGCCCCCGCGATGGCGACGGTGCAGGTGCACACCGACGTGTACGACCTGCAGATCAGCACCGAAGGCGGCACGCTCGAGCACGTTCGGCTGCTGAAGTATGCGAAGGCGAAGGGCAAGCCTGAACGCGTCGTGCTCGAGAACCCGACCCCGGCGAGCGAGTACCTGCTGCAGACCGGTCTGACGGGGCCGGCCGGGTCGGCCTACCCGACGCAGACAGCGGCCTTCACTGCCCCGCAGCAGGAGTACCGCATGGGTCCGAGCGGGGTGCTCAGCGTGCCGCTCACCTGGACCGCCAACGGCATCACCGTCACCAAGACCTTCATCTTCCGCAAGGGTTCCTACCGCATTCGTCTGCAGTACGCCATCCACAACGGCAGCGCGCAGCCGTGGACCGTCACGCAGTACGCGCAGCTGTTTCGCAACGATCCGCGCACCAGCGGCAGCTACTTCGATCCGGGCAGCAAGGCCTATCACGGTCCGGCCATCTGGAACGGCCACGAGTACGTGAAGCTCGATCCGGCGAGCAGCGACTACCAGCACTACACCCGCACGGTGACCGACGGCTGGATCGCCGTGCCGCAGCACGACTTCGTCAGTGCCGTGGTGCCGCCTAAGGGCGCCGCCTACCGGTTCAGCTCGAAGGTCTCGGGTACCGGGTATCTGCTGGCGGCCTCCGGACCTGAGCATACGGTGGCCCCCGGCGCGGTGCTCACCCTCGGTCAGACGCTGTTCGTCGGTCCGACGCTGCATGCCCAGCTCGACCGGACTGATCCGACCCTGACCTACCTCGATGACTACGGCAAACTCACCATCCTGGCGCGCCCGCTGTTCTGGATGCTGAGCGAAGTCCACAAGCTCACCGGCAACTGGGGCGTGGCGATCATCGTCGTCACCATCCTGCTGAAGCTGCTGTTCTATCCGCTCTCGGAAACCAGCGGCCGCTCGATGGCCAAGATGAAGGCGCTCGGACCGCGCATCAAGAACATCCAGGAGACCTACAAGGACGACAAGGAGCAGCTCGGCCGCGCCATGATGGAGCTGTACAAGCGCGAGAAGGTCAATCCGGTCTCCGGCTGCCTGCCGATGCTCTTGCAGTTCCCGGTGTTCATCGCCTTCTACTGGGTGCTGCTCTACAGCGTCGAGCTGCGCCAGGCGCCGTTCATGTTCTGGATCCAGGACCTCTCGGCGCGCGATCCGTACTTCATTCTGCCGGCCATCATGGCGCTGACCGGCGTGCTGCAGTACAAGCTCAATCCGGCGCCGCCCGATCCGGTGCAGGCCAAGATGTTCATGTTCATGCCGCTGGTCATGGCGGGTCTGTTCGCGTTCTTCCCCTCGGGCCTGGTGCTGTACTACGTGGTGAACAGCCTGCTGTCGATTCTGCAGCAGTGGAACATCAACCGGCGTATCGGCGCGGCGACCGCAACCCGGACCTGACGGCCCCTTCTATCGGTCGGGCCGCGGGGGTACTCTTGGGCGCATGACGCGTACGGATACCATCGTGGCGCCGGCAACCCCGCCGGGACGCGGCGGCATCGGCATCGTGCGCGTCTCCGGACCGAAGGTGCCGGAGATCGCCGCGGTCCTGCTCGGTGACCTGCCGCCGGCGCGCATCGCGCGCTTCGCGCGCTTCCTCGATGCGGCCCAGGAGCCGATCGACGCCGGTCTCGCGCTGTTCTTCCCGGCGCCGCATTCCTACACCGGCGAGCATGTCCTGGAGTTGCATGGGCACGGCGGCCCGGCCGTTCTCGAGGCGGTGGTGGCGCGGGTCCTGGACCTCGGTGCGCGCCGGGCGCAGCCGGGGGAGTTCACGCTGCGCGCTTTTCTCAATGAGAAAGTCGACCTGGCGCAGGCCGAAGCCATCGCCGATCTCATCGACGCCGGCTCGCGAGAAGCGGCCCGCGCGGCGATGCGCTCGCTGCAGGGGGAGTTCTCTGCCATGGTGCACGGATTGACCGAAGCGGTGATCGACGTGCGCACCTACGTGGAGGCTGCCATCGATTTTCCCGAAGAGGAGGTCGATTTCCTCGCTGACCGTCAGCTGCACGAGCGCTTTCGCACCCTCAGTGATCACTTCGAGGCCATCGAGCGCAGCGCCCGTCAGGGCGCGCTGCTGCGCGATGGTATGACCGTCGTGCTCGCCGGGCGGCCCAATGCCGGCAAATCGAGCCTGCTGAATCGACTGGCCGGCTACGACGCCGCCATCGTGACGCCGATTCCCGGCACCACGCGCGACATCGTGCGCGAACGGATCGACATCGACGGCATGCCGCTGCACGTACTCGACACGGCCGGTTTGCGCGACGGCGCCGACGAGGTCGAGGCCGAGGGCATTCGCCGCGCGCACGAGCAGATGCGCCGCGCCGACCGGGTGCTGTTCGTGATCGATCTGCTGCAGGACCCGCACGCGCGCGCTTTCGCCGAAGAACGGGATCGTCTGCCGCCCGATGTCCCGGTCACGCTGGTGCTGAACAAGAGCGATCTGGCCGCGGGCATTCCGCTGGCCGACACCGTCGCAGGCCCCCCGCGGGTTGCCATCTCGGCGCTCACGGGTGAGGGCATCGAGCGCTTGCGCGCGCACCTGAAGGACTGCGTCGGCTTCACGAGCATCGATACCGGTACGGTCTCGGCGCGGCGCCGGCACCTCGATGCGCTGCACCGTGCGCGCGGGATGGTGGCGGAGGCCGAGCGGCGACTGCGCGAGCGCCGGTCCGGTGAGCTCCTCGCCGAGGACCTGCGTGCCGCGCAACAGGCGCTGAGCGAAATTACCGGGGAGTTCACCAGCGAGGACCTGCTGGGACGCATCTTCGGCAGGTTCTGCATCGGCAAGTGACGTCGAGGCACAGCCGAGCGGCGCATCAGTCCCATGTGGAAACGATCGCGTGCGGCACCGCTCTGAAGCCGTATCCCGACTTGCTCGCAAAACAACTTTCCGCGACCGCATGATCGACGGCAGCCGGAGCATCTGCGAGGATAGTCCGGCCCTCTGCACCTCTGGAGCGAGCGCCTATGCCCTGGAAACGCCGGCCCTTCACCGGGCGGGATCTCAGTGCGGCCCTCAACATCGCCGATCTGCGCGAGGTGGCGCGGCGGCGCGTGCCGGGCTTTGCCTTCGAATACGTCGAAGGTGGCGCGGAGGACGAGGCGACGCTGCACGGCAACCGGGCCGCGTTCGTGGCGCTGAAATTCGTGCCCCCGACCCTCGTGCCCACCGAGGGCCGCACGCTGACGACGGAACTCTTCGGCGCACCGATGCGCGCACCGTTCGCCATTGCGCCGACGGGTTTGAATGGCATGTTGCATCCGCACGGTGATGTCGCCCTGGCGCGGGCGGCTGCCGCTGCGGGAATTCCCTACACGCTGAGCACGGTTTCAACGACGCTGCTCGAAGATGTCGCCCGACAAGCGGGCGGGCGACTCTGGATGCAGCTGTACGTCATGCGCAACCGTGCGATTGCCGAGAACATCATGCATCGCGCGGCAGCGAGCGGTTATGAAGCGCTGCTGTTCACGACCGATGCCAACGTGTTCGGCAGCCGTGAGTGGGATAAACGCAACTACAGCAATCCCGGGCAGCTGCGGGTGCGAACGGCGCTCGATGTACTGCGGCACCCTGGCTGGCTGGCCCGGGTGCTTCTGCGGAGCGGCATGCCGCGCTTTCGGAACATCGAGACGTTCCTGCCACCGGGAGCCGCAACGGCCGTCGGTGGCAGCACCATCATCCCGCAGATGTTCACCCCGACGCTCGCCTGGGAGGACATTGCGTGGGTGCGTGAGCACTGGCCGCACAAGCTGCTGATCAAGGGGGTGCTGACCGTCGCTGATGCGCACAAGGCCGCCGAACTCGGCTGCGACGGGATCGTTCTGACCAATCACGGTGGGCGACAGCTCGACTCGTGTGTGGCGCCCATCGAGGTGCTCCCCGATATTTCAGCGGCGGTCGACGGCCGCCTGCGCGTGCTCATAGACAGCGGCTTTCGCCGGGGCACTGACATCGCCAAGGCGCTCGCGCTCGGGGCAGATGCGGTGTTGCTCGGTCGCGCGACGCTCTATGGGCTTGCCGCGGCGGGCGAGGAGGGCGTCGCGCGCGCGTTGCAGATGCTCAGTGTCGAACTCGACCGCGTGCTCGGGCAACTCAGCTGCCGCAGCGTGCGTGATCTCGGGCCGCATCTGCTGCGCGGTCCGGGCGGCATCGCCTAGGACCGCCCGCAGAACGGACCAACACATCTCGGACGATACGTCGCTGATGTTGGCCACCTTGCCCAGATCGCCGGTGTTCCTGCGCCGCGTCGTCGTCGTATTCTGCAGCACTGCCGTCCACTCCGAGTCCTGCCGTGAAGCGTTTCAGACGCGGCGTCCTCATTGCATCCAGCGTATGCCGGCCGGTCAAAATCCCATCGATCCGAGCAGACGAGATATCGAGTGTCGCTTCCGAGTGGGTCCGCGCCTCCGCCTGCCCCGCAGCCGGCGCTATACTGGAGCGTCTGCATCGAGCCGAGAGTGCGCCAGTCATGCGACCGAGGACGCCAGCCCCTTCCAACAGCGCCCCGGGCAGCAAAGCCTTGCGGCTGCACGGGACGATCGCACGCGATATCGGTGTGCGGATCGTTTCCGGGCGGCTCGCGCCCGGCTGCGTGCTCGACGGTGAAATTGCCGCCAGCGAGCAGCTGAAAGTCTCGCGCACCGCCTACCGCGAGGCGCTGCGCATCCTGGCGGCGAAGGGGCTGGTCGAGTCGCGCCCCAAGCTCGGCACGCGCGTCAGCCCGGCGGGGACCTGGCACCTGCTCGATCCGGACGTGGTGTCGTGGATTTTCAGCGGCGATCCGGAGCTGCCGTTGCTGAATGCGCTGTTCGAGCTGCGCACGATCGTCGAGCCGGCGGCGGCTGCGCTCGCTGCCGCGCGCCGCAGCAAAGAACAGCTGCGTGACCTACGCCGTGCACTCGAGGACATGGCGGAACAGTCGCTCGCCGTCGAGGCGGGCCGGCAGGCTGACCGCTCGTTTCACTCGGCGCTGCTGGAGGCCTCCGGCAACCCGTTTCTCGCCTCCCTCACCAGCGGCATCGCCGCGGCGGTCAGCTGGACCACCGTGTTCAAGCAGCGCGCCGCACCCCTCAGCCGTGATCCGCTGCCCGATCATCTGCGGGTGCTCGAGGCGGTTGAGCGGCGCGATCCGGCGGCCGCCCGCGCCGCCATGACCGATCTGGTGCGCCTCGCGCTGCTCGACACCACCGGCGGCCGGTCGCAACCGGCCGCGCCGCTCAGGAAGCGCTCAACTGCTCGTCGTGCACGGCGCCGGTAGCGCGATAGCCCCACAGCGCATAGAACAGCACGTAACCGTAGCACACCCAGGGCAGCACGTAGGAGAGGTGCAAGCCGATCGAATCGGCGAGCACCCCCTGAAGTTCCGCGAGCGCGCCGCCGGCAATGGCCATGATGAGCAGGCCCGAGCCTTCCTCGGTGAGCGGTCCCAGGCCGCGGATGCCGAGCGTGAAAATCGTCGGAAACATGATCGAATTGCACAGGCCGACGGCGAGCAGACTCCACATCGCGACATGACCGGTGGAGAGGATCGCGAGCCCGACCAGTGCCAGCGCTCCGACCGTCACCGCCGCGAGCACGCGCTGCGGACGCATCCAGCGCAGGAACCAGGAGCCGACGAATCGCCCCGCCATCGCCCCGCCCCAATAGAGCGTCAGGTAGTCGGCGGCCTGGGCGTGCGTCAGTGCGCCGATCGTCGGCAGTGACATGAAATTCACCAGCGTAGAGCCGATGCCGACCTCGCAGATCAGATACAGCGCAATCGCCGGCACGCCGAACACCAGGTTGCGATGTCGCCAGAGGCTCTGCTGCGAGCGCTCGGCCCGCGCGGCGCGACGCGTCTCCTTGCCCAGATCCGGCAGCCGGACCCGCCAGACCAGCACCGCGAGGGCCAGCAGGACGAGAGCGATGATCGCGTAAGGCAGTTCGACCGTGTGGACGCCTGCGGCGCGCGCCGCGGCGCTCGGGCGGGCCGCACGGGCGCCGGGCGCCGTATGACCGAGGATGAGCAGACTGCCAAAGAGCGGCGCCAGCATGGTGCCGGCGGAGTTGAACGCCTGCACGAGATTCAGGCGGCTCGAGGCCGTCTGCGTCGGGCCGATGACCGCCACGTAGGGATTGGCGGCGACCTGCAGCAGCGTGATCGAGGCGGCAAGCAGGAACAGCGCCAGCAGGAACAGTCCGAACGACTCGAGCATGGCTGCGGGGATGAACCCGGCGGCGCTCACCGCCATCCCGAACAGGCCGATCACCACCGCCTGCTTGTAGCCGGTCCGCTCGAGGATCTTCGCCGACGGCATCGCCATGACGAAGTAGGCCAGGAAGAACACGAACTGGATCAGCAGCACCTGCGCATAGTCAAGCTGGAACGCGGACTTCAGGTGCGGGATCAGGATGTCATTGAGGACGGTGGCGAAGCCCCACATGAAAAAGACGGTTGCCAGCACCACCAGCGCCGCGGTGTAGGTGCGCGGCGCGCCGCCGGTGTAGGGCACAACATCTGTTTCGCCACTCATCAAGATCGCCATGCGCACAGCTCCAGAGCGGGAGGGTCGGCCCTGAGCGCCCGCAGCGACATCATGGCTCACCATTTACTCAGACAATACGGAGCGGCTCGAGCCACTGTCAAGACCGACCGATTACTCAGACATTTGCCGACCTGTTGGACTATCATCGACGGCGGCAGGCACCTTGGCACGGCGGGAGATTTCATGGCTTTGCGTCTGGTACAGATCGAAGCGGATGGCGTGCACGGCGTCGCTCTGCTGGTGGATGCCGAGCGGGTCGAACCGCTGGCCGATGCGCCGAGTCTTTATGCCCTGGCGAGCGACGCATTGGCCGACGGCTTCACGCTGGCGCAGGCGGTCGAGCAGCGGCGCACGGGCCGGCACGTCCCGCTCGAGACCGTGCGGCTGCTCGCGCCGATCGAACACCCCGATCCGGCGCACCTGTACCTGACCGGGACGGGGCTGACGCACCTCGGGTCGGCGGAAAGCCGCGACAAGATGCACGCGTTGGCCGCGACCGAAGCCGGACAGACCGACTCGATGCGCATCTTCCGGGAAGGCCTCGAGGGCGGCAAACCCGCGCCCGGCATGCCCGGCGTACAGCCGGAGTGGTTCTACAAGGGCGACGGTTCGAGCGTGGTGCCGTACGGCGCACCGCTTCAATCCCCGGCCTTCGCGCTCGACGGCGGCGAGGAGCCGGAGATCGCCGGGATCTATCTGATCGATGCGGACGGGGTGCCCCGTCGGCTCGGCTTCACGCTCGCCAACGAGTTCTCCGATCACATTACCGAGCGGCACAACTATCTGTGGCTCGCGCACTCCAAGCTGCGGCCAGCGGCCCTCGGCGCGGAGCTCCTCGCCGGTGCGCTGCCGCCCGACGTGCGTGGCATGAGCCGCATCTACCGCCAGGAGCGGGTGCTGTGGGAGAAGCCGTTTCTCACCGGCGAGGCGAACATGTCGCACGCCATCGCGAACCTCGAGCACCACCACTTCAAGTACGCCCAGTTCCGCCGGCCCGGCGATGTTCACGTGCACTTCTTCGGCACCGCGACGCTGTCGTTCACCGATCAGGTTCGGGTCGAGCCGGGTGACGTGTTCGATATTCGCGCCGACGCCTTCCTGCTGCCGCTGCGCAATCCCCTGGCGCGAAGTGCGCCCTCAAGCGTAGCGCCGCGGCCGTTGTGAGCGCGCGCCGCATGATGCGGCGCGCGCTCCCGCCCGGTTCACTCAGTTCGGCCGAGCCGACGCTCGCCATCGAAGCGGTGCGGCCAGCGCTGCAGCTCTCCTGCGCGCAGCTCCTGTGGCAGCAGCCCGTCGGCAAAGCCTTGATAGCACACGGGGCGCAGGAAGCGTTCGATCGCAAGAGTCCCTACGGATGTGCTGCGGCCGTCCGAGGTTGCCGGGAAGGGTCCGCCGTGAACCATCGCGTGGCAAACCTCGACGCCGGTTGGCCAGCTGTTGACGATGATGCGGCCGGCTTTGTGCTCGAGCGTCGGTAGCAGCTCCTGTGCGAGTGGCAGATCCGCCGGGTCCATCTGCACCGTGGCGGTCAATTGCCCTTCGAGCCGCTCGAGCGTTTCGCTCAGTTCCCTGAGCGTGCGGCAGCGCACGAGCAGCGACGCGGGCCCGAAAGTCTCCTCGGCGAGTTCAGGCCGCTCTGCCAGCGAGGCGGCGGTCACGCTGAACAGCGCGGCGCGCGCGCAGTTGTTCGTACCGGCACTGCCTTGCGCCAGCAGCTCGGCGCCCCCGGTCCAGAGCCGCTCGACGCCCCGGATGTAATTGCGCTGGATGCCTTCCGTCAACATCACCGCGGGACTGACCGCCGCAAGCGCCGCACCAGCGGCCTCGATGAATCTCTGCAAACCGTCGCCCTCGAGCGCGAGCACGAGCCCCGGGTTGGTGCAGAACTGTCCGACACCGAGCGTGAGCGAGGCGACGAACTCCCGCGCCAGGCTCTCGCTGCGAGCGGCGAGCGCGGCGGGCAGCAGCACCACGGGGTTGATGCTGCTCATCTCGGCATACACGGGGATCGGCTCGGGGCGGGCAGCGGCGATCTTCATCAGTGCGAGCCCGCCGGCACGCGAGCCGGTGAAGGCGACGGCGCGGATGCGCGCATCGGCCACCAGGGCGGCGCCGAGTGCGGTGTCCGGACCGTGCAACAACGAGAACACGCCGTCCGGCATGTCGGTTTCAGCCGCGGCGGCGGCGATGGCCTGGGCGACCCACTCGCTGGTACCGGGATGGGCCGGATGTCCTTTGACCACGATGGGGCAGCCGGCCGCGAGTGCCGCGGCGCTGTCGCCGCCGGCGACGGAAAACGCGAGCGGGAAATTGCTGGCACCGAAAACGGCCACCGGTCCGCAGGGAATCTTGCGCAGCCGAAGATCCGGGCGTGGTGCCGGTGTGCGTTGCGGCAGCGCCGGGTCGACGCGCAGGCCGAGCCATTCGCCGGCACGCAGCTCCGCAGCAAAGAGTTGCAGCTGTCCGACGGTGCGGGCCCGCTCGCCGGTGAGTCGCGCCAGCGGCAGGGCCGTTTCCCGGTGGGCCCGCTCGAGCAGCGCATCGCCGAGGGCGAGAATGTGCCGCGCGATGGCCTCGAGGAAATCTGCGCGCCGCAGGGGCGGCAGGTTGCGATACGGATCGAAGGCCGTGTGCGCGAGCGTGCAGGCCGCCTCGAGCTCTGCGGTTCCGGCGGCGCTGAAGGCCGTCTCGAGCGTCTCGCCACGGGTCGGATCGACGGCCTGGAAGCGCTGCGCAGTGCTGAGGCGCCGGCGGCCGATGAACAGCTCTCCAGTCAGTGCCATGTGAACGTCATGCTCCTGGTCGGGTGTCGTGAGGCAAAGCGGCCCTGCGATCCCCCGCAGTATGATGCACAGGCCGACGGCGCGCAGCGGCGCGTGCCGAAGTTGATCATTGCTGCGGAGTGAATCGATACATGACAGCCCTGTATACGGACCTGAAAGACCGGGTCGTGCTGGTGACTGGCGGTGGATCCGGCATCGGTGAGGCCATCGTGCGGCAGTTCGCCGCACAGCACGCGCGGGTCGGCTTTCTCGACATCGCCGCGGCGCCGTCGCGCGCCCTTACCGCCGAACTGACTGCCGCGGGCGCGACGGTGCATTTCGAACAGTGCGATCTGACGGATATCGAGGCGCTGCGGCGCGCGATCGCGGCGATTGCCGCGCGGCTCGGTCCCGTGCAGGTGCTGGTCAACAACGCCGCCAGCGACGAGCGGCACGCCACCGAGGAGGTGACCGAAGCGCTGTGGGACAGCCGGATTGCGGTGAACCTCAAGCAGCAGTTCTTTTGCGCCCAGGCGGTGCTGCCGGGGATGAAGGCGGCCGGCGGCGGCTCGATCATCAACCTCGGCTCGATTTCCTGGATCATCGGCCAGGGTGGCATGGTCGCCTACACCGCCTCGAAGTCTGCGGTGCTCGGACTGACCCGCTCGCTGGCCCGGGATTTCGGCCCGTATGGCATTCGCGTCAATGCGGTGGCACCCGGCTGGATCATGACGGCGCGGCAACTGGAGAAGTGGGTGACGCCCGAGACCGAGCAGGAGATCAATGCCCGGCAGTGCCTGAAGCGCCGGCTGCAGCCCGCGGAAGTCGCCAACGTCATCGTGTTTCTCGCCTCCGAGGCGGCCAGCGCCTGCACCAGCCAACAGTACATCGTCGACGGCGGCTGGGTGTAGCGCTGGCCGGGCGGGATTCACCGCGCCACTCTGCGGTGCCGCTTGCGCTGCTCGATGCGCCGGGCGCCGGAGTCGATCACGGCGAGGATGCTGCACGCGGCCCGCGTCGCGTCGCCCGCCTCGATGGCGTCGACTACGGCGGAGTGACCGGCGACGCTCGCGGCGAGATCCCCGGGGTCATCGGCCGGGGAACTGTAGGTGAAGGAGGCGACCAGGGCGGTCTCGATGACGCTCGCGATCGAGCGGATCAGCGGATTGCCCGACGCGGTGCCGATCGCCAGATGAAAGTCGAGGTCGACCGCCGCGAAGCTCTGCCGCGAGTGGTCGGCGCGCCCGATCTGCCGCACGCACTCGCGCAGCCGGGCGACATCGTCGGGAGCGCGCCGCCGCGCCGCGAGCGCAGCGGCGGCCGGCTCGAGCGCCCGGCGGATCTCGGTGAGCGTTTCGAGGAACGCATCATCCAGACCGAGACACAGCCGCCAGGCGAGCACGTCGGCATCGAAATAATTCCAGTACACGGCGTCGCGGACCCGGGTGCCGACGCGTGTCTTCGGCACGAGGAAGCCCTTGGCGGCGAGCGTCTTCATCACCTCACGCAGCACCGTACGCGAGACGTGGAAGCGCTCGCCGAGCTCAGCCTCCGCGGGCATCGTGCTGCCGGGAGGGTAGCGGCCCTGCAGCAGTTCGGTGCCGAGCACGGCTGCGATCTGGTCGTGGCTGGACTTGGCACGCTCCGGATCGAGCAGGCTGCAGCGCGGCACGGGACGGGGTGCGCCGGCGGACCGAGCATCGAGACGGTCATCCGCGCTCATGGGAGCTTTGTCAGCACGATGATGCATTCGCGAACCATCCATTTATCCAGGGCCTGTAGGTCGAATCACCGGCCACGGGGCGCCGAGGCGTAGCCCGACGATGCCGGCCCACTCTCTAAGAAGACGGTCGCGCGGCCGAAAGCCTCCCCCGGAGCGCGCCGCCGTCTCCCGCGCTATCCTGCGGCCATGACCCAGGACCTCCCGCTGCCCTCGACCGACACGCGCCTGCTGATCGGCGGCGAGCGCACTCCCGGACTCGGCGCCGACGAGCCCATCCTCGACCCCGCGACGGGGGAGCGCATCGCCTCCGTGGCCGAGGCCTCGCCCGAGCAGCTCGAGGCCGCCGTGCACGCCGCCGCCGGTGCCTTCGAGGCCTGGTCGCAGACCACGCCGGCGCACCGCGCGCGACGCCTGCTCGACATCGCGACCCACCTCGAGCACGAGGCCGACGCGTACGCTTTGCTCGAGTCACGCAATACCGGCAAGCCGCTGCAGGCCATGCGCCGGGACGAGATGCCCGCGATCGCCGACGTGTTCCGGTTCTTCGCCGGCGCCGTGCGGGTCCAGACCGGACCGCTCGCGGCGGAATACGCCCGCGGCTACACGAGCATGATCCGCCGCGACCCCGTCGGTGTGGTGGCCTCCATCGCGCCCTGGAATTACCCCCTGATGATGGCGGCGTGGAAACTCGCGCCTGCGCTTGCGGCGGGCAACACCGTGGTGATCAAGCCGTCGGAGCAGACGCCGCTCACGATGCTCAAGCTCGCCGGTGCGCTGAACGACGCACTGCCCAAGGGCGTGGTCAATGTCGTGTGCGGTCGAGGCGAAACGGTCGGGGCGCCGCTGGTTGCGCACCCGCGCGTGCGCATGGTCTCACTCACCGGCGACGTGGCTACGGGGCAGAAGGTCCTGGCCGCCGCCGCCGGCACGCTCAAGCGCACCCATCTGGAACTCGGCGGCAAGGCGCCCGTGATCGTCTTTGCCGACGCGGACCTCGAGGCGCTCGCCGCAGGAATGCGCGTATTCGGGTTCTACAACGCCGGCCAGGACTGCACTGCCGCTTGTCGCCTGTACGTGCAGGCCCCCGCATTCGAGCGCGTCGTCGACGCCGTGACGCATGCGGCGCGCACACTCACCGTAGGGGTGCAGACGGACCGAAATGCCGACATGGGCCCGGTGATCTCGGACGAACAGCGCTCCCGGGTTGCAGGCTTCGTGACCCGGGCCGCCACCGAGCGGCACATCACCGTGACCACCGGCGGACGCCCGAGAGCCGGCGCTGGCTTCTTTTATGAGCCGACGGTGATCGCCGGGGCGCGTCAGGACGACGAAATCGTACAGCGCGAAATCTTCGGGCCCGTGGTGACGCTGACGCCGTTTACCGACGCGACGGAGGTCGTGCGCTGGGCCAACGATTCGGAGTACGGTCTGGCCTCCTCGGTCTGGACCCGGGATGTGGGCCTGGCGATGCAGGTCGCCGCCCGACTGCAGTACGGCTGCACCTGGATCAATACCCACGGGACCTTCGCCCGGGAGATGCCGCACGGCGGATTCAAGCGTTCCGGCTACGGCAAGGACCTTTCGGTATATGCGCTCGAGGACTACACGGTGCCGCGCCACATCATGGTCAGGTTGGGCTGAATGCCCGACCGGCGCCGCGGCACCGGGTTGACACGGCGCAACCCCTTTGCGATACGGTAGCGGGTCGCCGCGGGCGACGTCCGCATCGGCCTGCCCTCGTTGAGAGACCGTCATGAATCGCGCACACGTTTCCGTCCTGTTCGCCGCGTTGGCCGGGTGTCTGCTGGCGGGATGTCACTCGGCATCCACGCCGCCAAAGACCCCGCAGGCCGCCGCGCCTGCGAGCCTGCCGCCCGCTGCAGCGACTGACGCGTTGAACATCGACGCGACTGCCGCCGGCACGCCGTTTCCGCATTTCTGGGAGCACATCTTCGGGTCTGGCCACGCGACGCTGGTGCTGCGCGCGGCTTATCAGCAGGACCTCTCGATGATGCGCGCCGCGACCGGCATGCGGTTCGTGCGCTTCCACGGTCTGCTCGACGATGACGTCGGGCTCGCCGCCGACCATTCGGCGCTCTTCTACGACAAGAGCGCCAAGGGCGGTCACGGCCGCGACGCGAGCCCGCCGTACAACTTCTCCTACGTCGACCAGATCATGGATGCATTGCTCGCGCATGGCGTGCGTCCCTACGTCGAGCTCGACTTCATGCCCAAGGCGCTGGCGCGCAATCCGAAGCTGGTGCAGTCATTCTGGTACCGGCCGCATGTCTCCCCGCCGCGCAGCTACGCGGCATGGGACCGCATGATCCGGGCGCTGGCGCGTCATTTCATCGCCCGCTACGGCATCAATGAAGTGGCCAGCTGGTACTTCGAGGTGTGGAACGAGCCCAACTTGAGCTTCTGGGGCGGCGTGCCGAAGCAGAAGACCTACTTCAAACTCTACGATCAGACGGCGCGGGCGTTGAAGAGCGTCAGTCCGCGCCTGCGCGTCGGGGGGCCGGCGACCGCTCAGGCCGCCTGGGTCAGCGCCTTCCTGCGCCACGTCAAGCGCGTGCATGCGCCGATCGACTTCGTCAGCACCCATGTCTACGCCAACGACACGCCGCAGAACGTGTTCGGCACGCCGGGAAAGATTTCCCGCCACACCATGGTCTGCCGGGCGGTGCGCAAAGTGCACGGCGAGATCGCGCGCTCGCCGTATCCGCACTTGCCCCTGATTCTCTCGGAGTTCAATGCCAGCTACAGCAACGAGCCGGATGTCACCGACACGCCCTACATGGGGCCGTGGATCGCGAGCACCATCCGCCAGTGCGCCGGGCTGCTGCAGGCGATGAGTTATTGGACGTTCTCGGATGTATTCGAGGAGGGCGGGGTGATCCGCAAGCCCTTCTATGGCGGCTTCGGACTGATCGCCGAAGACGACATTCCGAAGCCCGCATTCAACGCTTTTGCGCTGCTGCACAAGCTCGGCCACACGCGTCTCGAGCCGCAGGTCAAATCCGCGCTCGTTACGCGCAGCCGAGACGGCTCGCTCGTCGTGGCGCTCTGGAATTACGCGCCGGCGGACGGCTCAGGCCCGCACTACACCCCGCCGCCCGCGCACCGGTCCGACCGCCTCTTTACACTCACGGTTCATCATTTCCCGGCCGGCGCGAGCGGTTTGCTGTGGCGCGTCGATGACCGGCACAGCAACGTGCTGCGATTGTTCGATGCGATGGGCCGGCCTTCCTGGCCGACGCCACAACAGATAGCCGAACTGCGCAAGGCAGGGCGGCTAGCCGCCCCGCGGTCGGTGCACCTGGACGGCGGGCGCATCGAGGTGCGCGTGCCGCAGCACGGACTGGCGCTGCTGCTGTTGCGCCGCGGCTGAGCGCTCAGCGCGCCTCGGGCAGCGCGCGCTCGAGTGCGCGCAGATCGCGGCCGCGGGTCTCGTGCCCGTAGCGTGCAATCAGTCCGATGCCGAGCAGCACCGCGACGCCAATGACCGTGGCCGAGACGCCCAGCGCCGGGACGAGCGCGAGTACGCCGAGTCCCTGGCAGATCAAGCCGCCTGCCTTGCTGCAGCCGGCCACCCATCCGGTGGCGCGGCCGCGCACGCGCAGCGGGTAGCTCTCGGCGCAGTACGGCAGAAGAATGGAAATGACGCCGGTCGAACCGATGAGCAGCAGCGCCGGCGCGAGCAGCGGGTTGCCGGTGCCCGGCAGGCCACTGTGCTCGAGCACCAGCGCCAGCACGCCGGCGGCCGTGACTGCGCTCATGATCAACAGCGCCCCCTTGGTACTCCAGCGCGAATAGAGGACGGCAGCGACCGCCACCACCGGGGCGGCGAGCACGGAGGAGCGCGCGATCAGTGTCGCGGCGAGCCCCACGGTGCGGCCCTCGGCCATCAGCGCACCCGGCAACCACAGCAGCAAGCCGAAATTGACGAAGCCCCAGGAGAGACCGGCGACCGTCAGCGCCACCGTGGTGCCGAGGAAGCGCGGCTCGGTCGGCGGCAGGTGGGAGTGATCGACACGCGCTTCATCATCCCAGGCCTCGATGTGCGTGACGACCACGCACCCGAAACGCTCGAGCGTCGCACGAGCCTCATCGGGGCGGCCGATGTGGACCAGGAAACGCGCCGACTCCGGAATCAACGGCGCGAGGCCGATCAGCAGCAGACCCGAGGGCAGGTTGAGGAACCACATGATCCGCCAGCCGAACTGGGGCTGCAGGAGTGCGGAGAATCCCGAGGCGGCGAGGTAGCCGCCGAGCGCGCCGATGCCCCCGACGACCACCAGGCTCCAGCCGCGGTGCCGGGTCGGCATGATCTCCGCCAGCAATGCATAGGCGACAGGCAGCAGGCCGCCTGCGGATGCGCCCATGAGAAAGCACATGAGGACATTCCAGCGGAATGACGGCATGGCGCCGCAGATCGACGTGCCGATGAACATCACGGCGGCGAGCAGGATCGTTGCGCGCCGTCCGTACCGGTCGGCGAGCGTACCCCAGAGGAACGAGCCGAGCGTAGCGCCGGTCAAAGCGGCGAACGGCAACACCGCCACGTGCGCCGCGCTCAAACCGTACTCGACACGCATCCCGGGGACCACGAAGCCCAGGGTACTGACTTTCATGATATCGACCACGAGCGCCATCGCGAGCGCGCCGCCGGCTGCCCAGTGCCACGCGGTGAGCGGTGCGTCCTCCGGCGCGGCGATACGCATGTGCAGGGCGCCTGTCTGCGGGTCGGCGTATTTCGGCAACAGACCATAGGCGGCCGCCGCGGCGCCGGCCAGGATGCAGGCC